>JAIPIN010000011.1 GCA_021734665.1 Kiritimatiellales bacterium
AACATCAAGACCGCGCAAAGCATTCAACATTGCATGCCCTTCACGCCCGTATCCAAGGATGCAGATATTTTTACCTTTGAGTTCAGTTATTTGCATGTAGCACAGATAGGAATTCTTCTGGAATGCCATGCTCGGAGCTTGGCTCCAAAGCAGCAGACACCACTTTATCAGGATCTTTGATGGTGGGAAGAACTTCCTCGAGGAACATTTGCATTATTGGAGTAGAGTCCAAATCTCCACGTTTATGAGCCAGAATAAATGCAGCCTGAACTTCTTCTGCGGTGCCTACACAATCAAATGGCTTCATTCCTTCTAGGCCCAAAAGCTCTCTGTATAAAATTCTAAGTGAAGTTTCTGAGTACAGGTTCTTTCCAAAGATTTCTACCAGTGTATCTAATGGCAAGAATGCACTGTACATGCAGAACGAGAATGCACACTTGGGGCATTCACAGCACCATCGTTCAGAAGTATCTTCTCTGGATATTTTCCAATTACGGTTACAGCTAGTAACTTTTGTGAAGTACTCGGGAAGTGTTGCAAAGTATTTTGTAATAGCGAATTCACTTAGATGACGCAGGAGGCTGAAGTAATTTAGATCTGTTGTTATGTACGATTTTATATATTCGCTAAATAGATTTTCAAATTCCCAGCTTTTGCTCCATTGATGATTAACCATTTGCCCATCTTTTTCTATATTTCCTTCGTTTGCACTGCGTTCATTGCTCATTGCAATGCTTTCGAACCCATAAAGAAGTGCAGTTACTACGCTTAAGCAAGATACATATGCGGTGATAGGGACATGTCCATTTAGTGCTCCTTGTTTGTTCAATTCAAACAGTCTTTGCGATAACGTGCGCTCCAAAGAAATTGATGGAAGCCCAGTAGCTTCTATTAGCTCAGTTACAAGAGGATGTTCGTTCATTCGCATTAATGTGACGTCCTTTCCTGCTTTTTTAAGCAGTTCTATAGTAACTATAGAATCTTTGCCACCGCCAATTGGTACAAGAACAGAGCCTGCATTCTTTGGCCTTTCTATATCAAGCAGGGGAGTAACTTCTGTTGCAGTGAACGATGCCAGCGTAGTTGGATCAATTTTATTCTGAAAACAGAACTCGCCCAATCCTTTGTGGTAAACACGATTCCAAAATGCTGCGTGATCTGCATTTAGTTCTCCAGATTGAACTTGAATATTAGGTGGGCAAGCAGTTTTAAAGTAACTAATTCCTCCAATTAAATGCAGTGCCAAGAAGGCTCTATCTAGAATTGTAAGTGATACTGGCTGGTAATCTCCGAGGAATTCTACAGTCTCTAAAAATCGAACTGTATCATCCAAACTGTATTTAAGTTCAACCTTCCCTGATTTCTGGTCAAAATCAAAAGTATCAAATATAAATGAGTTGTACTTGTCCATTGGGTCTATCTTATCTGAAAATAAAATTTCTTGTAGTACTTAAGATGTGAATTGAATATGCTTGACTCGCTAATTTAGCGGAGTATTTTGGTTCTCAATGCCTGAAGCAGAAAATCTACAATCACCAGAAGAGAATGAAATGCCATCTGATGACGAGGTTGAAGATGTTGAGCGTGCGTTGGCAGAGTTACATATAAAAGTTATTGATGCCAATGGCAATAATATTATTGCTCCTGTAGCATTGTGCGGTATTTCGCGACGAGTTGCTGTTCATATTAAGAGACAATCATCTACGGATCCGAGAGCAAATTTAGTAGTAATGTTAGCTATACATAGGATAGCAAATAAACAAAAGGAAGCTTTTGCTCAACGGGAAGCTGCTAAAGAGAAATCTTCAATTGAAACTGGCATTATTAGAGGAAAACTTAGAAGATTTCTTGAATGGGCAGGATTAAGTAGAGGTGATAACAGGCAAGAATAGTTTTTATTTTTATATTCATGGTGCCGGAGGAGGGAATCGAACCCTCACACCTTGCGGTACACGATTTTGAGTCGTGCGCGTCTACCAATTCCGCCACTCCGGCACGGCTAAATCCTACATGGATGTTTAGTCTTGTGAAAGATCTTGATTACAAATCACCAAAATAAATTATTCGGCACGCAAATCATTGGTCTTTGGCATTAATTCATCAAAATTGTAATCTTCTGGACGCATGAATTTACCTCCGCCCAAGTCATGCAAATCCATAGTGCTGATGTCTAGCGATGGTCCTTGCGCAACTGTTGCAAGGCCCGTGTTGCCTTTTATGGCTTCTTCTGCAGCAAGCTTCCCAAAGTTATAAGTGAGTTCTGCATCTTGTTGGGTTGGATTCGCAAAGCGATACATATAGCCGGGTCTTTGGTACACAGTTCCAAGACCTACTCCCTCCAGCCATTCTTGTATCCTGTGTCCTACTCCGCCAAGCCTTTTGTGCTCATGCGGATCTTCTTTTGTGGATAGGAAAGTTTCCTCTCCATCTATTAAGAATCCTTCCGGAACAACAATAACGGCATTGCCCTTGTTTGGATCTCCTCTTTCCTTGCGGCCTCGCTCTGCAAATACTTCCTGAATTCGTTCTGTAATTTGTGCTCTTGTTACTTCGTGATTAGGATGAAAGTCTTTTGCAGGCAAAATAATGTCCGCATTGTAGTGTTGTTGTGCAAGGTGCCCTGCATTTCGTCCCATTGCTTCTACTACTCCAACTCTATTATATGATCTTGCCTCAATGCGTATTCCATCAACCATCTGTCTGCCAACTGCACCTGCAGTAATGTGACCGTGTGAGAGTGTATTTGTAACATCGTTGTCTATTGTTTTTGTGGCGACATTCCCTTCCAAAGCGCCTGCTTTCATAAGCATCTGTAGTGTCCAAATGCTGTCATCTCCACCAAGTAGTATCACAGCTTTTACACGATTTACTCTCATGTTATCCATAATGATCCGCTTTTCTTCCGATTTGTTGAATTCGAGTAGCGCTCTTCTGTCGCGTTCTTGATCTGTTTCTACTTTTAGCTTTTTCTTATTGAAGGGAGTGAATCTAGAAGCATAAATAGGACTTTCGTTGCTTTCCATGAATGTGCTCTGGTCACCAAAATCGTGAATGTCTTTATAAATTGCATCAGGTTGAACCATAGCTTCACATCCATTTTCGAGTGCAACAACTCTTAGTCCTGCTTCTTCTGCTGCATCGGTAACACCTTTAATACCGGCAGGCCATCCTGGGGCTTTGCCGCCTGTACATCCGATTGCAATACTTTCTTTCATATTATTTGTGGTAAAAATTGTGGAATTTATCTTCCTTGAGATTTGATATCTTGGCAAGAGTCAGCTCATTATGTGAAGCTTAGAAGTTAAGCATTTGGCATTTTTTGCCTTAATAAAGCTCCTAATTAGATAGATGAGAAGTGGAATATTATTGTTCATGTAACGTGTCTTACTGGAGTACAATGCATCACCAAGACACGGTCAGAAATCTCTGGCACACTTATTATCGATTTAATCAATTCTTACCCAAAACTCATGGACACTTCCTCAGCAACAACCCCTCCTCCAGTAGTAGCCAAAGCATCTACTCCTTACACGCGTTTCCAAGACACTCTTAAGCGAGTAATTGGAAAGATAGATATGAATGATGCCGAACGTGCGTTTTTTATGGAGCCTCAGCATATTCACAAAAAAGATATTGCAGTGCAGCTTGATAATGGCACTACTCAGATGCTTCCAGCTTTTAGGGTTCAGTTTAATAATGCACGGGGACCATACAAGGGGGGAATTCGTTTTCATCCAGAGGCGGACGAGGCAGAAGTAAAAGCATTGGCAGCACTTATGTCTATAAAAACGGCGGTAGTGAATATTCCATTTGGAGGAGCAAAAGGTGGAGTGCAGGTGGATCCTAAGAAATTATCAAAATCAGAATTACAGAAAGTGGCACGAGCTTATGTTCAAGCATTTGTGGATCATGTTGGAGAGGATATAGATTGCCCTGCACCAGATGTGAATACTAATCCAATTATCATGGCTTGGATGCGCGACGAATATGAAAAAATTACTCACACATTCTCGCCTGCTGTGATTACAGGGAAGCCTTTATCTTTTGGAGGATCTCTTGGGCGCGATACTGCTACTGCTCGCGGTGGATTCTTTATATTAGAAGAAATGATTGAGCGAGCAGCATTAGATCCCGATGAGCTTAAGGTTGCCATTCAAGGTTTTGGAAATGCAGGAATGAGCATGGCGCACTTCTTGCATAATTCTGGTTACACAGTTGTAGCGGTTTCGGATTCGCAAGGTGGAATCTATTCACCTGATGGTATAGATCCAGTTCGCATCGAAAAGTATAAGCGCAAGACAGGTGCTGTTGCCGGAGAATATTGCGAAGGATCAGTTTGTGATATTCAGCGTATGAAAATAGATGGAGTTGAGCATATTACAAATGAGCAATTGCTTGAATTGCCATGTGACATTCTGATTCCTGCAGCATTAGATAACGTAATAACGTCAGAAAATGCAGCCAAGATAAAAGCCAAGTACATTTTGGAACTTGCTAATGGTCCTACTACACCAGAAGCAGATGCAATTTTAGATAGAAGAGGCGTAAGCATAATTCCTGATGTGTTGGCAAATGCAGGAGGAGTAACTGTTAGCTATTTTGAGTGGAGCCAAGGCAGAAGTGGAGAGCAATGGACTGCGGAGAAAGTAGACAGAGAACTAAAGCGTGTAATATTAGATGGTTATAAATCCGTGCGCAGAGAAGCGCGTCGTGAAGAAATGACATACCGTGAGGCTGCGTTCTCGGTTGGTATTAAGAGGATGCTAGATGCGATGAGGGCACGAGGTTGGGTGTAATTATTAGGATTAAAAAGAGAAAAAGGAGATAAAAGATATAAAAGAAAAGTTTTCTCCTTTAACTCTTTTAACTCCTTTTGCTCCTTTATTAGCTAGAAGATTAACGGTATCTTACATCTGCTTTACTCTCCATATTATGTTTGACGTCGCAATTATTGGGCTCGGAGCTGCAGGCTACACCGCAGCGGTTTACACAGCTCGTTATAAGCTTTCTACTTTGATTGTAGGAGAAGACGAAGGTGGAATGGGTGTGACGGCTGCAGAAGTTGGCAACTGGCCGGGAGAAATTGATATCAAGGGTCCAGATCTTATGGATAATTTTAAAAAACATGCAACCAGTTTTGAGAATGTTACTCATAAGCAAGCGCGTGTAGAATCATTAAAACAGAAGGATGGAGGATTTAGTATCACGTATCAAAATGGTGAAACAGATGATGCGAAGACACTCATCATTGCAACTGGGTCCAATAAGCGTCATTTGGGTGCACCGGATGAAGAGAAATTTTCGGGTAAGGGTGTAACGTACTGTGCAACATGCGATGCATTCTTTTACAAAGGAAAAGATGTGGCGGTACTTGGAGGAGGGGACAGCGCTGTAGAAGGGGCGGCAATTGCAGCGCAGGTAGCAAACAAGGTGTATCTGATTCATCGCAGAAATGAGTTCCGCGCAGAGCCTTTCTGGGTGGATGAAGTTAAGAAGAAAGATAATGTTGAGTATGTGCTTGAGAGAAATGTTACAGAAATTTTAGGTGATGAAAGAGTAACTGGCGTGAAGTTGGATAAAGAGTTCAACGGGTCAGATACTATAAATGTTGATGGAGTGTTTATAGAAATTGGTTCAATTCCATCCACTGCCTTGGCTGAGCAATTGGGATGTGAGATTGACGAGCGTAAGCATCTTAAAGTTGGGGCGGATATGGCCACATCTGTTCCGGGTGTTTTTGCAGCTGGAGATGTATCTAGTGGCAGCAATTACTTCGCACAGTTTGCAACAGCAGCTGGAGAAGGGTCTATAGCGGGGAATAGTGTGTTTACATTTTTGCAGGCAGAAGGAAGTAATTGAGAGGTTTATTAGGTTTATTGGGTACATTAGGTTTATTAAGTTTCCTAAATAGCTTTTCTTGCCTTTAGCCCAATCAACGTAATAAACGTAAAAACCTACTAAACCTAATCAATTCACTTTTTCCTTGCACAAAACTCATAAATCCTTAATCTACCACCAATGCCACGAGGAAAACGTACTGTCTTCGCCATGTTCTGTACCGAATCGGGAAACCGATTAGGGACTCTACGTTTTCATAAACAGGATAAACAGGGCAAGGGGTGGAAGGAACATGCTGAAGGAATCAAAAAGTATTGCCCACGTTGCATGAAGCACATGGTTGTTAAGTTGAAGGAGGAGAAACATTCTAAGTAGGGCTTGGGTTGGGGCTAGGGCTGAGGATTTCAGAATATCAGGTCTTTGAAGTTTTTATAAATGAGAAAAACTACAAGCTACAAGCTACAAGCTGTACACTCGTATTATGACTGATGTTTATCGTAAATGTGCTTCTATCGTAGTTTTGCGTCCGTTGAATGTATGTTCTCCGGACGGATGTGGACCGATTTATCAAGTATTGCTCTTGCATAAACCTCGTAAAAAGGATTCATGGCAGTTGCCGCAAGGAGGAGTGGAAGAAGGGGAAACGTATGAGCAAGCTGCTGTGCGTGAACTTAAAGAAGAGGCAGGATTAGAAGTAGAATCCGCAGGACAAAGCGAGAAGATTTATCAGTATGATTTTCCGCCATCCTATCGTAGGTTCAGGCCAGATAATGTATGTGGTCAGAGATTGGAATTCTTTTTTGCTTTGGTACAGGCAGATGCAAAAGTGGTAGTAGATCAGTCGGAGATAAATGAATTTGTGTGGGTAGTAAAAGAGGACGTTAAAAAGTACATTAAACGACCAGAATACAGTGAGTTAATAGAAGAATTGGTAGAAGAGGGAATTGAATTATGTGGAGGCAAGGAAGGTAAGGAAGGTGAAATCTGAACTTATAAGTATAGTTATAAGTTCATTTTGAACATTTCATGCCTGTTTCGGATTTCGGATTTTGTGCTTTTTCGATAGGATCATCCTGATGCGCATCCATTCCATTTCCTTAGAGCAATTTAGAAGCTTTCCGGCATTTGCCTTCGAAATTGCTGAACCAAATGTCCATGTTCTTTTGGGTCCTAATGGAGCGGGCAAGACGAACATTCTAGAGTCTATTTCTGTGCTTTCGCTCACTAAATCTTTTTTGCCAGTTGAGGAGCTGGATATTGTTCAGTGGGGTAAGGAGTATTATCGAATTAAGGCAGAACTAGAAAATGATCATGGAGAAAAGAGCACAGTAGAAGTGACTAGCCAGATTTTGCCGCGTAAACAGAAGGCATGTTTTATAAATGATGTTAAGAAGTCACTTTCGGATATGGTAGGGCATTTGCCGACTGTCGCATTCTTGCCACAAGATTTAGAGCTCTTCACAGGTCCACCTGCTCAACGTCGTCGTTTTCTGGATATTCTTTTGTGTCAGGTTTCGCCTGAGTATTCTTCTGCAATGTCTCAATATTTAAAAATTCTAAAGCAACGTAACGCACTGCTTAAAAAAATTGTAGAAGGTGTGGCAAAGCGAGCCGATCTTGAGCATTGGGATATATTGCTTTCTCAGGCAGCTGCCGTAATCACACTCAAGCGTTTAGAGATTATGGAAGTTTTCCAATGTTCATTAACACAAGAGATACAGTCACTCGGAGAAAAGTGGAAAGAGGCGATTTTGGTATATCAGCGCAAAGGAGAAGCACGCACTCAAGTAGAGATAGCTAAAGAAATGCAAGAGCTGCTTGCTCATTATCAAGAACGAGATTTGATTCTGCAATCCACAACAGTGGGACCACATCGTGACGATTGGAGGATAGATATCGACGGTAGATCACTTACAACATTTGCCTCCAGAGGACAGCAGAGGGCGGCAGTATTGGCTTTGTTGTTTCTTAAGGTTTCATTTTTAGAACTCAGAAGAGGGGAGAAGCCAGTGGTTCTTTTGGATGATGTATTCTCCGAACTTGATGACAATCATCAGAGCGCACTTCTAAGATGCTTCGACGACTATCAGGTTATCATCTCGGCTACGCACGTTCCAAAGGAGCTGGAGGGGGCTAAGGTGTGGGAAATGAATGCAGTGGTCAGTGGTAAGTAATCAGTGACTAATTAATTTTGTTGTCATCCTGAGCTCGTCGAAGGGTGACAATGGGTGTCATGGTTCGACGGGCTCACCATGACATTTTTGAAATGCCCCAAAAAGTGCGAGTGCTAACGCATCCGCTGCATCATCTGGTTTTGGGATTTCATCTAAATGTAATTCACGCATTACCATTTGTTGCACCTGAAGCTTGTCTGCCTTTCCATCTCCTGTGATGCAGGATTTTAGTTGTAGCGGAGTAGGCTCTACGATCGGAATCCCCCGTGATTGGAGTGTAACAAGAATTACACCACGGGCATGAGCTACATCAATCGCAGTTTTTACGTTTGTTGAAAAGAACAGCTTTTCTACTACTGCCAGCTCAGGCTTATTTATATCTAAAAACGAGCTCAAGTCTTCTTGAATCTCTAAAAGCCGATCGCTCAATGGAGTATTGGCTGGAGTAGCTATTGTCATCCAGTCAGCTTTAGATATTTTGTTGCCTTTGCCAGATTCTATGATAGCGATGCCTGTGGTGGCTAAACCGGGGTCAATTCCGATTATTTTCATTGGCAATTAGCTTGTAGCTTGTAGCTGGTAGAGCCTACAGAGTACCTGATTTTCTAATGGTCTACTACCAGCTACCAGCTACCAGCTCATATTTTGATGATCAGATAATCATAAATAATTGATCAAATAGCCTAATTCCGCTATAATTAAAGGAAATCTCAAATAAACATGAGTCACCAGACATTACGCCATAGGCACTTTCTACTTGCTCCCGCATTTGCATTATTATTGGTGTTTACAGGTTTGCAAGGTAAGCAGATTGGGGCAAATGTAACTTCGGAAATAATTGATAACAATAAAGGAATTCGTGTGCTCAAATTGTCGGATGAGACAAATATTATGCTTTTTAAAGAGGCAGAAATCGAGAATACAGATTTGGATATTCATTTGGTTAAAGGCCAAGCTCTAGTTTCTAATAGAGGATATATAAGAATGGAAGCCGGCCCTTATGTGCTCAAAAGCATTGTTGGTGGATTCCATATAACGGTTAGAGATCAGGTGGTTACAGTAGCTGCGATTTCTGCACCTGTACTTGTTCAATGGGAGGATCAAGTTGTACTTGTACCGGTTGGATTGCAGTGGCGCGGAAGAGAGAAGTTGGCGAGCCTTAATGATGGAATGGATACATGGTTTAAAGCTCGCAAGCTAAAAACTGTTCCAACAAATTTCCGTCGTGAACAGCTGGTTAATTTGAATAGAATTCCTAAGGATTCTAAAAATCAATCTTCAAAGAATACAATTCTATTCAAAGAAGGTTTGAGTATGGTGTTAGCCCCATTCCAACTTCCTGCTTCTCGTGAGCGTGCTAAGAAAATGAATGAGGCAGCATTTTTGGAACAGGTCGCAGAATATGTATCAGAAGGGGACCAAGAAGGGGTACATGCACTCCTAATGCTAATAGGCGTAGAAGATGTTATCTATTCCGATAGTGGCATCACAGCGCTTGCAGCAATGCTTACTCAGGCTTCTCGGTATCCACTTATGTCTCGTGATGTAATGACGTCACTTTCGCATGATGCACATGTCTGGCTTCTGTTGGGTATTCATCCTGATTTCAGGACTACAGCATGGAGTATGAATCGCCCAGATCTTACTAAAGAAGAATATCTGGTATATCTGGTTACACTTCCACAGGCAGATATTATGCCAGTAGGATTTACAGAGTACGTACTTGCCAGATGGCAGCTCGACATTTCTGATGCTGCAGAAGAAATGGATGATCCAAGTTCATTCCTAGCTCAGGTTTTTGATCTATTGATAGATCAGGTTGAATCATTCAGGCGTCATGAGTATCCACAGCGAGCATATGTACTTACAGAATTGATATCAGAATTATTTGATTTGCATTCAGATTTAATTTCTAAAGATCAACATGATGCACTTGTTAATCTAAAGCTAGAGGAGAAAGTGGATGTATCACTATTGGAAACTAAGGAAGAAGTGTTACCAGAAGATGCAGTGATAGTAGAAGCAGAGGAAGATGTGGGATTAACACCAGATGAAGTTAAAGCAAAAGCTTATGAATTGATGCGAAGTGTTGGAGCATTATTTACAGTAGAAACTGTAATAGAAGAGATTTCACCTACAACAGCGTCTGTTAGAAGTATTCTATTTAGCTCTGCAAATGGCGAACAAGAATTTGAATTCGATCTGAATGTGATTTCTGGTGAGGTATTTAATATTGTTCAGAATGGAGAGCTTTCTCCATTTAGTTTAACATTGGAGGCGTTTGCTCAGTGGGCACGGAAATAAGCTGATTTGATACTTGTGTGATAGAAACAACTGTGCGTTAATGCTCTGTCCGTTCTTTTTATGTTCGGTTAGTGTTCACTCTTTGTTGGGTGGATGATTAAGCATTACTCTTGTTTGAAGGAGAGTCTGTCATGTCCAAAGCTGGACAACGTCGGGAGAGCATGACGTGTACCTGTGGAGTTTCCATTTTTGTGGAGCACATGGATGCACACTTCCAGAGCGGCAAACACAAGGAGCGGATCGCAAGGCGCGCAGAGACAGGATTCGCGCTTCCGACGAAGCCTCGGCGCAAAGGGCGCTCTAGATACAGGGGTAGCAGAAGCGCCTCATCGTGGTATTGAGGTGGTAAGCAGTGGTAATGCTCGGTAGCCTGGTTGTACGCAATTATGTGTACAGCTGGGCTTTTTTTAAGCAAATGATCCAACATTATATTTGTATTAACAAGAAAAAATGTTTATATATGTTTATAAAGTTAATTATATTGATAAGTTTCTATCAGAATAATTTCTATAATTTTATGTCCCAACCAAAATTAAATATAAAACTTCTTAAAGATATTGGAATTGATGCAAAAAAATTAGACACTCTTAGTGCAGAGGTTGCGCAAAGAGCTGCTCAGATCGTTAAGGACAATAGGGTAGCGTATGCAGCGCTTATTGCTGTGGCCAATGAGGCTATTGAAATAGCTGCTCAAGGCGTTTTGTTTGATACAGAGGCTCTTAGAACGCGTATCTTTAAAGCGATGAGTCTTGTTCGGTCTAAGAAGAAGAAACCTAGAGATGACCCTAATATGCATGATGGTAAAAATAGAGCTCCTAAATCTGTGGGTGAAATAACGATAAAAAAAGGATCTAAAAGAAGAGGTTATAAAAGTAAGTAGAATAGATTATGTGTGGTGGGCGATGAAAGACTTGAACTTTCGACCTCGACATTATCAGTGTCGCGCTCTAACCAGCTGAGCTAATCGCCCGAAGGTGTAAATGTGCACCAGCTTAGAAAATTGATTAGCATAGGAAGCGAAGCTGGAAGCTGCCTGCCCGCCGAAGCGCCAGAGCGCGAAGGTGGGAGCTAATCGCCCTGAGTGCAAGAAGGGTACGAATAATTCGCTTTCAGGTCAACAATATATGGGTTTTCGTTTGTGGTTGTATATCAAAAAGGACGACACGAATGCCGTCCTTAAAGATTACGATTTATATTACAAACTATTCTTCGTTATTCTCAGGCTGCAAGAATTGGAAACGGCGCAACTTTGCACGGCCTCTGCCAAGAATGCGATATTCTACTTTACCTTTGATAACGGCTTCTTCAGTGTCTTCGGATTCATCTTCTGAAGCATCCATTTCTTCTGACATCTGTTCCATTTGTAGCTTCGTTCGCTCATTTCTTAAACGTGCGTTTTCTTTTGCGCGTTCTTTGAACATTAATAATTGAGAACGTCGTGTTGGAATATTTCTGAGCACTGCACGAGTTCTGGCTCCTACTGTTGGGAGTGTGATTTCTGCGGCTGCATTTATCTTACGCATTGTACGTTGCAATATGCGACTTGAACGCTTTTCTAGTGTTTGCTTTCTTAAATCTCTTCGTAGACATTGTTCTTGCTCAAATCCTGAGAGCTCTGTACATGTTTCTGCTGCGAATCCAATAGGAGCAGTGGAGAAGAATATAGAGCCAGATAATAGGAGTGCGGTAAGTTTTTTCATATTGTTTGGGGGAAACGTATTTCAAGTATAGCAAATATAAAAAAAGTACCTAATTTATGATGTAATCTTTACTACTATTTATCGTATATCTCCGTCACGCTCTCTCCACGTTCAATATGCCTGATTACTTCTGCAAGCATTGGCGCAACAGGTAGAATAGTAAGACCTGGAAAGCTTTTTTCGCCCATTGGAATACTATCTGTAACTACCACTTCTTTAAATTCAGCTTCTGTTAGGTTTGTAACGGCTTTACCAGAGAATACTCCATGGGTAGCTGCAGCGTATACATCACGGTGTGCACCGCGCTCAATCAAGGCCTTTTTGGCGGAAAGTAAGCTTCCTGCAGTATCAATCATATCGTCGAATAAAATGCAGGGGCGACCTTCAATGTTTCCTACAAGATCTACAACTTCTACTTCGTGATGGTGTGGACGAGATTTGTGAATAATTGCGATATCTGCGCCTATCATGTCTGCAAATTTCTTTGCTCGCTTTGCACCTCCAACATCTGGAGAAACTACTACAGGATCAGGCAGTTTTAAGGCTTTAAAGTGTTTTGCAAATACAGGACTTGCATCCAATGCATCTACAGGAATACTAAAGAAACCTTGAATTTGAGTTGAATGTAGATCGAGCGTAATTACATGATCTGCTCCAGATTCTTCTAAAAGGTGAGCTACAAGTTTTGCTGAAATTGGTTCACGTGGTTCTGCAACACGATCTTGGCGTGCATATGGGAAGTGAGGCAGTATTACATGTACTGTTTTAGCAAAGCTTAGTTTTGCAGCTTGGCACATCAGGAATAGCTGCATAAGTTCTTCATCAGGCTTATCGTCTGTTGTCTGAATAATATAAACCTCCTTACCACGTACGCTTTCTCCCAATTTTACATATCGTTCACCGCAACTAAAATCCTTTAATTCAATCTTAGCAAGAGGCATCTCCAATTCTTTAGAGAGCGCTTGTGCTAATGCCGGATGAGAAGTGCCTGAGAAGAGATGCATACTCTGTTCTTCAATTATACGCTATTTTGAGCAAGATTGATAGATTAACTAGTTGGTAGCTTGTAGCTGGTAGTAGATCGCCTACAAGCTACTAGCTACAAGCTAGATATAAATCCCTAGTCCCTATAATCTAGCCCCATGCATGTACGTTTTTCTACCTCAAAGGATTTGCCTGTTGTCGATCAGGACGAGGAAAAACTTGGTGATTTATCGGGGATGCTTATTGATCCTGATACTGGCAAGGTAGAAGGTTTTTATGTGGATGTCCCTGCGCTGATGGGTAACTCCACTCTTTTTTGTTCTTCCATGGATATTCGTAGTTGGGGCACAATGATTCATTTGCGAGATCGTGAAGTGCTTTCGCCTGCTGAAGATCGTGTACGCCTACAAAATCTTTTGGCAGATAACAGATCAGTATTTGGGCAGAAGATTTGTACAGAAAGCGGGGCGTATCTAGGTAAATGCAAAGATGTTCAGTTTGATACAGGCAAGATGAAAATTACTTGGATATTCCCTAAGCGATTGTTTGGTTGGGGTGCTGGCATTCCAGCAACAGAAATTATAGAAGTTAAAAAAGAAATAATTGTAAAAGATCCAATTAAGCCAAAGGAAGAAGAGGCGATGGATCCAGCAGAGGCACTAGAAAAACTTCAGGATATTGCTGATCCGGGAATTGTGCGACCGGGATAGTAGATATGCAAAAATGGAGTATGTATCATTTGTTATACGGTCAGGGGGAAGTGAAAAGTGAATAGTGAAAAGTGAATAGTGACGGTTACTATTAATTTCTTAGGAGATCGAAGCTAGTGGGATGTATGAGGTTACCATTATAAGAAAAACCCCCGCCAGAAGGCGAGGGGATTATTCTCGATATACTAATCTTGATTAAGCAGTTGCAAAGTCTGCGATAAATGAAACAATTGCTTGTGCTAGCAGAATGATGATCAATCCAACCACTGCATAAAGAATAGTCTTCTTGCTCTTTTCTACTGCTTCTTGTTCTCCTTGAGAAATTACAAGACGGACACCAGCAATCACAATAACAATCACTGCAACAAGTGCCATCAGGCCGAGGATATTTATAACAATCTCTGTGATTGTTGTTTCTATGTCTTCGGAGCCGCCGATTTCAGGCACATCTCCGAACAGACCAGCGACTGCAGCAATTGGAGTTCCGGCAGTAATACAGAAAGCAATTGCAGAAGCTCTGAGTGTTGTGTTCCTAATTGAGTTAAGCATGTTAAGTAGGGGGGAATTAACCTCTATTTTTATGCACTGCATAGCACTTTGGCAAGGTGAAGAGCACTTGCTACGCATAATGGAGCTTGACGTATGATATGTACTGATCACTCGCTACTTAAAAAGCCAACTCCAAGTAACAATAATGCTGGCAAGGCGAACCAAAGATCTTGATTCAAGATCATAAGTTGCATGAGTTTACTTTGTTGAATGATAGGAGACATCGCTTCGGCTTGAGCGAGATTAACATCAAGTAGTGCACTTCCGGCTGCGAATGTAAGAAGCGTAGAGAGTATAAGTCCTGCGGTTGCGAGTCCGAACAATGCAGTAAGTATTAAAGTAATAATACTCCCAGATTCTTTGCCGTATTGAATTTCTATTCCTCCTCGTACTGCTATAAATATGATTGCAGCTACAAATATAACAAGTTTCATCGTTGCTAGGATTGTAGAGTCTACAGAGATTCCAAGCACATACAGGATCGGCTGAGAGTCTCCAGTCATTCTAGCCAAAATATTACCAAGTCCTTGTACGGCTACTGTTGCTATATAGGTGGCAATTATTATTTTTACAGACTCGTGTTTTCCGATGATAAAGCTGTAAGCAATTACCATGGCGAAGAACACTATGACGAACAGATCCCAACTTAAGGTTAAGTCCATGGCCTGCATCATACATTATCTGCCTATATTTTTACTAGTGCTTATAAAGCTGGTAGCTTGTAGCTTGTAAGAAAAGAATAAGTGCTCTTATAACCTACCAGCTACAAGCTAATTTTATGCGCCATGGATTTCTCCTTATAGATAAGCCGGTCGGACCTTCTAGTCACGATTGTGTGGCAATGGTGCGCAAAGCGCTTTCCGAAAGGAAGGTGGGGCACTTGGGTACTCTGGATCCTGCGGCAGAAGGTTTGCTAGTAATGGCAGTGGGTGCAAAGGCTCTAAAAGTTGTGGAGCTATATAAAGACCTTACAAAAGAGTACGAAGCAGATGTTAAGTTCGGAGCAGTGAGTACTACTTATGATAGAGAGGGAGTAGTAGAAGAGGTTACTTTGAAGCCTGGCGTTCCTGTGCCAGATCAAACTGCAGTTCAGAATATGATTGCAGATCATTTGATAGGAAAGATTGATCAAGTGCCACCTGGATACAGTGCTATTAAAGTTGGCGGAGAACGCGCTTACAGAAAAATGCGTCAAGGCAGGGGAGTAGATCTTCCTCCTCGCGAAGTAGAGATAACAGATTGCGATATAATTGCTTACGATTATCCGGATCTTAAATTGCATGTTGGTTGTAGTAGCGGAACTTATATTCGTTCGCTCGCACATGATTTAGGAAACCTGTTGCGTTGTGGCGGATACTTGTCAGGTCTTAGGCGTACTAAGGTAGGGGATTGGTCCGTCAAAGATTCAGTGCCACTAGATAAAGTAAATTGGACAGATGTTCTACCACTTAAAGAAGTGTTAGTTGGATTCAAAAAAATTGAACTTAACGAAGAAGAGTATTACGACATCATCAATGGTCGTGATATAGATAGGGAAGTGGATCTGAATACTTTTGGTTGGTTCGAGGGCTTGCCCATAGCAATGTTGATTTCGGAAGATGGGAGGGCGAGGGCGCGGAAGGTGTTGTAAGAATTCAGAATTTAGAATTTAGAATTCAGAATTAAAAAATTAGAGCAGGTGCTTTACGCTTCTTGCTCTTCCTGATAACGTTTCCGCGATAGTATCACTTGGGTCAGTAGCTTACGCCTTCGTTTCGCTAAAGCGAAACTACGGCGGATAGGCAGTGGCCACTTCGCAAGATTGTCTAAATAAGCTTGCGTGAGTATCTTTCACAACATGGGTCAGTAGCTCAGTGGTAGAGCAGTAGGCTCTTAACCTATTGGCCGTGGGTTCGATCCCCACCTGACCCACCATCAATTTAGTATTCCCTGTGTATAGTCTTCAAGTATCTGTGATACTTCATTCATCATATCAGTCACCTTTTTAGAATATAGTAGTCCAGCTCTTATGTCAGAGTTTTTTATGTCCCCATCTTTCCCTTTTTCAGATAATTGCATCAGTTTATTTTTATAAAATGGCCATAATCGAATAGCATCTTTAATAGATGCTTGTACAGAGTTCGGCCAAATATTCATATCAGAATTTATTTTATTTAAATCCGTTTCGCTTAATTCATACATATGCATAAGTTTCTTATATACAATACTTTGTAAATGTGAAGAATCACTTTTCGGAATATTCACTTCGGCTCTTGGGTGCGACAATTGATATTTTACAGCCTTCATGTACATATTTTGATCCTCGTTCGTAGGAACTTGATTGTTTCTTTGGCACTGGAATCCGAATCTCTTTTCAATCCTATCATTCACTCTCATATACATTTTGGGGTTATCACTGAATCTCCGATTAACCCTTTCGCATACTCTCTCTTGCATTTGGATATTTGTAATCTCCTGAGCATAAATATTGTGAGGAATCACCAATGAGCTAAATAGAATAAGCCAGAAAGGAATAATCTTATTCACAGTGTCCTCACACTATACCTAAAGATATATACGTCAAACAGTAATCTAAATAGTTACATCTTTCATATATTTCATCAATACGCATTCACGCACTCTCCATGCAATACCTTTGAACAGTTCTCCAATCAAATGGGAACTTTTGTGTTTCTAGCGCTCTTACAATTGCAGCAAAGCAATGCCAGACGTTTAGTTCTTCGTAAGTAAATGCACATCCGCTTTCTTGAATTGGATCATATGCATCTAGGTCTTTGCAATCGGGTGTAATTGGAACCACACCAAAACGCAAACTTTCATGTAGTTCTTTTAGTTCTGCAGGATCTGCAAAGTAAAGTGCGGCATCTGCAGCAGCATACATTGCGTGCACGGCTTCTTCTTTATCCGGGATGATTGCAATGCGGTGACTATTTTCTTTAGCGAGTTTTGTAAATAGTTCTCCGTACTGAGCTGAACCTTTTCCGCGAATCAAAAGTTCTACCGGAAGAGTAAGAAGTCCCGACAATATTTCTTCCATCAGTTTTCCTCCGAGTGCATCAGTCATTCCGGCTGGCAAACATAGCATCATTCGTTTTGATTCTGCTGGCCAACCAAGTTCTTTTTGTAAAGCCGTCTTATTCTTCACCTTATTTTCTAAGGTTTTACCGTTGTAACGGTGTGGAATAGTGGCGTCGCTGGCAGGAGAAATAGTGGTCATGTGTATGTTTATTTAATGTCTTATTATAGCGGAAAAGTGAGACTCTGAGTAGGAGGTAGAACTTGTCTTTTTGAGTAGCTTATTGGCTGATAGCAATTAGCATATTAGCAGTTAGCTAATTAGCTAATGGCTAATAGCTTTCTGGCACTTAGGCCACTTATGATTTAACCTAGTCCCATGCCTCATTTAGTTCTAATAGATGGCCACCATCTGATGTACCGTGCATATTGGGCTATTCCTCGTACTCTAAAGACTAGAGGAGGAGAGCAGGTAAATACGGTATTTGGTATGGCATCTATGCTCCTTAATATCATAACAACCGAGGAGCCAGACTCTTTACTTATGTGTTTTGACGAGGGTAACGAGACATTCCGTCATCAAGAGAACGAGACATATAAGGATGGGCGAGCAGAAACACCCGATGATTTTTATAGTCAGATTCCAAGAGTGTTTGAGTTGATAGAGTCGTTTGGTATCAGCCAAGTTTCTAATCCGCAGTACGAGGCAGATGATTTGATTTGCACGTATGCCAAAGAGGCAGAAAAGAATGGGATGAGGGTAACAATTGTTAGTGGGGATCGTGATCTTTTGCAGCTTGCTACAGACAACATAAAGATAGTCATTCCTCATAAGGGGTACATGCAAGCAGAATATCTGGGACCAAAAGGTGTAGAAGAAAAGCTGGGCGTTCGTCCCGATCAAATTGCATCTTACAAAGGTCTTTGTGGAGATAAGTCAGATAATCTTTCGGGTGTTATGGGCATTGGTCCAAAGACAGCCGCAGAGCTAATTCAAAAGTATGAATCATTGGATGGAATCTATAAGAATCTTGAAAATATTCGCCCAGCATTACGAGAAAAGTTGGAAAAAGATAAGGAGCAAGCATACTTTTGTGAGCGTATGGCTCAGCTTATTTGCGATATATCTTTGCCAATTAAAATGGATGAGCTTGAGGTAGGGGAGTTACCTACAGAAGACATTGCAGAGTTCTTCCGTGAGATGGAATTTTCCTTGCTTTTAAAAAGACTTCAGTCACTCATGCAAACTCCGTTTGGCAAAAATCATTTTGAAGAAGTAGAAGACGGGGTAGTAAGTGCAGCGGACAAAAAAGAACAATTATCATTATTTAGCTAGAAAGTATCACTCTTGTTCAGAATAAGTATTCAGTGAATATTTGGGGTATAAAATGGTTATACAACTATCTAATTTGTCCTTTAAATAAGCGAAAAAACCTGTACAAAAAAGTTAGTCGAAAAATAGGCTTATGAGTACCTTTGGTATTCACCACTTCCTTGCGTATTAGTTTTTCCTCTAAGTACACTTCTATTCTGTAATTCTTAGCTAGCAAATGCGGGCTAAGGAAGTTCGTACTTAACCCTCCTTAATACTATGCCAAAAGAAAGAGTGCTCGCGAGTCTGGACATCGGGAGCTCAAAAATTAGAACCGTCGTTGCCGTTGTCGATGGGAATCAGGAACACGAAATCCCCAACGTCATTGGTGTCGGACTCTCGCCATCACTCGGGATGCGCAAAGGGCATGTAATAGATGTAGAAGAATTAATTCACAATATAATCTCCTCACTAGAGGATGCAGAGCGTATGGCTGGTGTTCCTATCAACCACGTATTTATTGGAATGAGCGGTTCACATATAGAGGCATTTGATAGCAGAGGAGTGATTGCTATTTCTGGATCAGAAATAACTATGGAAGATGTAGGTCGTGTGCTGGATGCAGCACAGGCCGTTAGCATTCCAGCAAATCGTAGGATTTTGCATATAGAACCAAAGGCATATTCAGTGGATGAGCAGAAGGGCATTAAGAATCCAGTTGGTATGACTGGTATTCGTTTGGAGGTAGAGGCTCACATAATTACAGGTCATGTGCAACACGTTAAAAATTTGGAGAAGTGTATAGATCAGGCAGGTGTGGATATAGATGATCTAGTCCCATCTACAATTGGATCATCCGAAGCTGTTGTTACAAAGCGCCAGAAGGAACTAGGGGTTGCAGTTATAGATATTGGAGCAGGGTCCACCAGTCTTGCAGTGTTTGAAGAAGGAACAATCCTTCATTCAGTTTGTTTGCCAGTTGGAGGCGAAAGTGTAACTAACGATATCGCTATTGGTATGCGGACTTCTATAGACACTGCAGAAAAGATAAAGATTGAGTTTGGTTCAGTTTTGCCCGAAGAAATTGCAGAGCGCGAGATGATTGATTTGTCTTCTGTAAGTAAAGTTGATTCACAGACTGTGTCCAAAAGATATATGGCCGAGATTATGCAGGCCAGATATTACGAGATCTTCTCTTTAGTTAAGGATGAGCTAGAACGAATTGGGCGCAGCGGAATGTTGCCAGCTGGCGCACTTCTAACTGGCGCCGCTGTAAAGGCGCCTGGGGTGTTGGATCTCGCACGTGATGTTCTTGGCCTTCCTGTACAGATGGGTTTCCCAGCTGATATCGGAGGAGTTATAGAAAAAGTGGACGATCCAGCATACGCAACTGCCCTTGGAACATTGGTATGGGGTATGCGCGAAGGTCCTAGTGCTCCACGTATGGGTCAAGTACACATGAAGCGTGCAGCGCAACAAGTTGGTTCTTGGTTTAAAAGTTTACTTCCTTAGATTTTTTCTTTCTTCCCCTCGTTACAATGTCGGATACACTTCGTTCTCTATTCAGTGCTTCTAAATCAGGTGATCCTGTAGGTGGTGGATCACACATGCAAGGAGATGATGATACAGCAGTAAAATCATCTCGTGAGGTACGTCCAGATATGGCTTCTGGTGCAACTATCGCAGTACTTGGTGCTGGCGGTGGCGGATCTAATGCAATCTCGCGAATGGTTGCTGCCAAAATTCCTGGCGTAGATTTTATTGCTGTGAACACAGATGTTCAAGCTCTATATCACAATCCTGCAGCCAAGAAGATTACAATTGGCCGTGGAATCACACGTGGTTTGGGTGCTGGATCTAATCCAGACATTGGTAAAAAGTCAGCTGAGGAAAGTCTAGAAGAAATCAAAGCAGGATTAGAAGGAGTGGATATGCTTTTTGTAACAGCTGGTTTGGGTGGAGGAACAGGAAGCGGAGGAGTTCCCGTTATTGCAGAGCTTGCACGTAGTATGGGTATTCTTACAGTTGGAGTTGTAACAAAGCCGTTTAGCTTCGAGGGTGCTAAGCGCAAAAAGCAGGCAGAAGAAGCACTAGAGAATCTTAAAGGAAAAGTGGATACACTCATTACTATTCCTAACGATAAGATCCTATCTCTTATAGATAAAACCACGCCTCTTACAGAGGCATTCGAGGTTGTAGACGAAGTTCTGCAGCATGCAATCGAAGGTATTTCTAGTTTGATTACAGTTCATGGACTTGTTAACGTTGACTTCGCTGACGTGAAATCGATTATGTCCGATGCTGGAACTGCTCTTATGGGTATTGGATATGGAACAGGGGATAGCCGAGCATCCGAAGCCGCACGCGCAGCAGTGGATAGTCCACTTCTAGAACTTAGCATAGATGGTGCTAAGGGAATTTTGTTTAATGTAACTGGAGGAACAGATCTATCAATGTTCGAAGTAGACGAAGCCGCGCGTATTGTTACAGAGGCTGCCGATCCTGATGCTAACATCATCTTTGGTGCTGTAATTGATGATAACTACACAGGACAGGTTAAGTGCACAGTGGTTGCTACGGGCTTCCAAGAGGTTTCTACATCTCCAGCAGCTGCACTATCGGCTTTCCGCAGTGCATCACCAGGAGCATCTAAAGATAAGGATTCATCTTATGAATCACAAAAAAAAGAAGGAACAGGAATATCTTCTTTTGAAGCAAGATCTACATCTGTAGAGCTAAATGAAGAAGAGCTGGAAGTTCCAGCGTTTATGAGGAAGCCGCTTAGTAAGTAGTTTGATTTTAATTAAGGTATTAAGACGGAGGCCTCGGCCTCCGTTTTTTTGACCTCACCCCCGACCTCACCCCCAGCCCCTCTCCTACTTTGTAGAAATAATTATGGGGTTTCAGGTTATTATACATAAATCTTATAGTCAGGAGAGGGGAGCTCCGTTATTGGAGGAGGCAAAGTTTTTTACTTGTTATTGGGGTAGTAAATCTGATTCTACCTTAACGGAGTTCCCCTCCTCCTCCGGAGGAGGGGTTAGTGGTGGAGGTCGTTTAGAAGGAGGGGTTAGTACCCTGCGGGGCATCTTCGAGGGGTGAGGTCAATGACTAGGTCAAACCCCAACCTTATCCTCTATCTTCACATCAGTAGATCCAAACCCACCACGTGTCTGTGCACCATGGCTTTCTACCTCTTCCCACTGAGCGATTTCTGATTTTACAAATAAGCCTTGCGCGATACGTTCGCCACGTTCCACAATCACCGGTTCATCGGTAATGTTTTGTACTTGTATCAAAAGCTCATCTTCGGGCCCGTGATAATCCTGATCTATAACTCCAATTGAGTGTGGGCAAATTAGGCCCTTCTTGCGTGGTAGAGAGGAGCGGGGGAGTAATAGCAGCGTGTAGCCCTCTGGTACCTGTACTATCACGTTGCTAGGCACTAGGCCGATCTTTCCAGGTTCAATCGTAGTATCTTCGCGTGTTACTAAATCAAAGCCAACCGACCCATTTGTAGAATATTGGGGCAGATCTAGTGATTTATCGATGCGTTGAATGGCTACGTGCATGATAAGAGCATGCCTTTATTAATAATTGCGGGCAAGGATAATTAGTAAGAGTATTAGTGTTGAGTTTTAAAATCTGTTGCTAATTTATTTATTTTGGCATCTTGAATATTGCCATCTCCTACAAATGAATCTCCGTATGCGTATAGCTTTTCTTTAAATTTTTTCATGCTTTCAGGATTTTTAAGAATGGCATTCTGTAATTCTTCTAAGAAATATGGCATAGATTTAGCAATGTTTTTAGATAGTGTTTCATCACTTGCATTTTCCCCCACTTCTTTTCTAGAAAAGTTTGTAGCATCAATTGCTGTATCACCTTTCGTTTTTTCATCACCTTCCTTAGTCCCTACTTTTTTATTGATGCGTTTCCATGCATCTTTATCAATAAAGGTTAAAACTTCTTTCACAAATCCACCCATTGCATCTCGATATTTGCCAACGCTGAGTCCTTTTTGACCTGTTACTGGCACCTGATTATATATTTCATAATCTGTTAATTGTGGTCGACTTGCTCCATCGTAACCATTGCGTGTTAGTAGGTTATCTGAATATATGTAAGCACCAATTGTTTGAACAAGATCATGAATATCTGCCTTGGAAACGCGCTCATTACCAATACCCTTCTTTTCTACTTCCATAAGAGTGGCGTATGTTTTGAATTTCATATTGTATCCAACATATCCATTTTTAAGTGCTTCCTGAGATAGTTTTTGTCTGGATCCTCCAAGCGGCCTGTACCAGTCATCTATTGCTCCCCAGCCAAGTTCAGGAAGGAAGTATGGAATGTCATCATGGTCAATTTTATCTCCCATTTTGCTTTGCGCTTTTCTGAGCCTTTCTTTAACTGCCTGTTCACGAGCTATTTCTAGTCGAATGAACAAAGTTGTTTTGCTTTTCGGCTTGAAACCACCTTCATCAATTCGTTCTCCCAGCTTTTTTAGAGTTTTTAGATCATTATTCTTTTGGTAGAAGTAGTCTATAAATGGGAAAATCATAAGAACATCTCCACCTTCTCCTGCCAAAACACGCAAGCGATCAATTGATAAAAGTCCGTATCTTACTCCCTGAATTAGATAATAGAATTTTTCCTCCATGCTCATTTTTCCATTACGAATGGAATAATGAATAATTTCTTCGTAAAGGTGTGGATTTACCTCTTCTGGTACTGAGCCTTTGTTTTCTACAAAGAGCTTAAGTTGCCTTTGCAATTCACCAGAAAGACCACCCGATAGATTAGAAAGTTGGTCTGCTGTAGCTGTAAATTTATCCTTTCCGCTCTTTATTCCACTATCATTTGCTCGTTTCCAGTTATGGAAATTATCTTTATCGCTCCATATATCTGATATGAGTTTAAGCAGCCACTTATCTCGCAGCACGTCGTCATCTCTACATGGTCCAATTGGCATTTGATAGTGAGATAGATAACTAAGCTTTTTCCATAATCCTTCGTTATTCAGATCTAATCTTCCACGTTCAGATAATTCCTCTAATAGAGCTTTGGTTTCGTCTTTGCTGTTGTTTGAAGGGTTTGCAAGACGATCCATTAATGCATAGCTATCCATATTCTTTAGCGGATCGCGCCAATTCTTTACTTCTTCTAGTTCAGAAGCTTCACCACGACGTTTGAATTCGTGTTTAAGTCTTCCCGCATATGGAACCCAAGATGGAACGATGCCAGTGAAGATTTCACCAGCATGAGCTTGTGCTGCTTCTCCGCGACGTTTCCACATACGTGAAACATCTTCTCCAATTGATTTTCCAATGCCTACCAAGTCCATGATGCTAAGTAGAGCCAGATCTCCAGAGTGAATCATATCAATTAGGTTTTTGCCTTTTGCTTCAGCATCGTTAATTTTGCTCAGATCCATATTTCGGAATGCCGATAGGCGTTCATCCCACCAATCTTTTTTAGATTCAAATGCAGTAATATTTTTTGTTGTTTCTTCTATACTACCTGCGGCTTGTGTTTCTTCTATTTTTTCTTTTACAAAACGTTTCATGTCCTGAAGATCTTTTGTGAAGGAAACTTTTCCTGCAGTTCCATTAATTGGTTTATATGCTGTTACTTCAAGTTCCATTAAATCTTCGTGTTCTTTAAAGAAAGATTCAACCATATGAATTGTACGATTGAATTCTCTAATCTTTTGGTTTATATCAACTTCGGAATTTGAATCTGAAGATTCAGAAGGGGCAGAAATAGGATCTTCATCATCAGTAGAGAAAGCTCTATGTTGCACTTTTTCTCGTACATCACTTTGGATTTTTGCAATAGAGTCATTAACCAAGTGAGTATCAATTCCGCGGAACAAAGTGATTTCTTCCGGAGTGTAATTTCCTGTGCGATTTGATTCTATCCATCCTGCATGCTTAGAGAGCAGTTCGTCGATTAGATAATCGTGGTAGTGTGGGTCATCTTTATCTGTAATAACCATCCAGCGCTCTCCTTGCTTTTCTAGTAATGATTGGAAAGTCTCGCTTCCTGGAGAGTTTGCGTCGATCTTTGTACCAAGTTCTGCATATATATCTATAAGTAATCCAGTTAGAACTCCTGATCGTCGTATCAGAATATCTAGTAAGGCATGACCTTGTTCATGTTTTAGAGTGCGTATGTATTTTTCACTAGTCTTATCCACTGTTCCGTCGGGCTTTTTGGGCAGCCTAGACGCGTTCAGGTATATGGTTCCATCTCCTCCAATTATGTATAGTCCTACAGTTTTATCTGTACCTGCAACTTCTTTAAATTTTTCAGCTTCAAGGACTTTAACAAGGCTTGGTGTTTCATGAAGATTTTTTGCATATTTGTAGCAATTTTGGAGCATTCTTAATCTATCTCGAGCTTCATATACATTTGCCCTATCCTTCAGCCGCATTCTTCTTACTTCTTCGATTTCATCTTTAAGTCCGTCTCTAACAGGAGATAGGGTGCATACAGGGTGATCAAAATAGTCACACATTTTCCCATTCGGACCTTCTGGGAATAGATCTTTTTCAATCTCATCGAGTTCCAAGGAGACATCGGCCCACTCTTTCAATTTGGTTGAACTAAGAACATTCTCTCTTGGCTTTTGTAGTTCTTCTCCTAATTTTGATCGTACAGAATGTAATTGCAGCTGCATTAGAATCGTATTAATCCGAGCGTGTACATCAACCATTGCGTAAACACGATCATGATCATCTGGAAGTAGATTTCCGCTTCTAACTCGTTGTGCCAAAGCAATTATCTCGTCGCGTTCTCCATCATTAAAAATTCCTGCTATTACTGGTCTATTTTCTGGTACATCATATTTTTCAGCTAATTCTTTTAGTACATTTAAAGTTGATTGATGATCTGCCCGCTCATCTACTAGCTTTGAATGTAGCCATCCTTCTTCGGTTGCGTTTTTCTGAGCATCGCTAACGCTTTGGGCTAGATTTGAAAGCTGATCGAGAGTTTGATTTGCATCTTCTAAATAATATTCATTTTCAGGCGGCACTGCATTTTCTGTACCGTCTTCCTTTTGGCGCAATGCTCTAGCTACCGGAGATAGTTGTTCGCCTATTTCGTGGTAGAGAGCGGCAGTACTTGTTCCAAATTTATCGTATATTTTTTCATCAGAGTGCGCATCACGTATCTCTGGTGGAACTTCTTTGTTGATAAGATCAGTAGCTTGCCTGTCCAATGCAGTTGCTCCTTGCTGAATTAATGCGTCCAGATGACTTCTTAGGGCAAGACTTTGTGATTCAAGTTTTCCAATAGTTTCTTGAGCGTTGAAATCTGCAGTTGCATTTTCATCATATCCATAGGTTTCGCGATCTTGCATGCCTACAGTGCCAAAACGATCTCTTAAAGCTTTTTTAAGGCGATTAAGAAGAGTTGGTCGTGTGGCATTGCCTGAAATATGACTCATGTATCTATCAGGCTCGTTTTCAATTCTTTTTCTCCAATTAGCCCATACTCGCTTGATAGCTTTTCCAGCTTCATCTAGTTCTTCATCGCCATCTGGCACTTCTGGTAGAGCAAATTTTTGATCAAGAGGGCTTCCATCTGCGCTAATCTTTCCGCTAAATGCAGACTCAACATTCATCTCATTATCTTCAAGCCAAGATTCAAAGCTCATTTTTGTAGGTCCCTTTTGTAGTTCTTTATCAATTTCCTCAATTCTAGCGATATCCAAAGTAGTAATATTCAAATCACCTACCAATGGTTTACCAAGCTTCTTTTCAAGGATTGCTAGATATCTCTTGTATTGTTTTAATCTCTCGTCCACTGCGAAGCACAAGTTAAGCACGTTACGTGGATTAGAAAGCGCTTCCTGAATAATTGCTTGTAGATCAATATCATCAGCATCTGTTGGATTTTTATCCAAGTTTTGAATCATTTGTGTTGCTAGTGATTCATCTTCATCAAATTTATCTTCCATCCATTTGCGAGCAATGCTTTTCATTCGCGCTTCCTGATCAGGAGTCATAAAATCTCCAGATAAGAAACTCAAAAGAACTGCAGGAGATCTAGAAACCATTTCCGGACATTCAGATAAAACATCAGGGCTATTGCGTAAGAATGCTGCGCGCGTAGATTCAATTGTAGTTTCTGTTCCTTCTGGTTTTAGATCTGGTGTCTTTTGATTCTCATGCCCCTGTTCTAAAGGATTTAGCTGATCATCGTTATTCGCAAAGAATGCCTCCCGCCTTTCTCTGGAAGGGGAATAAGAATATGCAAAGTGATCCATGCAATTTCTGTGCATGGTGTCAAAGTTTACAAATTCGAGAAATCTTGTCAAATAACTTTTCATGAAAATCTAAACTTTCGGGAATAAAGCCGGATAAAACTGTGTTTAATTGGTTTGTATCTATGTCTTTAAGTGAAATTATGATGTTGTTCTTCAATTTTTCTGTTCGATGAATTTGCAGTTGATTGTATTGAGGGGTTTTAACAATCCAGAATGTATCCATTTTTGACCATGGAATTAATTCTCCTTCAAAATTAACACCGTTACTCTGAATGCTTATTTTCTTATCATTTGGAGCTTTGCGATGTGCATATGCATAGAGCCCAATAGCTAAAACAAGCACTCCTGTAAATGTCCATGCTCCTGTGTATATGCTGTAAATTAACATCAAAATTGCAACGATGATTGCGCAGACATACCATGCTTTTGTGCGCACCGGTTCTGGTGCAATAGGTGCAGTCCATGTGAGCAAAGTTTCTCCTTGTGATTGGGTGTTTGTGTTCATATGTGTTTGTGTCAAAGAATCCTCTTATTATAGCGGGAAAGTGGGGTTTGAACTATTTGCATAGGTTGTCATTTGCTAAATATATTTTCCAATATGGTTAGGGCTGGGGCTGGGGCTTGGGCTGGGAAGGGAAAGTACCTAGCCCTAGCCCAAATCCTAGCCCTAACCATGAGCTATGACCCACCCCTCAACATGTTCAGCGCCTGCCATTTTCAGCGTTTTTGCACATTCATCCAGAGTTGCTCCAGTTGTAGCTAGATCGTCTATGAGAATAACTCTAGATGAGGGATTGCTTTCAGTGCATCTAAATGCATCTTTTAAAGCTGTTAGTCGTTCGGATCTTGTTCTTCCAACTTGATGACCGGTTGATCGAATTCGTCTAATTAAGTTATGCACAGGAATATTCAGTTGTTCTCCGATAATTTTTGCTAGTAATTCTGATTGATTAAATCCTCGCGAAAATTGCCGAGACCAATGAAGCGGAACAGGGCAAAGGATTGCGCCTTCTAGATTTGGAATATTCTTTAGCATTATTTCGGAAAGATCGTTAGCAAGCTGTCGTACTCGTTTGAATTTATATGCA
Organism: Kiritimatiellales bacterium; assembly: GCA_021734665.1. Lineage (GTDB taxonomy): Bacteria > Patescibacteriota > Gracilibacteria > Peribacterales > Peribacteraceae > UBA2144. The sequence continues at coordinate 27,953 of JAIPIN010000011.1, forward strand.
GAGATAGCTTTTTTTAAAAGCGGACAATTGTGGTAATCGCTTCCTGCATAAATACAATCTATAAATTTAAGGCCTCTTTCTAGAAGTTGTTTTTTGGTTTCTGTAATTGGAAATGATGCGAGTTTCTGGCGTTCCTCGTCTGTTATCCACTTGCCAGATTCTCCTGTAAGGGAGGTTCGGGGGAAGATGAGATCTAGGAAATAGGAGAGCATAGTGGGTGATTCTATGCTTTTAATAGTTAATAGTCTTAAATTCCATTCCGAAGTGCAACACCCAAGTGCAACACCTGATTCCCTCTGAAATGCCATAGAGAGGAGGTACGGTAGAGAAGTCATTCCTACCACCTTCCCACCTCAGCTATGGCATACAGACAGCTTAATAG
>JAIPIN010000012.1 GCA_021734665.1 Kiritimatiellales bacterium
TTTTGTAATCCAAACTATGTGGTATTTAAGATCAAAAACGGTATGGGAACCCTTGCGGTAGTTAAGCATGAAACAACTATATCATCCTAAAGGGATCGCCTGAAGGCGAGGGTTTTGCTCCCAAAGGGTGACAATAAAAGAAGTAAATTCATGTATTTAAGAGGAAAGCCATCCTCCATCCACATAGATGGTCGCACCTGTGATATAACTCGCCTCCTGCGATGCAAGAAAAACAACAGCACCGGATACTTCCTCCGGTTTTCCCATACGATGCAGTGGAATATGTTCAAGAATGGCCTTTTTTGCTTCCTTTGATATACGCGCGCCTTCAACTCGCGGAGTTTCTATAGCACCTAGTGCGATAGCGTTTACATTGATACCAAGTGGTGCCCATTCATCTGCAAGAGTTTCGTTCATGCCAATCATTCCTCCTTTGGAAGCAGTCGAATGTGCCGGGCCACCAAAGCCGATTCCTTCTCCGGCGGGTGCGATCCAAGAAATATTAATAATGCGTCCCCATTTGTTTTTCCCCATTTCTTTTGCTGCACGTTGTGCGCAAAGGAACTGCCCTTTTAAATTAACACTAATTGTTTCGTCCCATTCTTTCTCCGTAATTTCCAACGCAGGCTTTGGCTTAAAGATACCCGCACAGTTTACGAGTATATCCAAGCGACCGAATTGTTTTACTACTTTTTCTACAGTAACATCAATTTGCTCTTTTTGCGTGACGTCCATCTCAAAGCAATACGCCTCTCCTCCCCTTGCAACAATATCTGTAGCAGTTTTTCTGAAAAGCTTTTCCTTAGTATCTGCAAGTATAACTTTGGCTCCCTGCGATGCCAGAGCATTTGCATAGGCTTTTCCCATAGTATGTTGAGCGCCGGTGATTAGGGCAACTTTGCCGTAAAGATTAAACATAGTTAATTTAGATAATAAATTACATTTCTAACGTTGCGATACACGCATAATATTTCTAGTTTCGGATGTTTTTACAATCGACCGACGACTTGGTTTTCCACCTGCATATGAATGATATGCATCCGCACTACCAGTAACCACTATAGTATTTGGTAAATATGTTTTCAGATCTATTCCCAATGGATTTGGAGAATATATCCTAGGATCAACGGTTGAACGTGCCATATGCGTTCTACTTTGAAATTTGGCAAGTGCTTCTGGATTAAAATGCAATTGGCGTTGCATCATCAGTAAATTTTGAAGAAGCAATCTATGTGCCTGTTCATATGTTGGTGAAGTGATGTGAAGCCTGCTTTTTTCATGCGTAATGAGATTTGCAGCCCTGATTGTTTCCACAAGTGTTGGATATATCTCCGGAGGTATAACGGCAGCTTCTATCCAGTCAGGTTTTTCCTGATCCAAGAAACCGCTATTTTGCGGAATTGTCAGAGCGAATGCAGATGCAGATAATGAACTGAGAATAGTGATAGGTATGCCGATGGTAAAAATACGATGTAGCATAGTAATGGAGAAAGAAATTGGGAGAGAACAGATTGCGGGGCTAAACTATCTGATCTTACTTAGCCCCGATCTGAGAGAAGAGAAAGTGCCCCCAAAGGAATACTCAGTGAGGGCTCTACATAATAGGGGGGAAATAATAAGAGCTATGTTCTATAAATAGTTCTTCGTATAGCGGATTGAAGTACTCTTGTTGTTCCCAAGAAAGATTTATCTTTTATTTCAGGGAAATACGATTTTGGTACATATACGAATCTTCGACGAGATATGGAAGTCAATGATTGATGTGGCCGATAGTAATACTTGCGATATATGGATGGTGTAATGAATTGTTTTGTCATGGGAAGGCGAGAAATGGTAAATGGGATAATCGTTACTAAGGCCTTGCTGATTTGATGCTTTGCATTTTCGTTTCTAGAGCAGAAACCTTTGTCTGAAGCTTTTCTTTTGCAATCTTGCGATGATGCATCTCCGCGATGTAATCATCTCTAATTTCTTTAGATACATTAACCAGCTCTGCGCCCTGTTTTTTAAGATCTTCATTAAACTTGCGTTCTTTTTTCTCGTTCATATCAATCTGATGTTTCTTTTCCTGCTCTATTGTCGCCAAATCCGCAGCTTCGGTTCGCTTCTCGGTATCCCGTCGCGCCTGTTGCTTTCCCAACGCACTCTTACGAGTGCGATTGAGGCGTTCCTCATCACTCACGATAGCTGTGATTCGCGACTGCAATGTTGTTATATCATCTGACATAGAATTATGGGAAAGAGAGATACGAATTGTTTATCGCACTGGGATAGGTATCTTTGCCTTTGATGAATACAAATCGGGGTCTATCGTACGATCAAAACATGTGCGGCCAATTTCGTGCGACCAAACCTGATTGGCATCACCGTAAGGATCAACCGGAACCGACCTAGTTCCCTGTGAATCATCTCCGTTTTGTGATGTAGTAAATATTGCACAGAGCTGAAATGAAAGTGTGCTCTTTTTTTGATATTCATACGGCTCTCCCGATTCGGGATCTATGGGCGGAATGTAACCGCTAATTTCATCTCTAAGAGCAAATAGATTTAATGGCAATCGCTCCTTGCTCTGCCAGTAATCAATAATATGCCATTGGATCGAATACAGATCATTCACTCGCCTTTGGTCAAAATGACGCTGACGTTCGGCAAATGGCGAACCAACGAAGAAGAATCCGGTTACAATCGAGGCACTTGTCAGTAAAATCATTACCCAAGTAAAAAGACTCATAAATGGATGTGATGTTGCGGACTCCGTCTGACGGAGATTCCATCCGTAGTATAGGAACACCGATCCAGCTATTGCAAAGACAGCCAGAATTTTCAGAATAAAGCGTACAGATAGTCCACCATTCAGAAACTGATAAACAAGAGCAACAAGATCACCAACGATGACGAGAGCTGTAAGAAAAATAGTTAAGTATAAAAGCCATTTTCTAGACTTAAGTTCGAGTAGCTCCGGATTTGTCTTAATCTCACGTTGCAGTTTCCACATCAAAAATATATAGCACGGAAACACGATAGTAAGAACTGCAAGCGGCCAGCGAAGAGCTGTGCGCGCATACTGTCCATAGTCGTTGTCCAGCATATCCGGATACGCAATATTGATATACTGGAACAGTAGAGATCCAAGACTAATTACGCAGACATACAAGAATATGATCGCAAGAAGTTGGAGAATTACATCGCGTGGGCCGCTGTGGTTTGGTTCATTCATACTAGAGAGTTAGGAAATAACAATGGAGTTTCACGCGTGTTTTATCATTCGTAAAATGGTAATAAGAAGAATGGCACCAACGACCGCCATGACGATGGACCCGAGCGTTCCGTACGCTGTAATACCAAGAAGATCGAACAGGAAGCCACCTACAATCGAACCCACGATTCCAACAACAATATCACCGATAATGCCGTATCCGCCGCCTTGCATGATCTGGCCGGCAAGCCATCCTGCAATGAGCCCGATGAGGAGAAACCAGAGAATATCCATAGGAAGGTTGAGAAAGAAAAAATAAATTTACTAATCAAATATTAATTACATGTTTCTGTTCTCTGCCTGAGAGATAATTGAACGTCGACTTGGCCTGTTAAACGTATTGGAAATTGTGTACGGCTTTGGCGTGCTGACGACGGGCGTAACGGGTATCCTCTGATACAGGGAATTGTTCTGCTGATTGAATCCCATACTTATCTTGTTCTCTGAATCCACTTTCAGGCGATAGACAATTTGTGCCATATCAGCGCGCGATAATGTTTGATTCAAACGTCTGATATTTGTAGGAATGGCATGTAGATCTGATAGACTTGCCACGTAAGGGCGATACCAGAATTGACCGGTTTGATATTCACCAACATTCAGGCCGAACACATTGGATATGATCTTGGATGCTTCTACAAAATTGATTGAATCGGTAGGATGGAATGAACCGTCCGGATATCCATCAACTAACCTATTCATTTTTGCGAAGCAAATATTTTCCGCGTACCAAGTATTTTTTAATACATCCGAGAAAAATACTTTCTTTGTGGTATTAGGTATTTGAGTACTTACACACTCTCCCATACCATTAGTATCCAATATAAATGGATTTATAATGAACTCCACAAATTCTGCGCGGGTAATAATCGCGTTAGGTTTGAATGTGCCATCCAGATATCCTCTTATAACGTTCTGTGTTCGCAGATATTCAATGGCTTCATAATTTACATTGTTTATAGAAACATCAGTGAATGGTTGATGGGAAAATGTTGTATTCTGCGCGAATGCAGTACCCGTAAAGCTTAGAAAGCCGATGATGGAAAAGATGAGAAAACGCATAATAGTAATGAGAAGAAAAAATAAAAACGGTGTGTGGGAGCAAAAATATCTCCAGCTATCTTCACTCCCATTGCACACCTAAGTGGTAGGAATGCCCTCATTCCTCTACTCTGTGCACCGCTTGTATAGAATGGATTTAAGAGCTAGAAAGAGTATGGGGTGGCTAAAAAGAACACTTAAAGCGCTAACCTCATCGTTTCATCGTCCGCTGGACCGCAATCTATAACTGTGACTTTGCTAGAACAGCAGGTGAGTTGTGCGATGCAATGATGGCAAACTGCTTTATCCACGTTTGCAAATTCTTGGAGAATCGCATGAGAGGCCTGTGGAAGATACGTGCTGTATGCATAGCGCAAAATTCACAATATACTTCACAGGATTTCCCACAAGGGTATGCGGTATACCTAATGTAGACAGCATGCTAAGTCTCCACATCAGATTGGACCAAAGCGATATCGCTTTTATCAGAATTTGCCCAAGATAATATGAAGTCTTCTGGCATGAGTTCAACAATTTTTAGTGCCTGTGTTTCGCAAGTAAGAATCCGGTTATTGTACTTCCATTCCAATTCTTTTAAATAAAGTCCTATGTTCTTCTTCCTGATGCCGTGGTGCTTCTTTAATCGTTCTCTTATCCACGCCCATAGCCGATCTGCTTCATCTTTTACAATTGGATTATGATGGAAACGATGAAATTGCCCACGACAGATAAAGCCGGCATAAGAGGAAAATTGTGCTTTGGTATTTGCACTAGGATCATTGAGAATAGAACCAATGTTTTCCTCCTGAATCGGATCTATAAAAATACGATTATCCTCAAAAATCTTTAGTCCAAAAATTGGGGCTTCTCCCACTGTACAATTTGAATTCACAGAACTACCTTTGCATAAATGATAGAATGCACTGTCATGAAGGAACCTATCAAAGACATCAACAGTCATAAGCATTTGCATTTTTTTATTAGAAAGATTCTGCGAAGCAATAAGAAATCTTATTTGCTCATAAACAAAAGAAGCAAGACGATAGTGATATTGCGTCATATCCGAAGCCTGCTTAGCAGTGAGGTTGTTACAGAAACAAATTATTAAATCTGCATACTGCTTAAGGCGTGTGTTATCGGTCTTTTTGTTGGGATCGAATTTATTACCGCAAGTACTGCACTTCCTGCGTCCATCTTTTAACGTATAAAGTTTAGTGCGAATACGGCAAGTCGGGCATATAAGATGGCGTGAACTATCATGAGCATATGACTGCACCTTATCCGTTAACATTGCCAGCAAGGGCGCTGAAGAAATGATCATAATGCGAATGTCAATTGTACCACACATTCGGTCCATAAACGTATGTAGATTTACAATTAAACAGAGAAATAATTGGTATAGACAAATTTGGTAATATGCAATTTATGCATTATATGGATAATTATGAGATATACTGTGTCAAACAAATCATTATGAGCACAGAGCCAAAATAGTCAATGCATTTGGACAATTAGCATCATTAAATTGAATTGGTTCTCAAATATTGCCAAGCAATCGCGGTGATGCACATTGCTACAATATTAAATTGTACGGTTTGCCTTGGACCAGAAATGGCTTATATAAGATTGGCTCCAATTATTTTTGATTATTCCTCAAATAACGAAGCAGAGCATAAGCACTGGCTGTATGCACATACTCTGATTCAAGAATGTTGTTCAAAGCTTCTTCAATCGGTAATTCATGTACTTCAATTTCTTCATCATCATCTGAAGGCAGAGGATCTTCATGGAGATCTGATGCTATGTAGATGTGATTTGCAGCAATGACACTCTCGCTATAGTGCGTTGTACAGTAGTATTCCATCTTATCTGCTCTGTACCCCGTTTCCTCACGTAGTTCTCGTTTTGCAGCTTCCAATGAGTCTTTTTCCTTATCAACTCTGCCACTCGGTATCATCCAAATGTATGTGCTGTAGTACGGACGGTACTCCCGTAAAACGAGAATATTGCCACTTTCTGTAAATGCAATGATATGCGCAGAATCGGGTCGCTCAACACGTACCACTTTCTTTTCTCTGCCATCAGGCAAAGAGGCGGGTTCAAGTATTACTTTCCAATCTTTGTCGCTCCATAAGGTTGTCATTACTGTAATGATACATCAAAGCAATAATCTTTCTAAGTTCTGATTGGATATGGTTTTAAAATACTGAAAGTATTAATGTATGCTTCAGAGTGCGAGAGTGTGTAAGTAATTTTGGAGTCTGCCATGAAAAGATCTGAGATACCTACTACTCAGAGGTGTCATTACTTTTGAAATAGTCTTTTGGAAGTCCCCACTGCCAACGTGGTTTTTCACCTTTTTTATAACAAATGCGGACAAGTGCTCCGGTCAGCAGCACAAGGGGTAAAATAAACGTAAACATTACCTCCTGTGGCGGAGATTGCTCATCGATAGTAAGAGAAAATCCAAGTAAGCAAACTATAAAGACAATGATTACAATCCACCCTTGCCATGTAACAGGCACCCAACCCCAACCAAATAATTTCCGCTTAAACCAATAATCATTTGGATTGTCTTTTAAATAGGCAGTGTACTTTTGAAGCATATTTTCATTGTACCCCTACTTCACAAATTGAGCACAATCACCATTTTATTATTGTTATAATGGAAATGACTCGGCGTACTGCCTGCCCTCTCGTAGAACGAAGTGCGAAGGAGGGAACGCTATTAGAACATTCGAATTACCAATAATATGGAGATATAGTTGATTTATGAATACGCGTTAGGCCTTAGAAAAACAATATATAACTTATGAATAACGCAGTTTTTAGCTGCAACAGCTGTTTGAGAGATATTCTGCTATGATACATGCATGGAAAAAACACTTCTCGAAAAATCATTTTTCGCAGTTCTCTTGGTTGCTTCATTCGCTCTTGTGATTGCTATATTCTTGCCTTTCTTTGTTCCGATTGCAGTCGCAGCCACTCTTGCCGTGATGGTCCACCCTGTTTATTGCTGGATAGCGAATAAGATAAAATATAAAAGTATAGCAGCGCTACTCACAGTACTCATCACAATAATTGTACTTTTGATCCCCTTGGGAATTATCGGTCTAATGATTGCGAGGGAGACTACTGAGCTCTACACAAAATTTACATCCAACCAGCAACAATTTAGTGTGTTCTTCCGTGCTGCAGAAGACTTCATCCAGAGATATATGCCTGCATTGAAAATAAATCTCACCTCATATGCCGAGCAGTCCCTCAAGTGGATTGTTGGTAATTTTCAAGCTGTTTTTGTAGGAGCCGCATCAACAATACTCGCATTATTTCTTGGTATTATTACTTATTACTATCTGTTAAAAGATGGGGAAAAATTCATACAAAAACTTACCGCCCTCAGCCCGTTGGCTTCTGCGGATGAGGTGCAAATCATCGCGAAACTACATCGCACAATCAATTCAGTCGTACGAGGCTCAATTATAATCGCATTGCTACAAGGAATCACTACAGGAATTGGCTTAGCAATCTTTCATGTACCAAGCGCTCTTTTACTAGGAAGTATTGCAGGAATTGGTGCACTTATTCCTACGGTGGGCACAACGATTGTGATTGCACCGGTGATCGTGTATCTATTTGTAATCCAAGATTATGTAGCCGCAGTTGGCATGCTTATTTGGGGAAGTATAGCAGTAGGTTTAATTGATAACCTATTACATCCACTCCTTGTTGGAAAAGGGATGAAGTTGCACCCTCTTTTTATTTTCTTTGCGGTCATTGGCGGGATAGCGGTCTTCGGCCTATCGGGATTGATATTGGGTCCTCTGGCGGTAAGTTTCCTCTTTGCGTTGATCGATGTCTATAAGGAAGAGATCTTGTCGTAAGAAAGAATTCGTCATAAACAAGTGTATAAAAAAAGTTGGCTCGGCGTACTGCCTGCCCTCTCGTAGCACGAAGTGCGAAGGAGGGAACGCGATTCGAACTCAATTATCGATGAAAGTTAGATAATTTTCTCCAGTTATTAATCAAAATGAAGCGATCACATATATACCTCGCATTCGTATTTTTTTAAAATAGTAGTATAATTAAATTATGGGTATAAAAATGAAAATATTAATAACAATAGGCATATTGATTTTGATATTCTTATTGTTACTGTCAATGGGGTTACTTGCTGGATATGATCTTGGTCCAGAAGAAATACTTTCAAAGATATTTGGCAATTAAATTAAATAGTTGAATATTATCCTCTAAATTTACTAAAGGCCTGTTAACTTATGTAATGGTGAATTACAGAGAAAATGCTCGAGTATGTCCTTAGCTTTTCCGAACTCATCCTAGCTGATTGTAAATTGGCTTCCTATAAAGCAAAGCCAGAGTTTGAAATTCTGCTAAATCGCCCTAGTGTTTAAATTGGCTCCACGGGCTGGTACGTCTTCGTCCGGCTACACTGCTTTTCGCCGAGACTACGCCGACACTGCGCCCGAACATGATAAATTCACCAGTCAGGCACAAGGCCTGCCTGCTGAATTTTTATGGCTCCACGGGCTGGATTCGAACCAGCAACCTAACGGTTAACAGCCGTTTGCTCTACCATTGAGCTACCGTGGAACGTAGCAAATGAATTATACGAAAATCGAGCGAATGGGATAGGGGAAATATAGGAATAATTACTATTTCCTCCTTTCTTTGAATTTCACATCATTTAGCTATACCCTCCCCATATGACTACCCTAATCATTCTAATAACAGTTGTACTTATACTATCTGGCTTCTTTTCTGGCAGCGAAGCCGCTCTTGTAAGCCTACGATCTTCCGAAGTAGAAACATTAGTACGCGAGAAGAAGCGCGGAGCCAAGCTGCTCGAGAAAGTGCATGGATCTATGGATAAATCTGTTATGACGATTTTAATTTTTAATAATATCGTAAATATAATGGGGTCAATTTTAGTAGGGCAAGTTGTGATCACACTATACGGAGACGCAGTGCTTGCAGTAATAACAACAGCACTTACTTTCGGAATTATAATCTTCTCGGAAATTCTTCCAAAGAGCTTGGGCATTCACCATGCAGTTAAGTTTTCTTTATTCATTGCACCACTCATTTACGGATTAATGTTATTGATGTATCCATTAATTTTTATCCTGTCACAAATCACTCAATCACTTAAACGCGGAGAACGCAAAATAGGAACAGAGGATCAAATAAGATCGCTAGTTGCAATAGGAAGAAGAGAAGGGCATATAGAAAGTGATGAAGTTCAACTTATTCATAGAGCCTTTATTCTGAATGACAAAAATGCAAAAGATATAATGACACCGCTAAAAGACATGGTAAGCCTAGAAGAAGGATCAAGCATAGAAGAGGCAACCGAAAAAGTAGTAAGGAACCCATTCTCCAGATACCCAGTATTTGGTGCTTCTATCCATGATGTTAAAGGCACAGTTATTGGACGAGACCTCTTAGCCGCTTACTTTGACAATAAAGAGGAGCTGAATCTTGATTCTATTATGCGCGAACCATTAGTAATAGATGCAGATATGCACTCAGACGAATTATTGATTCTATTCAGAGAAGCAGAAAAACATCTAGCAGTAGTTCAAGAGAACAACAAAACTGTTGGAGTAGTAACACTAGAAGACGTATTAGAAGAACTAATAGGAGAAATAAAAGATGAAACGGATACTAAAGAAGATCTGCTAGATACAATTCAGTGAGCTATGTGCATACCAGAAAGGTAATACATCAAAGCAATACCTGCGATCATACAAGCAAGTTGTAATACTGATCGCTTAAAACGTACCTCTTTATGAAGTTCTGGAATCAGATCCGAACCAGCAATATACAAAAAGTTTCCCGCAGCCAATGGAAGTAATATTTCTTCTACGTTAATCATATTGGATGAAAGTCCAAGCACAATAAATACTCCTACAAATGCAGTAAGTGCAGAAAGAAAATTAAAGAAGAGCGCTCTACCCTTGGTAATACCACTATGCAAAAGCACTGCAAAGTCTCCAAACTCTTGTGGAATCTCGTGCAATAGCACTGCAATAGTTGTCGCAATTCCTAACGGAATACTAACAAGGTAACTAGTTGCAATTAACACACCATCAATCACATTATGCGCTGCATCGCCAATAAGTACCAAAGGACCCATAGGATGAATACGTGCCGTACATTCTAAAGAATGACAATGCCTCCAATGCATAAACTGCTCTATAGAAAAAGAAAATAGTATTCCCAACAACACAAATACCATCGCATCTCTAAAATGTTCACCATGACTAGCTATTTCTGGAAGAAAATGCAGGAAGACACTCCCCAATAATGCACCTGTAGAAAAACTAACAAGATACAAAAGAACTTTCTTAAGCAATTTGTCACTTATAGACAAGAGTAGAACTCCAACCAAAGAGACAGTGCTTACGAGCAATACGCTGCCAAATATGTAGATTAAAGTGGTTTCCATGCAAGGGAACATACTCCGTTGGCCTTTTATATACAAATATATACACAATAAAAGAAGCGGTTAAAAGTGAATAATGAAATAGATTGAGACAGCTAAGACTTTTTGACCATATCGCACTATTCGTATTTAGTATCTAGTATCTAGTATTTAGGAAAAGGCATATGTCTTAACCCTTAAATACGAAATACGAGATACTAAATACTTTTATTCTGTTGTTCTGCATACCTCCAAGCCATCTCAAAAATTTGCCTTTGAGTTTCTGCTACTTCTTTACTTTCTATTATTACACCAAACACATCCGCTTCATCTTTTCCAAAAGAAATAATAGAAACCTTGTTATCGTAAATATTGATCTCGTTGTTAAAATCAAAATCTTTACCAGAAACCAAGCGTATCTCGCGATTACTATCTTTATCTTTCCCTTGTACTTCTCTTCCCGCTTCATCATCTGGTGCAATACCTCTTAAATGAATGCATCGCTCAACTCGCTTTGCAACATACTCTTCGTCATAATTTTTCCAACTTGATCTTACAACTATAGAGTTAGCAAAGTTTAGAATTTCACTTTCTGCTGTAAGAGTGTCTTCATAAACACGATGAACACCTTCCCATCCCTCATAAAATTCCACATGAGGCTTGCGATGCTTTGATCCTTGCAACGAACGTAGTTCTGGCATTATGCGATCTAGTGATTGAACATTCTTATGAGCTTCAAACGAGAGCTGCTCCGGAGCAACCGGTGTATACCACTTACCACGTTGTTTTTTAACTACTGTAAAAATCCCACGCTTAGCAAGAAGCTCTAGATAGTTGTATGCAGTAACACGATTAATATTAGTTTTGTGTGCATAATCTGATGCGGCCGCACTTCCAAGTTGCAAACCTGCTATATAAAGCTTGGCTTCTTTTGCATCCAAACCAATGGATTCTAGTGAACGTTGTAAATTTGCAATCGCCATGTATGAATTCTACGGATGTTGTTATTTTTTGCAACAAGTATTGATACAATAATAGAATCGAACCACCATAAAATAGCAGTACATAATTTGCCTACTTCGATACACCAATTTGTCAGTCTGAGTGATTTTTTCTGGAGCGTTAGCGAAAGAAAAAATTGTATCGAAGATGACAAATTGGCACTCAGTATGACAAATTATATTGATTTAGTTATTGATATTGGCAATTAGTAAACAATTACATTAGCTTAAGAGTACAAACAATGAGAAAATTAAACCCATGCAGACTGCCAAGATTATTTTTGCCTCCATCTCTATACTATTAATTGTTTGGTACGTATTCAGACGTGTTATCTGGTTAGTTGTTCTTAATTTCTTCTAATAATTATATGAAAAAATCCACTCTTCTGATTACCACATTACTACTTGCAGCATGTTCACCAACCGCACAATCAATGATTGAAAATTATGATGATTGCGTAGCCGCTGGAAATCCTGTTATGGAATCATATCCGCGGCAATGTAAAACAGAAGATGGAAAACTATTTGTGCAAGACATCGGCAACGAACTAGAAAAAGATGATCTGATTCGCATAATATTCCCTCGACCAAATCAAACCATTAATACGACTGTTAAAATAAGAGGTGAAGCTCGTGGTACTTGGTTCTTTGAAGCCAACTTTCCTATCGTTCTAGAAGATGACCAAGGCAACGTACTTGCTCAGCATTATGCAACTGCACAAGGTGATTGGATGACGGAGAACTTCGTAGCATTCGATGCGGAATTCGAAGTCGATTTTGGTGAAGCAACTAAAGGTAATCTGATTCTAAAGAAATCGAATCCTTCTGACCTCAAAGAAAATGATGATTCGCTTATTGTTCCAGTAAAATTCACAAACGCTCCATCCACAAGCAAAGTCACATTATTTTTCTACAGCGAAGATGATCTGCAAAATGCCAGATTTGATTCTCCAGTCACTTTGGCACGCACTGTCCCAGATAATAGCAATGCAGTAACTACTACACTTCATGAGCTATTTAGGGGGCCCACAGAACAAGAAATGTCAGAAGGTGCGCGCACCACGGATGATCTTAAAAATCTCGGTACTTATTACAAAGGTATAGGGCTTCATTCAACATTGGCTGATCCTTATGGAATCCCTGATGCCACCCCTCTTACAAATGTTGCCGTTATAAACTTCAAACCCGAAGCATTAGAAATCCTGAATTCAAGTGCTGCACGGCAAATGATGGTTAAAGCAGCTATAGAAACAACCCTAAGACAATTCCCGACTGTAGACTGGGTATTTTATGCAATTGATGGAAAGGTATTTATAGAATGGGATGCTTAGATATTGTATTGACAATGTATTGACAATGTCATTACACAATGATACAATTTAGACACTTACTCACTTACCTATTTACGATGACTACTATCCAGATACGTACTGATAATGATCTCAAGAAGCAAGCGCAGGCAATCCTTAAAGATCTCGGTCTCGACCTATCGAGCGCCATCAATCTCTACCTTCATCAAATCATCATCAAAGAAGGAATCCCATTCGAAATCCGTACGGAAAACGGATTTACGCTTGAACAAGAAGCACAAATGATACGAGAAACAGAAGAGGCTTTAAAATACGGTAAGAGTTATGATTCAGTGGAAGAAATGCACCGAGACATACTAGAAAACGATGATGAAGATGAAGTATAGAGTCAAAACCACCAAACAATATAGGCGTGATTATCGTCGAATATCACGATCCGGAAATCATGATATACAGAAACTTGAAAATGTTATCATCATGATTGCAAGAGGCATACCCTTGCCACAGGAATACAAGAACCACCTGTTACACTCTGATATGAAAGGATTCGAAGAATGTCACATTGCTCCCGACTGGCTCCTTATTTATAAAAAACATGAAGATAAGCTGATTCTAACACTCCAGCGTACAGGATCACACAATGACCTATTTTAACTGCAAATATACCCTTGTATTATTCCTATTTCCCAAGGTATAATACGGGTACCCCCTACCCCTATATAACATTTAACTATTAACAGTTAACAATTAACATATGCTACCCACCCACAAGAAAAAGGCGTTTTCAGCGATAAAACGGCTTAATGGAATTAGCAAAAAATTAGAAACTATGATCGAAGCAGATGAATACTGCCCAAAGATTTTAGAGATGTCTTTAGCACTTAAAGGTCACGTTAACCATATTCAGGGGCTTGTATTAGAAAGCCACATGCATACTTGTGCACCAAAACAACTTACGTCTAAAACTGGAAAAGATAAATTTATTAAAGAACTAATGAAAGTAATTGGCCTTTCTGGCCGATAATCCCCTCTTATGATTACCAAGTTCACATTCGCGGCACTACTAATCGCAAGCACAATCGGCCTATGCCCAATGCAGCTTGAGATTCCTATTGCTGATCATTCACAAATGAATATGGATATGGATAAAGACACACCTTGTGACGATTGTGTATCTGCATCCGAAAACAATGTACTCAAAGATACTAAAGTTTCTGATGGTGAACTTCAAATTGTAGTTGCCGCAACTATACCAAAAGAAATTATTAATGGATTTGATTTTGAGATAGGTAAAGATAACTACTTAGATAACCAAAAAGGACCGAATGCCCAAGCGCCTCCGCTAATCGGCACGGTCATTTTGCGCGTGTAAACATCATTGAAGTTTAAGTAAACAGAAGCACATGTGCTTCTGCTGAACTTATTTTTTATTATTTTTTCCTATTTCTATTATGGATTCGACAAGCTCACCACAGGTGAAAAAGTTTCTTACCCTCTCAATTTTAATTCCTACCATATTCCTTGCTGGATGTTCTTCTCAGGGACCTCTCACAGAAGAAGAGCAGGCTACTAAGTACGGAATGACCGTTGAGCGCTACCGTGAAGAAAAGTCAGCAGCTGCCCGAATGAACATGAGTTTTGATGAACACATCAAAATGATCATGGAAGAAGATTCAATGGACTCTGGCATGGATATGAATGGGCACGATATGGACAACATGTAAGGCCAAATTGCGTTATGAATGATGCTAATTCTGTCTATGAACAATCCGCGAGAAATGCCGCGAAGCGGGATCGCCCCTTCACTTAAATGGCAACTTCGCACCACCAAGCATCACTAATACCGCGAAGTGGCACAATTACCCACCTTAAATTATGAAAACTATATTTAATTATCTAAAGGCTCTGATCAAACGGCATAGACGCAAGTCTATGATCGCAGCCGCAACAATAGCTGCACTTGCAGTTGTTGCATCGGCAGGAGCCTTAACTGTATCAATGAATAACTCGACCCCTCCCCTATTAACCCAAACAGGACAGGAAGAATTGAGTGAGAAAAGCAGTACAGGATTTACACTAATACAGCCGCAGATGATTAGTGGATCATCTTCTATTATCATCTTGGGACAAGTATTAAGTAACGACACAGCAAATATTTACCCACGTCGCGATGGAATAGTAGAAGATGTGCTAGTAGATATTGGTGATACTGTAAAAAAAGGGCAGGTTGTTGCCGTACTATTATCAAAAGGCGTAGAAGGGCAAAGCGCTGCAATGATCGCCGAAAAGGGAGCACTAAAAGCTCAGGCAGAAGCAGATTTTATTAGTGCACAAGGAGTTGCTCAGCAAGCTACAAATCAAGCTCAGCAACAAATTGAAGAAAAAATTACAGCACTAGAAACTGCCAAGAGTGAACAAAAAGCGATTATTAGAACATTTGAACAATTTCAATCAAATGTAGAACAAACATTGGAACAAGCATTTATTTCTGTACGCAGTGCGCGCCAGTCAATAGAACGAATAGTAACAGGATCCAATACAAGACCAGGTGACGAGATCCGTGAAGATGACTTCTTGGATCAGATTGGACTCCTAGATTTTCATACACGCTTTGTTTTAGCGCTCGCTTTTGAATCACTCGATCAAAAAGAAAATGAATACCTTGCTGCTAATGATGAACAAAAAAGACTGTTAATAGACGATCTGGTTTTTCTTGCAAATGATGCACTTACTAAAACCAGCTATTTACTTGCAGCTACGCCTACAGTTCCACTTCCACAAGCCGGATTATTTACACAGCAAGAGATATCCAACTTGAACTCAAGCGTTTTAAATACTCAAACGAGTATTCTTAAGGCTAAAGAACATTACAAAGATGCACAAAATGCATTCTTGACTTTAACCTCAAGTGAACCCGCACTTTATGCTGCATGGAAAAGTGGATCTACAAATCCAAATGTTCAGAGCAACAAAGTGCAAATGTTATATTCACAAATAGAAACATCTCAGAATCATCTGGATTTCGTTAATTCTCAACAGCAACAGATGATCGAAAAAACAAAGAGCATGGTAAACGTTGCCGACGCAATGCTAAATGCAGAATATGCACTCAGCGGAAATCGCAAAGTTCTATCACCTTTTTCCGGAGTAGTTTCTAAGAGATTTATAGAAGTTGGAGGGATGGTAATGCCATCTATGCCTGCATTCGAACTTGTGGATGTCCCAACAAGCCTTTCTAAGATTGCCAAGAGCGAGATCCAGTTTGGATTACCTGAACATCTTCTTTCTGCGATATCAGTTGGGGATAAGGTTACTTTTTTACTTCCAAATAATGATATAAATCAATACGAAGCTGAAGTAACCCGCAAGAGTCCACAGATAGATATGCAAACGCATACCATCACTGTGCAGGCAAAAATTGATGACAGCTTAATGATTCCAAATCATTCAAACGTACGTGTACGACTTATAGATCAACAATTACCAACATTCAAAGTCCCATCTTTTGCCGTAAAACGTGAAGAGGAAGGAAACATAATCTGGATTCTTGATGATAAAACAAACAAGCCGCAAAAAGTTTCGGTAACAGTTCGCTCGGAAGATGGTGAATTCGCCGAAGTTACTGGTGATATAACTAAGGATTCACAAATAATTCTAGATCCACCCGATTTCATTACCATGAATTTAAATGATTAATTCTCTCATAATTAAGGCTATTAATAACAGGTTTCTGACTCTTACAATATTTGCAGTAATCGCAATAGTTGGGATTATAACCATTATAAAAACTCCTGTAGATGCCATCCCCGATCTCTCCGAGAATCAGGTGATTATCATGACCAAATGGTCTGGGCAGAGCCCAAAAAATATCGAAGATCAAATCACCTATCCACTTACAGTAAGCATGCAAGGTCTAGCCGGCGTTAAGGACATACGTGCGATGTCACAGCTAGGCATCTCTATGGTTACTGTTATTTTTAATGATGATATTGATTTTTACTTCGCGCGTGATCGGGTATCCGAGCGCTTGAGTCTTGCCAAAATGCAATTGCCACCTGGTGTTACTCCGGTGCTTGGTCCCGATGCCACGGGGCTAGGTCAGATATTTATGTATACATTGGAGAGTGACCAACACACCCTTACGGCGCTAAGGTCAATTCAAGATTTTACTGTAAGGTATGGGCTCCAGAGCGTATCGGGGGTAGCAGAAGTGGCCTCGATCGGTGGTCATGAAAAGGTTTATCAGGCCATCTTGGACCCAATCAAATTACAACAATTTGGCATCTCTATATCTCAAGTTATGGATGCTATAAAAATGGCAAATAACAATGTCTCGGGACAAGTTGTTGATACCGGAGGACGCGAAGTTGCCATTCAAGGAATTGGATTCTTCCAAGGGCCTGATGACATTGCCCAATTAGTTGTAGGCAACAGGAGTGACGGCATGCCACTTACAATTACAGACCTTGGTGAAGTGCGAACCTCCGGACTCTTCCGTCGTTCTATACTTGCCAACGGCGAAGAAGAAAAAGTTGGTGGAATTGTTGTGATGCGCTTTGGAGAAAATCCGCTAGCCGTTATAGATGCAGTAAAAGAAAAAATCACACTCATCGAAAAATCACTGCCAGAGGGAGTGACTATAGTCCCCTTTTACGACAGAACATCATTAATCAAAGGAGCAATAAAAACTCTAAGCAGTGTCTTAACGCAAGAATTAGTTATAACAACTGTAATACTCGGCCTTTTCCTTTGGCATTTTGGATCAACAATGATTACTGCCATTGCACTAATTATGGGGGTGCTGATGACATTCATATTCATGCGTGTATTTGGAATTCCATCCAACATCATGAGTTTGGGAGGAATTGCCATAGCAATTGGAACAATGGTGGACTCGGCAATTGTAATTAGCGAAAACGCATACAGAAAATTGATAGAGAACCCACCCAACACACTTAATGATCGTATTCAGATTATTACCAAAGCAACATTAGAAGTAGGAAAACCAATCGTATTCGCAATATTTATTATCATTCTCTCATTCCTACCAATATTCAGTTTGACCGGAATGGAAGGAAAGCTCTTTGCGCCTCTCGCATTTACAAACGTATTTGCAATGTTAGGCGCATTGATTGCTGCACTATTTCTTGTTCCACTTCTATCTGTATTTTTTCTAAGAGGAAAACTAAGAAAAGACGATGACATTCCAATTGTGAGAATTCTTCAAAAATACTACGAGCCACTTCTGCTTAAAGCTCTGAATCACCGCAAAGTTACTCTTACAGTAATGGGGGTTTTGGTTGTAATAGGAATTGGTGCAATTACACAGATTGGCTCTGAATTTATGCCACCACTTGATGAAGGTTCCATCATGTACATGCCAATAACAGTACCGGATGTATCTGAGGAACGTGCACAGGAACTTCTGATCATGACAAACAAAATAATTTCAAAATTCCCAGAAGTAGAAACCGTTGTAGGAAAAGCAGGGCGTGCAGCAACTGCCACAGATCCTGCTCCCATGGCAATGATAGAAACATTCATAACTCTCAAACCAAAGGATGAATGGCGCAAAGGAATGACCAAAAGAAAACTCATTGCAGAAATGAACCGCGCAATGCGAATTGATAATCTATGGAATAGCTTCACACAACCTATTATCGGACGAATCGATATGCTTTCTACCGGCATTCGCTCTCAAGTAGGTGTAAAAATTTTTGGTGATGATTCAGTTAAACTGGAAGAACTTGCTATCGAAATTGAAACCCTCTTAAACGCTGTACCAGGATCTACAGATACAGTTGCAATTCGCACAATGGGGCTTAGATACCTAGATATCGATCTTCAAGATGAATTGCTCGCACAATACGGAATACCTAAGGGGCAAGCTCTTCAGACTGTTTCAGCGGGTGTAGGAGGTGCAATGGTTACAACTACAATCGAGGGACGGGAACGTTACGGAGTCCAAGTGAGACTTCAACAATCTTTCAGACAAGATATAGAAGATATAGAATCTCTTCCATTACAAGGTAAAAACGGTGCAAGAGTTCCACTTAAGACAGTTGCTAAAATCCGTTTGATAGATGGGCCGGCTGTGATAAAAAGTGAAAATGGAATCTTGGTTGCAGTCACACAGACTAATGCAAATGGTATCGACCTAGTAACTTTTGTTAATAACGCACAGAAATATTTAGATGAACATCTAGAGCTACCTAATGGATACTTTATTGAATGGGCTGGGCAGTTCGAGAATCAGATAAGAGCAAAACAGCGTCTAGCTTGGGTAGTTCCTATAGTCATATTCATCATATTTATACTCCTATTTATGACGTACAAAGACCTAAGTCTAGTAGCCATAGTAATGACTACAATACCGCTTAGCTTAGTTGGAGGAGTAATCGCACTTTTCCTAGCTCGTTACAACTTCTCGGTTGCTGTGTGGGTTGGATTCATTTCTTTATTCGGAAACGCGGTAGAAACAGGAGTCGTGATTATTGTGTATTTGGAAAATGCGTTTAGAGCACAATTTGGATTACCAAGTATGGAAGAAGCAGACAAATACATTCCCGATCCCAATCAACCTATTACACATGAAGGGATTCATGCGGCAGTAATAGAAGGCGCATCTCTACGATTACGCCCAATCTTAATGACTGCCTTCACATCCATCATCGGCTTAATTCCAATGCTTATGAGTACCGGTATAGGCGCAGAAGTCACCAAACCGCTTGCTCTAGTTGTGGTAACAGGTCTTACCACGTCTATTTTTCTTTCTTTAATCATTCTACCTGTCCTCTTTTCGATGCTTCGGGAAAGACAGGTCGCCACTTAAATGTTTTATTTCTTTTTTATTCTTTCCCCCTTATTCCAATGAAAAATACCACAGTAGCAATGATTGCAATCATCGGACTAGTTGTTGGATTTGCAATTGCATCCCCAAGTGCAACTCAAGCTGAACAAGTTACAGTAAAGGCTGCAGCTGGATCTTGTGCCGGCGGAAACTGCAATGCAGGCAACTGTCCAAATAAGGAGAATTGCGCTCTTAATGGATGCAAAAGTGGGTGCGGGTGCACCGGTAAATAGCATTGATCCAACCTGTTATATTTTGTCCCCCTCATACATATGAAACCTTCAACTGCATATTCTTTCTCACTATCCATCGACCAATCGCTATCCGAAGTAGATAAGATGGTAAAAAACGTATTAAAAGAAGAAGGCTTCGGAATTATTTCGGAAATCGACATTGCAGCCAAACTTAAGGAAAAACTTGGTGTAGAGCATCCTCCACACATAATCCTTGGCGCATGCAATCCAAAATTGGCACATAAAGCAATACAAGATAATCCCGATGTTGCACTAGCACTGCCATGTAATGTTGTTCTACAAGAAGAAGATGGGGGTACAATTATATCCGCACTTCTGCCATCTGTTGCTCTAAAACCGTTTGAAGGTTTACAAGTACAAGAATCATCTTGTTCAGCAGAAGAGGCACTCTCGCGTGTATTCGATGCTCTCGCATCGAAATAAATTATTTCTCTACCGATTTATATCATGTCTACATACTCCGTTCGTCAATGGGCTTTGGCTCTCGCCATTATCGCCGTTACAATTTTCGGCATATGTTTCTTTTGGGGATCATTTCTTAGTGATCCAGCACTAAAAGACCTCCATATGAATCTCATGCGAGTATGTTTTCCTGGATTCTCTGGTATGACCTTGGGCGGATTTATCAATGGATCCATACAAAGCATTGTGTGGGGACTTGTAATCGGATGGATGCTCGCTTCAAGCTTGAACATGTTTTCTAAGAAGTAGTGCCTAATTTTTTAATATTTCTTATTTGTAAAAAATATGGATGATATGTCTCACCACCATCATGAAGAAAAACACGAACTACATTCCGATGATCATTGTGCTATGCACGGGAAAAAGAAAAGAAAAGACTGGCTGCTCATTGGATCAATATTAATAATTATTGTCAGCCTAGTTCTACACTTCACAGCTCCACCAACACCGCTTATTTCAATCTTTTCCGAAAGCGTAGTCCAGCTCTTGCAGAAGATGTGGTGGGGAATTTTACTTGGAATTTTGTCCGTTGGAATGATTGGATCTATCCCTCGCGAACTGATGACGTATGCACTTGGAAAAGGTGGAACACTAAACGGAATAATTCGTGCAACAGGAGCAGGCGTAATGCTTGATCTTTGCTCACATGGAATCTTGCTAGTTGGAATGAAATTGTATGAGCGCGGCGCAAGCCTAGGCCAAACAATGGCATTCCTGATTGCAAGCCCATGGAATTCAATTTCTCTTACGTTAATCCTATGGTCTCTTGTTGGATTCAAATGGATGATATCAATTCTTCTTTTGTCATTTGTAATCGCAATCATTTCTGGGATCATCTTTGATAAATTAGTTAAAAAAGGAGTTCTACCACAAAATCCAAACCATACAAATCTTCCAGAAAACTTCTCATTTAAAAAGAGGCTTAGTGATCATCTTAAAACTATCAAACTAACCCCTATGTCTTTAATAAGAGTTGCAATGAATGGAGTTAAAGATTCCAAGATGATACTAAGATGGATCTTCTTTGGAATTGTTTTGGCAGCACTTATTCGCACTTTTATTTCTCCCGAGATATTTGCACAACTATTTGGACCAACCATAGGAGGACTAGGAGCAACACTCCTATTCGCTACTATTTTGGAAGTCTGTTCCGAAGGATCAATGCCAATTGCAACAGATATGCTTCTACGCGCCAAAGCAGCAGGAAATACCTTCGCTTTCTTGATGACCGGTGTATCTACTGACTACACAGAAATCATGTCCCTTAAAGAGACTACTAAATCTTGGAAGATTGCGTTCTTTCTGCCGCTTGTTACTCTCCCACAAGTTATCCTTATTGCAATCCTCTTAAACTCAATATCTGTGTAATCTTAAGTTATGTGAAACAGATTACATTGTATTTTTATATATTAGATCATTCTATTATCCTCCCCCACTTTATTATTTTTTCTCTCTCATATTATGAACAATAACACTTGGTTCGGAATTTCTATGGCACTTGTTGGTGTAATTGTTGGCTTTGGCGCAGCAACAGTTATAGAAGGCGGACCTGCTGGTTTACCAAGCCCATCACCATCGGCAAATGCCCCAGCCCCAACTCCATCGGCCCCGCCACCTGCACCAACAGCAGATAATGTACCAGAAGTAACAGACAGAGATCATGTACGCGGAAATCTAAATGCACAAGTAACGCTAGTTGAATATTCCGACTTTGAATGCCCTTTCTGTACAAGACATCACCCAACAGTATTGCAACTACTAGAAGATTACGGCGATGATGTGAATGTTGTATTCAGACATTTTCCACTTAGCTTCCATGCCAACGCCCAAAAATCTGCAGAGGCATCGGAATGCGCAAACGAACTAGGTGGCAATGATGCCTTCTGGGAATATCACGATATACTCTTTGAAAATGGCGCAGACGTAGCGCAACTTTCTGCTTATGCAGAAGAAATTGGATTGAATAAAGCTGCATTCGAAACATGCTTAAACAGTGACAAGTACGCACAGTATGTAAAAGACGATATGAATGGAGGATCCAGAGCAGGCGTAAGTGGAACTCCAGGAAATATAATTATAGATAATGACACAGGCGAAACTCGACTAGTATCTGGCGCACAGCCAGTCGATAACTTTAAGGCTGTAATTGATGAGATGCTTTAGGGATTAATATTAATGCCGCAATAATCTCCGTAGCTGGGAGCCATGGCTCCTAGCTGCGGTTTTATTTGAACCTGTAAATAGCGCCTTTTTCATGGATTTAGAGCCTAAATTCTGCCAAACTGACGCCTCTTTAACATGGCTCAAAAACCTATAAGAGAGGCCTTAGCTAAGCAGCTTATTGCTGACTGTTGGCCAGCTGAGCTTCAAGGAAGACCGGAGATTAAATTTGCAGCTGTTGGTCCTCCTACAAAACTTGATAATCTGGAAACAAACCATCCTTGGCTAAATCAAGGGAAGATCGTGGTTAAGGTAGATGAGCTTTTTGGTAAACGCGGCAAGCTGGGCTACGTTAAAATTGCCGATTCGTTTGCAGAAGCGCGAGCATGGATTGAGGGATTTAGAGGCAAAGAAGTAATGGTCGGCGAACGCACAGGAACACTAGATCACTTTCTGATTGAGCCCTACATAGAGCACAAAACTGAGTATTACCTCGCATTCACATGCGAACGTGAACACGACGTTATACACTTCTCGGATAAGGGCGGAGTAGAAGTAGAAGACCAGGGAGAATCGATGAATGAAATACGCGTTGAACTTGATAAAGAACCAGATCTGAATTTATTACCCAACGCCCTACGCCCAACCGCCCTCGGCCTGTTTGCACTCTTCAGATCACTCGATCTCCCCTACCTAGAATTCAATCCAATAACCGAAGTAGACGGGAAAATTTATCTGCTCGATACAGTTGCACGCGTAGATACAACTGCAGCATATCGTCAGAATGGGACATGGGGATCTACAGAAATTCCACAAGGATTTGGAACAACTCAAACAGAAGAAGAAAAACGAATTCAAACAATGGACTCTAAAAGTGGAAGTTCACTTAAGTTTGTACTCTTAAATCCTAAAGGAAGAATCTGGACAATGGTTGCAGGTGGAGGTGCATCAATCATTTATGCCGATGCAATCACTGCACATGCGGATGCCACTGAACTTGCAAACTACGGTGAGTGGTCCGGAAATCCTACAACGGATGAAATGGAAGCGTACACATCCGAGATCCTATCTTTGATCGAACGCAACGACCAAGAGCAAGCACTGATTATCGGTGGCGGCATTGCCAACTTCACGGATGTCAAACGCACCTTTGCCGGAGTGATCAAGGCATTAAAGAAACATCAAGGAACACTGAAGAATCTGAAAATCTTTGTACGCAGAGCAGGCCCAAGAGATAAGGAGGGGCTAAAAGCCCTGCAGGATGCTTGCGATGAAATGAATATTCCATGTGTTACGCATGGAGCAGAACTCCCAATGACAGATATTGTAAATATGGCGATTGATTCTATTTCACTTCAAAAGAGGTGATCTATTTTGTTTACTGATTTCTAGTTGCTAGTTTCTTGTTTCCCACTTCTCCACTTCACCATTACACAACTCGATGAAAACTCTCTTCGATAAAAAAACCACCGCTATCGTTCATGGACGAAAAATGATTTCGATCCAGCGTATGTTGGACTTCGACTTTCTCGCAGGACGCAAACCAAGCGTCGCAGCAATTGTAGATACTAGTAATTCAGCTCCACTTAAGGTTTTCTTTGGAACAAAAGAATTTTTGCTTCCCGTCGTAAAATCTCTTCCTCAGGCAAAAGAAAAATTCCCACAAGCAGATGTAATAGTTAGCTTTGCATCACATAGATCTGCAGGGAAAGTAGTGAACGAAGGAATCGATTTGGGATACCGCGTAATTGCAACTATTGCAGAAGGTGTGCCAGAACGTGACACACGCACTTGGATTGTAAAAGCTCAGGAGCATGGAACAATTCTTATTGGCCCTGCAACTGTAGGAGCTGTAACTGCTGGAGCATTCCGCATTGGAGATACCGGAGGAAGTAACGACCACTTACTTGCAAGCAAACTCCATCGCGCAGGTTGTGTAGGGTATGTAGGGAAGTCTGGTGGAATGAGTAACGAGATGTACAGAATGATTGCAGAAAACTCATCTGGAATTTTGGAAGGAGTTGCAATCGGAGGCGACCGTAACCCAGGATCACACTTGATGCCTCACATTCTTAGGTATCAACAAAATCCTGAAGTAAAAATGATTGTAGTAACATCCGAAGTTGGAGGACGCGAAGAAGAAGGAATAGCACAAGCATTGCAGGATGGAACAATTACAAAACCACTTATAGCTTGGGTGTCTGGAACGTCTGCAGAATATTTCCCTAAAGACGTTCAATTTGGACACGCTGGAGCATGGGCTCAAAGCAAGGCAGAAACTGCAATCGCCAAGAATCAGATGCTAAAAGAGGCTGGTGCTTTGGTGCCCCAAACTTACGAGCAATTGGGTATTTTGATCAAAAAAACCTATGAGAAGCTATCGGAAAAAGGTACGGTATCAGACCATATGGAACCAATTATCCAAGACTTGCCGGAAGATCGTAAACATACCCATCTGCAATCCACGATCAGTGATGACCGTGGCGAAGAAGCAACTTATGGAGGCACCCCAATTTCGGACTTCATCAAAGAAGGAGACCTACTAAAGGCAGTAAGTAAATTATGGTGGAAGACTGATTTATCTCCAGAAACACTTAAATATATAGAAATGATTCTAACGGCCGTAGCAGATCACGGACCCGCAGTTGCTGGCGCACACAATGCAATCGTCGCCGCTAGTGCAGCCAAAGATACAATGAGTGCACTATGCTCAGGACTGCTTACCATTGGACCAAGGTTCGGCGGAGCTGTAGACGCTGCCGCAAAAACATTCACTCAAGCACAACATGACGGAATCGCTCCACAAGAATTTGTAGATTCGATGAAAGATAAAGGTGAACGAATCCCTGGAATAGGACATAAGATAAAAAGCATTCACAATCCAGATGCACGCGTGAAGGCACTTCTAGAATATGCTCAGAAGAACTTTAAAGATTTACCTGTTACAAATTTCGCATTGGAAGTAGAAAAGATTACAACAGCAAAGAAGGCTAATTTGATTTTGAATGTAGATGGATTGATTGGAGTAACACTAGTTGATGTTCTATTGCCACAATTACCGGAAGATGTGCGCGAAAGCTTTTTTGAAGTTGGATACTTAAACGGAATATTTGCACTTGGCAGGACAATTGGAATTCTAGGGCACATCTTTGATCAAAAGAGGCTCAATGCTCCTCTGTACAGACATCCCCAAGAAGATATTTTATATGGGGATGGGAGTTTGGAATAAAAATCTCATACCCCGTAGCAGCGATTCGAAAATCGCTGCGATTCGAAAATCAATCCACACCCGTAGCAGCGATTCGAAAATCGCTGCGATTCGAAAATCGATACGAATTATGAAAATATCAATCAAACCAAATTTCCATTGGATCAATAAGATGTGGGAAATAAACCGAACTCCATCGCCATACATCAATTCCTTCTGCAAATTCGTGTCGGATAGGGTTATTTTGAATATACATTAAAGCATTATGGCGTTGTTCAGAATCCCGAATTTCTTCATCGTGATACCCCTTCTGCCAACGACAAACATCCTTTCCAAATACATTTGCTAAATCACGTGAACTATTCTTCTTGAAAGAATGCATAAATGAACTCAAACCTTTTTCTCCAGAACTCATAAGAATATGCATATGG
The DNA here is from genome assembly GCA_021734665.1 of Kiritimatiellales bacterium. Classification (GTDB taxonomy): domain Bacteria; phylum Patescibacteriota; class Gracilibacteria; order Peribacterales; family Peribacteraceae; genus UBA2144. Next base: position 26,419 of record JAIPIN010000012.1, read on the forward strand.
TCTGGCAATATACAGAATGCGAATAATTTTGCCTGATGCACATTACGAGTCATTGCGAGATTATCAATGAGAATCTGCGGAATGCCATCCTGAATACACCAAGGATCCCTATTCCTAGTAACGGTTGTTATATGAAATGTGCCATATTGGGAATAATGCTTTTGTGGCAAAGTTTCACATTATATCCTTTTGTATGTTTGTGTGTGATTTTTATAGCAGCGATTTTCGAATCGCTGCTACGGATTTTTTTTAATTTATTTGTAAATACCATTTTTTATGGTAAATGCTATTTTCCACACATATTTTATTCATCTTGAACTTCCTCTTTTTTGTGTTAATAGAGCGAAAATACACCCTAAAATTCCAACTTTGCGAGCAACTTTTTTATACAAACTTTATTGATGCCACAGTTGCCTCAACTGCCTAGTGACATTGGATAAATCAGCGCAGATACTTACCGCCCTTTCCAACAAAATATGAAACAATATCCACAACATGAAGACGTACGTATGAAAAAAATTAAGCATAAAATTGGATTTGTCCGCAAAAACATGGAGCGTATGCACCGTTATCTCCACAGGGTAAAAGCTCCAGATAAAAAAGAAGCTCGCGAAGCTTTGCGAAGAGCATTTGAAGCTGGATGTGCATATAGTGAACTTAAACAAATGCCAATAGAGCCTCCTTTTGTAGAATTAGATGGCAAGATAGTACTAGGAAAGAGATTAAGAGAACACATACTAGCCACGCGCGAAGTATATGCAGAAATATCTCAATTACGTGAGCTCACCGGAAATCTGCTAGACGAACGAGCAGAGTATTTACTCATTCCGCATTCGCAGAGACAAGAAGAACGAGAATCTGGAACGAGTACTACTCATATAACAACCTGAATGAAAGCATTCGAATAAATGATAAGGAAACCTAGGAATAAAAGGAAACCTAGGAATCCAAACCTAGATTCTAGTTCGAAGTGCAACGCTCTCTGATTCCATGAATACCTCGTGAGGAGTACGGTATCCGAGTCTTTTGCGAGGTCTATGATTGATCAAATCAACAGCCCATGCAAGCTCCCATTCCTCAATCTCTGA
>JAIPIN010000013.1 GCA_021734665.1 Kiritimatiellales bacterium
TTTGTAATCCAAACTATGTGGTATTTAAGATCAAAAACGGTATGGGAACCCTTGCGGTAGTTAAGCATGAAACAACTATATCATCCTAAAGGGATCGCCTGAAGGCGAGGGTTTTGCTCCCAAAGGGTGACAATAAAAACGCATCGTTAGCACGTTTTTATTTCCACCACGCTTTGATCTTACGTTCCGGATTCGCTTTCGCAAGCATCCTGCATCCCGCACGATGAATTACTACTTCTCCTGTTCTGTTAATCACACCAACAATATCACTTCTGTCTCCTTCATCTGGTTTGCAGCCTTTTGCAAAACGAGTTGGCATAGGCAGTCCCCCATCCAACTTCACAAACCTATCTTTGCGATGGAACTTAGGCGTAGTTTGTCTTGTCTTATTTTGCGCAGAGAAATCATGATCACGCAAAGCTTCTAAATGCGGGAAGATGGAGACTGCATTCTGCGATCCTTGCCCAACTTTCATAAGTAAATCCTCTCTGCGCGCATACGGAAGCACATCACCATCATACACACGCAATATGCTCAAATCGCTATCCAAAGGAGAAAGCGAATGTCGTGTTAATTCTGCATTAATCATTTCTCTACCCTTAGTAATAAACTCGCTGCGCCTCTGCAAATACAGGTGCCTCTTAAGCTTGGAACGTGATGAAGAGGTTTTAAGTAATTGCATCCATTGTGGAGATGGCTTTGGTGTTCTGTACTTAAGAATATCAATCACATCTCCATTTTCTAGCTCGTGATCTAGTGGAACAATAGATCCATTCACGCGCGCAGATCTAAATGATAGTCCCAAATCTGTGTGAACTTGGAATGCGAAATCTAGTGGAGTGGAACCTTCTGGTAACTCAACAATATCTCCCTTTGGAGTGAGCACATAAATTTGATCAGCCAACGTTGGCTCCACCGAGGTGCCCTCGTGTACTGCCTCTTGAACAGACAACATCTTTTTAAGTTGAGTCTGTTCCATTGCATGCCGCGTTGCGCCATACTCCTTGTAACTCCAATGTGCAGCAACTCCGTATTGAGCTTCGCGATGCATTCTTTTAGTGCGCACCTGAACTTCCACAAAGATATCATTTGGAGCCTGTGGTAATTGCAATAATGTAGTGTGCAAGCTTTGGTATCCATTTGGCTTAGGAAAAGCGATATAGTCTTTAAAACGATTAGCCATAGGACGTCCTAACTTGTGAATAAGTCCAAGTGCCTGATAACACTCATCTGATCTATCAACAATCACACGAATCGCAAATAGATCATAAACATCCTCAACAGAAGATAAGCCTTTTGACTTTAGTTTTCTAAAGATGCTGTATGGCTGCTTCTCACGCCAATCTATCTGCACTGGGAGATTATTATTTTTAAGATACGTTCGCAATTCATTAGTCATACTCTCCATAAAATTACCATGCTGTGAACGCAATCTATCAATCTGACCTGTGATGAGATCCGCATCAGATGGATAACAAATTGGAAAAGCTCTCTTTTCTAATTCTTGCTTTAAATTATAGATACCAAGCCTAGATGCAACTGGTGCATACAAACGAAGGACATCACTTGCAATTCTTTTGGCATGATCTTTCCCCATATCATCATGATGATCCAAAAGATGACAGTGATCGGCTAGCGTAATTAGAATCGTGCGCACGTCATCGGAGACGCTCAATAACATCAGGCGCAAATCATCAATAGAATTTCTGCTCCCTTGAATTGTAATTGATGAAAGTAAATGTACTCCACTCACCAATGATCGAACTGTGGGACCAAATTGCTCTTCCAACTCTGTAAGAGAAATACCATTCTCAAAAACGCTGTGGTGAAGTATGGATGCAATAATCGTATCTTCATCAGGTTCAAACGGAAGAAGAAGTTCCAAGACTCCAGTAACGTGTTCATATGTACTAACTCCAGTGCGATGTGGCTCATCACCATAAACCTCTCTCGCACACCTGAACGCGCTTACGACACGGTCGATGTCGAAGTCATTATTGGTCTGCGCAACCAGCTCTAGGAGCGTGGATATATCGGCAATACTCTTCGCCATAGGAACTAGAATATTACTCCTTTTAACACATTCTGATCAAGAATTTAAGTGGGAGAAGTTACTACCTTTCGAGCATTAGTGTTACTGGTCCATCATTCGTGAGATCCACATTCATATATGCCCCAAATTCTCCTGATTCTACTTTTTTAACACCTCGAATTTTAAGCTGTTCTATAAAATATTCGTATAACTCTTTCGCAATTTTTGGATCAGCTGACTGTGTGTAATCTGGCCGATTCCCCTTCTCTAACCTGCCAGCTAGTGTGAATTGTGAGACAACGAGTGCTTCTCCTCCTATGCCTAACAAAGATTGATCGTTTATCTTTCCATCTTCACCATCAAACAACCGAACATTTACTACCTTGTCTGCCAGTTTATCCGCTTGCTCCCGTGTATCTCCTCCTATAACACACAATAATAAAAGATATCCTGCATCGATCTGTCCAATTATCTTTTCGTCGACCAAAACCTTAGCCTGAGTGACTTTTTGTAGGATAATTCTCATAAGAATAGCTGGTAGCTTGTAGGTAGCTTTTGCAAAATTCTACCAGCTACAAGCTACAAGCTCATCTCATAATTTATCTCATAACTTGACAAAAACAAACAACATTCAAGTAATACAGTGGAGTTTTCTTGACTCCCCCCTTACTCTGAGTAAACTTCCATCGACCGAAGACCGAGAGCGCTAGGCCGATGGCCGAAAGTAAGTCTCTCCGAGGCATACAGCATCGACCATTTGGCTCCGGCTTAGTGATTCGTGTCGTCTGCCTCGCTGGTCTCCCGGTCATCCCGAGATCAGTGTTTTTTTATCTCTTAAATTCCATCTTCAAATGGCACTTACGCGCCAACAAAAAGAGGCCCAAGTAAAAGACCTTACGGACAAATTTAAGTCCGCAGAGTCGGTTATGTTTACAAACTATATCGGACTCACAGTAGCCGAAGTTAGCGAACTGCGAGCACAGCTAAAGGATCAAAATTCCGAAATGCAAGTAGCCAAAAAGACATTGCTCAAAATCGCAGCTAAAGAAGCCGGCATGCCAGAGATCGATGCAGATGTTATTACAGGACCAGTTTCTTGTATCTTCAGCACTATAGATCCACTCTCTGGAGCACAAATCGCATTTAAATTCGGCAAGGCCCACAAGCAAGTACAGATTCTTGGTGGAATTTTTGATGGAAAGATTTTGAATAAGTCAGAAGCTATCGAACTTGCCAAGATGCCTGGCCGTACAGAGCTACTTGCAATTTTTGCGACAATGATTCGATCACCACTCGTTACCTTTGCTGGTATGTGCAATTCACCTCTCAGTGGATTTGCACGAGCATTGAGTGAGATTGCGGAGAAAGGAGGCATTGGTGATGTGCCCGAGACCGAACCAACACCAGCCGAAGGTCCTGCAGAAGAAAAATCAACTGAAGAACCAGCAGCTGAAGCAGAGAAACCTGCCGAAGAAGAAAAGCCTGCCGAGGAGGCTCCTGCCGAGCCCCAGCCCCAGCCCGAACCCAAAACAGACTCATAACTTTTCACTTTTCACTTTTAACTTTTTATTTTCCCCCCAATAACATGTCCGATGAAGCAACCGCTACAGAAGATAAAGTCTCCCTAGCCAAAGAGGAGAAGGCTGTGATCGATGCTTTAGAAAAGCTCAATGTTGTGCAGCTAAACAATGTCGTTAAATTCATGGAACAGGAATATGGCATTTCCGCATCTGCTCCCGTAGCCGTTGCTGCAGCACCTGGTGCTGGCGGTGGCGATGAAGGTGGCGCAGAAGAAAAGAGCAGCTACGACGTAGAGCTAACAGAAGCAGGTGGTCAGAAGATTGCTGTTATCAAGGCAGTACGCGAGATCACAGGTCTAGCTCTAGGAGAAGCCAAGGCAGCAGTAGATGGTGCACCTAACGTAATCAAAAAAGGCGCTCCAAAGGAAGAAGCCGAAAAGATCAAGAAACAACTAGAAGAGGCAGGTGCAACTGTCACTCTTAAATAAAGAAACCAAGGAATACAAAGAATTCTAGGAAACCAAGGGGATGTACATATCACCCCTTTGGTTTCTTAGGTTTCCTTGGTTTCTTTGGATTCTTATCTGAAAATAGAAAAAATGAAGTTATAAGTATAGTTATAACTTCATTTAAACGAGCATTCCTCCGTCGAAAGTTATATACTAAATCTAGAATGACAATTGACTGCGACATACAACGTGGTATTAGAAATCTTGATGAAGCAAATAAAAAATATCAAAAAGAACCATCTGATGAGAACGAGGAATTGATACTTATAGAAATACTTTTTTGCATGCAAATTTTGCAAGTATTTGTGACTGGGCGGGATTTGCAGATGAAGCAACACGTGAGGCAACTCTGGAAGCAATGGATGAATCATGTGACCTACTCGCAAGAAGCAGAAACACCATTGCGCGATTCGTAATACAAATGAGACGAGAAGACGTTGCAGACTATGAAGCACTCGATCCTTTGACATATAAAAAGACGTTTAGTGTAGGACCTCACTAAGAAGATACTCTCTTTGGCTGCTTCGGTTTCCTTGGTTTCTTTGGATTCTTATCAGATACAAAGCTACAATAGATCTGATCTATGGAAAAAACCTCACAATCCCCTTGGCTAGTAGTTGCCCTCGTAATCGTTGGCATAGTAATAGGATATGCACTTGTAATCCAACAAGGAGCACACACCACAGCTGCATCAGGAGGAGGTAACTGCCCTAATAAAGAACTTTGCAATAAGGGTGAAGATTGTGGATGCAAAGACGAGCAAGATTGTAAAAAAGCAAACTGTACTGGTGACTGTCTAAAACACGGAGCATAATCAACTCATGCGCTTAGAATTCCTCCGTTCAAAGATATTCTGGATTGCCTTCATTATTGCTGGGCTCTTATTTGGTTTCTTTTTTACATGGCAACTTGGATTATGGCGTGAGTTTATCCCCACTCCTCCAAGACCTCAGCCAGAACAAGAAGAATACATATTCACTAGCATCATAATTTTTCTATTTGCACTTAATATGGGCCTCTTTTACTGGAGAAAAAGATTTGGCACTTGCCCAACAGGAACACGTCGTGCAGGAACACTCGCAGGAATTGTTACAGCAACAACTCTCATATGTCCCGCTTGCATATTAATACCTATTTCACTGTTTGGAATAGGATTCTCTCTGGCTGCAATTAGCCCATATCTGCCACTGCTTCGCCTTATCGCTATAATTTTGCTTGGCACTAGTACAATGATGTTATGGCCGAGGAAGGTGTGAGCGATAACGACAAATAGATCTTTGAAAAAGTATCTAGAAAGGAAACCAATGAATCCTAAGAAACCAAAGAATTGATATTACTGTCCCCTTTGGATTCTTCGATTTCTTCGGTTTCTTTGGATTCTTAATCCGACTAACATAAAATTATGAAGCCACGTTTCGCCGAAATCGACCTACTAAGAACCCTCGCCATAATAATGATGGTGGTTTATCACTGTGCATATGACCTAGCATTTTTCTACGACTTCAATTTTGATCCACTTGTTGGAGGGTGGAAACTACTTCAACTATCTACTGCAATACTTTTTCTCTTGCTAGTAGGAATAAGCTTCGTCATTTCATGGGACCGAACCACCCAAGCCCGCTTGCCCCGCGAAGTTCCGCAAAGCGGAACGAAGTGGGGAGCCCTATTCAAATACCTAAAACGCGGCCTCACCATCCTCGCATTAGGTATGCTCATCACAATTGTTACCTACTTTTGGGACCCAGATACATATATTCGCTTTGGTATTCTGCACTTAATCGGCGTGAGCGTAATTCTCCTCCCCTTTTTCCGACGATTTAGAGAATGGAATATCCTCATAGCATTACCAATTATCATTCTTGGAATAAACATTAATCACTTTTCACTATTAACTATTCACTATTCACTTTTTTTGCCGTTTGGATTCCCACCCTCAAACTTCATATCAATAGACTACTTCCCCCTCTTCCCATGGTTCGGTGTAATATTGATTGGCCTAGCACTGGGTGACTTCTTTTATATTCGAACAAAAAGAATTCCAAAATCTACAAATAAATTCATCAGGCTGCTGAGTATGCCTGGCAAGCACACGCTGGTGATTTATCTAGTCCATCAACCAATAATCCTCTGTATCCTCTCCATCCTCTAATAAATCAGTCACAACATCAAAATCAATATGTGATTCTACGGCCTCTTCTGTTGTACCATTTTGTCCTATCTCCAAAGCAACCCATTCAGCTATAAGCTCCAACATGCCTGATGGACGGGCAATCCGCTCTGTTCTTTCCGAAGAATTTTCTGGAGGAATATTCATACTAAAAAACATACTCTTTAAAATTTATGCCTCAAAGCATAATTAGAACAAAAGTAAACTCCTCATTATCGTTCTCAAATCCTAATTCTCTGGTAAACTGTTTTCAATGTTTACTATACGAAAAGTAGCGGAAGAGAAGCCCAAGCGCTCTCTGCCCATTAAGTCTATTATTGGCTGGAGTGCTGAGCTCAGCCGTCCCCTTTTACATTGGTACGAAGATTGGAAGGAAAGACGCGAGCACGAAAAGCTCCAACAAGAGCGTGTGCGCCTACTTAAACGCGTATTCGTAATACTAATTTCTGTACTTGTTGTATTTGTGATTATTGCAGGTATAGCACAAGCACTATTCTCGGTTGAAATTCTAAGTTTCTCTAGGCTGGCATCTATTACTGGAACACCACCTATAACTGACGAGAATGGATTCACCAATATTCTATTAATTGGTCAGGGCGACGGTGATCATGATGGAAAAGATCTAACTGACACAATAATGCTTGCTAGCATTGATGCAGAAAATACAAACAGTGTAGTACTGCTTTCTTTCCCAAGAGACTTATACCTTTTGCACACAGAAAAGATGGGGAAAGGAAAACTAAATACATTCTACCGTGATTACAAAGGATATCTTAAATACATGAAAGAGATGGATGATGCCATTGCAGCAGAAGAAGCGTTAAAAGAATTAGGCGATGAAATTGGTAGGCACATGGATATGCAAGTGCATGGCGTAATCAAGGTAGACTTTGTTGCATTTACCCAAGCGGTGGATGCACTTGATGGAGTAGATATAGATGTCCCTTACGACATTATTGATCCTGAATATCCAGATAGTAACTTTGGATTTGATCCATTCGAGATTTATAAAGGACCAAACCACTTAGATGGTGCAACTGCACTTAAGTATGCACGCAGTCGTCATACCACAAGCGATTTTGGTCGTTCCGCACGTCAACAACAGTTAATTCGTGCACTCGCGCAAAAAGCTAAAGAAGAAGGATTAATTAAAAAACCAGGAACACTCCTAAATTTCCTAAAGATATATAATGACAATGTTGAATCCACTCTCACTACTAGTGACATGATTGGCCTTTTGAGCCTTCTTAAAAATCTAGATAAAGATAATGTAGTAACAATGCAACTAAGTGATCGAAATGCACTTTATGATGGTTTCATAGAGCCAGGCGGATTCTTATACACTCCTCCGCGTGATCTATTCGAAGGCGCATCCGTGTTACTTCCGGTTTCGATTCCAGAATTCCCAGTAACGTGGAATCAGATTCTAACACTCAAGAAATTACTTTTTGATACACGCTCTGTGTATCTAGATAATCCTTCTGTATCTGTACTAAATGCCGGTGCTGCTTCTGGTATTGCACGCAAATTAGCCACAGAGCTTACTCGTTATGGATTCAATGTAGAAGTAATTGCAAATGCTTCGCTCGAGAAACAGGAAGAATCTTTTGTAGCTACGATTCCAGCAGAAGGCAAAGAGGAAGAAGATGATCTAGGACTATTCTTCTCGTCACTACTTAGTGCCAAAACAATGCAGATGCCTACGCTACCACCAGAAGAAGTTCGAGATGTAACAATCGTACTGGGCAAAGATTACTCGTACAGTCCGCTACAATCCTTAATCTCCACTGAAGAATAATGTTGACCCCTCGTGAGATCATAGCCAAGGCTTGGGCCATTACAAAAAAGGAGCGTCAGATTAGACGATGGGGTTACGCAGCCGCAATTGCTGAAACACTTCTTAATATTAAACTGCTTATCTATCAAATATGGTTCTTAGTCTCATATTTACAAGGAGATCCTATTGGCTTCTTTACTGTGGAAGCAACACTGATGGAGCACGTCCCATTCTGGTTTTTCCTTACATTCATAATCACGCTAATAATACTTCTGATCATTGAATGGTTATTCCCACACCTTGCTCGAGGTGCAATTATTGGTCTTGCAGCAAAATCCCATAAGGGAGAAGAAGCGAAAGGAGGATTGGTACTTGCTGTTTATAACTTCTTCCCAATTTTTGCAATTCACGAGATGTTCTTCTTGGGCAGGATAACAATAATTATCACAATCTCATCTATCCTACTTAGATATGGAGGAGGAGTAGCCCCATTTGCTATAGGAATTCTATTAATTCTATACGTAGTATCCAATATATTCAGATTCTTCTGCATCTTTGCAGAAGAGGCAGTAGTAATATATCGAGATGAAGATGGCAACCGCATTGGTGTTGGCAAAGCTCTTAAGCAAAGCTTAAAACTTGTAATAAGTTACTTGGGTCAAATCGTATTCTTACTTCTACTCTTCTTTGTAATCGTTCTAAGAGTTGTACTTAATGCGGTAATGGTATTCTTGATTCCTGGCATTGTAATTGGTGTTGGATTCTTGCTTGCACTAGTAATGCCACCAATAGTTGGCTACTCAATAGCTACTATCCTTGGTCTCGTTCTTGTTGGAATCGCTAGCTACTTCTTTGCTTACCTCGCCGTGTTTAAACAAACAGTGTGGACACTTACATATCTAGAACTTGGCAAACTAAAGGAATTGGATGTAATTGAGATGAATGAGGAGAAGCCACAAAATGAAAATACAGTAGAATCTTAAAAACCTACTCTTATACATGACAACGAACTTAGGGACTTGTCTCCCTAAACCTCTTTGACTGTGCACGATCGTACACCTATTATGGTGGACGACTGTTCCCCATCTCTGCCATGACTTCTGCCACTCTTACTCCACATCAGCGCACTGTTCTTAACTACATACGTGAGTTCCAAGGCAAGCGCGGTTATTCGCCTTCCCTCTCGGATCTTGCACTAGCATTTGGTGTGAGATCTAAAAATGCTGTTGCAAAAGTGGTTAACGCACTCGAACGCGAAAAGCAGATAGAGAAGGATCCAAAAGGACGTATCAAGATTATTGATCTTGTACCAGCTGATGATCGACCGGAACCCATGGTTCTCCCCCTCTTCGGACCCATTTCCGCAGGGCCAGCTGCAACAGCGGAAGAACAAGCGGAAGAAATGTTAGAACTGGATAATTACATCGTAGGGAACAAAGATAATACATTCCTGCTTCGTGTACGCGGAGATAGCATGATAGAAGCAGGTATTTTTGAAGGTGATCTGGTGATTGTAGAGCGTAATACCAAAGAACCACGTGTAGGCGATATCGTCGTGGGTGTCTTAGATGGCGAATTTACTCTTAAGCGTTTAAGGAAAGATAAAGGCAAATTCTATCTTCAAGCAGAGAATCCTGAATACCCAGATATGTATGCAATGGAAGAACTCCAAGTCGCTGGCGTGGTACGTGGGGTGATTAGGAAATATTGATTCCGTATTTAGTATTTCGTATAACGTATTTAGTATGCAAACAACAAGCCCTAAAATAAGATCTTTTACGGATTTGAGAACTTGGAAAGAGGGACATCAACTTGTTCTATCTATTTATAAGATCACTACATCTTTTCCAAAGGAAGAAGTATATGGATTAACCAGCCAACTAAGACGTGCGGCAGTATCTGTAACATCCAACATCGCTGAAGGATTTAACAAGCGATCTCGCAAAGAAAAAAATCAATTTTATAGGGTTGCCCTTGGCTCTTTAACAGAAATTCAAAATCAATTACTTGTGGCCCGCGATATTGGATACATGCAACCAAAATATTTCACTGAAATGGCTCAACAAACAGTCAATATCGGAAAAATGCTAAACGGACTACTAAAAACATCTACAACTGCCAAATAAACCCCGAAATACTAAATACGAAATACTAAATACGTATTGCTATCCCAAAACTTTCAGCCGCTCATCTACCTTCTCCAATTTTTCCTTAACGCTCTTTAATTTGTCTCTTTCCAACTTAACTACATCCTCTGGTGCAGAACTAATAAACCTCTCGTTACCTAATTTGCTATTAATTCCCTTCAGGAATTTTTCTAAACTCTCTTTTTCTTTTGCAAGCTTTGCTTTTTCCTTATCAACATCGATAGCGCCTTCCAAAGGAACATGAACTTCTATTCCTTTAAGGAACATGCTCGCTGCATTCTCGTGCTGCACAGAAACCGCATCGATCTTTAGATCACTCAAGCGACCCATTCGCATAATGTGATCACGCTGTGATTCCAGTAAATCAACGTGATCTTTTGTATGAATAATAACCTCAAGTTTTGCACCCTGATCCAACCCATTATCTGCACGAATAGATCGAATTGCTGTAATTACATCGATAACAATCTGCAATTCATCCTGAGATTTCTGATCTTTAAGTTTTTTATCTACCTCAGGCCATAATTGTTTCATCAAAATACCTGAATCATCCGAACTTATTTGTGCCCAAAGCTCTTCTGTTACAAATGGACAATATGGATGTAACAATTTAACAATTGTTCGCAACACATGAACGAGTACATCACAATTAGCCTGCCCTTTGCTGAGTTCCAAATACCAATCACAGAAGTAATCCCATATAAAACTATAGAGCCTCTCCCCTACTTCGCTTAAACGATATTCCTCCAAACCCTTGGTCACATCTTCAATTACATCTTGCAACGCAGATAAGAGAGCACGGTCAGCCAAAGAAAGACTTTTGGACTTTTCGACCTTTAGACTTTCAACCTCATGTGGATCAACTCCTTCATTCTCACAAGTCATAAGTACAAAACGAGAGGCATTCCAAAGTTTATTAACAAAGTTTCTGTAACCTGCGATCTTTTCTTCAAACAAACGCGAATCATTCCCTGGGCTTTGCCCAACAATCATAGAAAGTCGCAAAGCATCTGCTCCGTATTTAGGAATAATCTCTAGTGGATCTATACAAGAAGAGGGATCTGATTTGCTCATCTTGGCTCCATCTCGTGTACGTATCAAACCGTGCAAATACACTGTTTCGAATGGAATCTGACCTGTTGCATACGTTGTCATCAGGATCATCCTAGCCACCCAGAAGAACAAAATATCGTATCCAGTCTCCATAACTGATGTTGGATGGAACTTCTGGAAGTCTGGGCTCTTGTCTAATAGGTCTTGCAGAGAAAGAGAGTGATCATCTGCCAAATCAGGATCAATCAGTGTGCTCCATGTCCAAAGGCCAGAGCTAAACCAAGTGTCCAAAGTGTCTGGATCCTGCTTCCATCCGTCCCCTTCTGGCTCTTGTACTCCAACGTGCATCTTTTTGCTGTCTTTATCCTCTTTGTGCCAAACCGGAATACGATGACCCCACCAAATCTGACGACTTATGCACCAGTCACGTAGATTATCTATCCAGTGGAAGTACACTTTCCCGAATCTATCTGGAATTATCTTGATATCACCACTACGAACTACATCCTGCATCACCTCTTTAAGGCTCATGTTCTTTTTCTTTTTACCCCCCGTAGCCTTGGCGGAGGAGGGCCATTCAATCACAGGCTTATTCACATCTATAAACCATTGTTCCTTAATTTGTGGCTCTACTTTTCCTTTTCCACGGTAACTCACTGCAACTCTGTGAACGTAATCTTCATCGGTGCTCACAAGCAATCCCTTCTTATCTAGTTTTTCTACAATCTTTGTTCGTGCTTCCTCTATTGGCATACCAGCAAACTCATCTGCTATGGGCAAAAGTTTCCCCTCAAAATCTATAATCTGTTCTTTGTCTAGTTCGTGACGTTCTGCCAAATCAAAGTCTACGTGATCGTGCCATGGAGTAATGGTCATACAGCCAGTTCCAAACTCCATATCAATAACTTTGTCTTTAATGATATTTGCTTTGATCTTTCCATTGATCCATTCACATTCAAACTGATCTCCGTTCTCATATTTCTCATACCGAGGATCGTCCGGATGCATAACCACATACTTATCGCCGAACTTAGTTTCTGGACGAGATGTACCAATCTGGAAAGGGCCATATTGGAATGTATAGAAAGGTGCCTTCTCTTCTCTATATTCAATCTCATCATCAGAAACTGTCGTCTGCATCTTAGGATCCCAGTTTACGATTCTGTGACCTCTGTAAATCAATCCATCTTTATACATCTTGGTGAAGACTTCGTTTACACAACGATTAAGCGACTTATCCATTGTGTATCTCTCTCGTGACCAATCACAACTTGAGCCCATCTTACGAACTTGAGATCTAATTGTGTCTTGGCTTTCTGATACAAAATGCGCGATGCGTTTTATTAATTCTTCACGACCTAGCGAAGCTCGCGGATCTGGAATCTTTTCTTCTTCCTGAATCTTTTTAATCACAACACTCTCCGTTGCAATCGCAGCATGATCTGTTCCGGGTAACCACAAAGCCTCTTTGCCCTGCGCGCGCGCAAACCGAATGAATATATCCTCTAACGCAAGCATCACAGCATGGCCTAAGTGGAGCTGCCCTGTTGCATTAGGAGGAGGCATGCTTACGGTGAAAGATTCTTTATCGCTACTTGCATCTGCCTTAAAAGCACCACTTTCCTCCCACATCTTGTAGATGCGATCTTCTGTGCCTTGTGGATCGTAAGCTTTGGGTAGCATTTGGATGAATTCTACAAGAAAAGATACATTTCGTAAGCGTTAAAAATGGCAATTTGACTGACATGCCTAAAAAGGTAAATAATAACCTTAGTTGTTTGGGTTTTTGCCTCGTGGCTGGTAGATATGGTTCTACCAACCACACCTTCTCAAGAGCTGGAAATTGATCCAGCAAGGAGATGAGACCGTGAACAAGTTGAAATGGCGTGATCCGAAGAAGCTGAACCGAATGAGCAAAGAAGAAGGTCGCCAAGAAGAAGGTCGCCAAGACGACGGGAGGCCAAGAAGAAGCGCCGGCGTGATCAGCATCGTGTTGATGTGATCAGGCCGTGACCAACGGGGAGAAGCACCTCACGGTGAATTGACCCCTCCAGACAATTAGGAGAGACGCCCTCAGGGGCAAGACTCTCCACCGGGGACGTACAACTGGCACACCGCCAACCGTACGTCCCCATCTTGTTTATTTGACCTCATCCCCTAACCCCTTTCTCCTACTCTGCTTAAAAACCATCAACGTTTTGGTTGTTATCGCATCATATTATAGTCAGGAGAAGGGGCACGCCGTTAATTGAAGAAACAATATTTATCTACAACTACGAAGCTCCCCTCTCCTGAACATTAATTGAAACCTTAAATGATACTGATTTTTTGAAATCAATAACAAAGCAGGAGAGGGGCCGGGGGTGAGGTCATAACTGAGGTCATAAAAAATCATATATAAAAAATGACCGCCGGTAGGCGGTCACCAATGAGAGAAAGAACAAAAACTTCTAAATAAATACGAAGTCGACACATTGTTGCGAAAGAAGAATGTAAATGCAAGGAATTTGTAACATAAACAACACGTTTTACTCGACAAACATGGGTTCGTGATCTAAAATTCTTAATCTAATGTTAGTAATAAAGGAAAAATTCGGCAACAGGACATTTGAGCACAGGCTCATTCGCTTGCGCGCAGCAAAGGAGTTTGCAGCCGAAACAATTGTAGACGATCAACTCGATCATCTTGGTGGTTTTCAGCGCACAAAAGAAAGTACTCTTGGTGCAGCCGGAAATATTTTAAAAGGCGGTGGAAAAGTTTTAACAGGCAAACCAATAAATGGAATATTACAAATGGGGCAAGGAGGCCTTGATGCATTTGATACTTTACCCAGTGTGGTAGCTGATGGAATTCGATCAGCCACTGGACCAGATAACTCACGTGGCCCATCTGCTTACAATTACAATATATCACGTGCAATTGGATCTTTTAGGCAAATAGAAAAACCCTCTGATGCTATCGGTGCAGTAGTTGACGTGGCGCATGCATCTATATTTAAACTTGGAAGTGATGCACTAAAAGCTGCAAGAAAAATCTCAAACAATTAATTATAAAATTCTAATTCTCCAAAACTAAACCATAATAATTAGTTTTCTAATATTCCAATACTCCAATATTCTATTATTCTATTATTCCATTATTCTATTCCCATGCCCCGCTACGACTTCCAGTGCCATGCGTGTTCATACACATTCGAAGAAGAACGATCTTTTGGGGAAAGCAAAACTCCAGTATGTCCGCAATGCGGAGCAACAACCGAGAAACTGATTGCACCTCCTAATATCCACTTTAAAGGAGATGGCTTTTATAATACGGATAACGCCAAAAAGTCTCCTGAATCCAAGCCAGTTGAGCCTGCTCATGGCAAAGAAGACAAAAAAAACGGACATAAAGAGCGATAAGCCGCATTCTGAAGCCAAAGGCGAGGACTCGCCAAAAGAGACAAAATAGTGTATAATTATAGAGAATGGCTACAGAAACTACAAAAGACGGCACAAACCATAGGAAGCGTCATAGCCTCCTGTTTTTTGTAGAAATCACAAAACTGTCCTACAAATCATTATTCATCTTATGGGCAGGCCTAGCTGTGTTCTTCGCATTTGCATATTTTACAATGGAAACATACTTCCCTGCTCATGCTCCAACGCAACTTTCTAACCTTCCACCAATCTTTAGGTTTTTGAATGCACTTTATTACAGCATCATTACTGCAACTTCTACTGGGTATGGTGACATAACACCTATGGGATTCTCTAAGGCATTAGCAAGCGCCCAAAGTATCTCTGCGCTCTTTGTATTTGCTGTATTTGTTACCAAGCTTGTTTCGCAGCGTCAGGATCTGGCACTGCAAGAAGTTCACAAACTTACATACGAAGATATCTTTCACAACACACGTAGTGATCTGTTCGTAGTCCGCAAAGATCTAGACACAGTAATGGAAGAAGCTAAAACTCATAGCAAACTTACCGAAGAATCATGGGAAATTCTGATGATTGCATATCAACAATGCCAAAGTTTGATCTCAGAAATTCCAGAATTCTACGACGGTGGAAATGCGTTCTACACAATAGACTCCAAACGTGAACAGCTTTTGTTGGAAGCAGTTAATCGCACACTTCATCGTGTAAACAAAACACTAGATGTTCTGAGTGCGTCTGGTATCAACTGGGCAGAACATGAGCCAAGCATGAGAGAACTGGTAGAACTTATGAATGTAATAGATAGAACAACCCCTGTGTGGCAAAAACGTTCACCGTATCAAAAGCAAGAAGCATTCGAAGACATCATCAGACTCAAAATGAAGACGCATGAGTGGGTTGAGAGAGCACTGCCCTCCTAGCTTGTAGCTTGTAGCTAGTAGGACACAATGCCTACAAGCTACCAGCTAACAGCTAATTATCGTCTTGGTGGCCTTCCTCCGCCAGACCTATTTGGTGGACGGGAAGGACGTTCTACATATCCTTCAGGCTTTTCCTTCATCTGCTTAAGTGACATACGCGTCTTTCCATCGGCAGCATTGTATTCAACACATTTTGCCTGAATCTCATCACCAACCTTTACAATGTCTTCCACATTCTCTGTACGCTTCCACTGAAGCTCGGAAATATGGATCATAGCGTCTTTACCCTTAAGGAATTCTACAATTGCTCCTACGCCGTCGATGATTCTTACAACCTTACAATCGTAAACCTTGTCTACTTCTGGCTTAGCAACAATTCCTTGAATCCATTCAGTTGCTTTTGCCATAGTATCTCCATCAGGAGCGGTTACAAATACCAGTCCGCTGTCTTCGATATCAATATCTACGCCTAACTCACCTGTAATCTTCTGAATAGTCTCTCCACCTTTACCAATAACCAAACGTATATCGTCCGGATTGATAACAATCGTCTCTATACGTGGTGCCTTAGGACTCATTTCCTTACGTGCCTCTGGAATAGAAGCCAACATGGTTTTTAGAATCTCCAAACGTCCTGTTCTAGCACGCTCTAAAGCTTCTTCAAACACATGATCTGGCATTCCCTTGATTTTGATATCCATTTGGATAGCTGTAACTCCCTTCTCGGTACCTGTTACTTTAAAGTCCATGTCTCCACCAAAGTCTTCTTCATCCTGAAGATCAGATAGAATGATGTACTTATCGTTTTTCTCATCCGAAATCATACCCAAAGCGATACCAGAAACAGGATCAGAAATAGGAACACCAGCTGCCATGAGTGCAAGAGTAGAACCACACGTTGCAGCCATAGAAGATGAACCATTACTTTCTAGAATTTCTGTAACTGTTCGAATTGTATATGGGAAATCCTTCTCGGAAGGGAGTACAGGCAACAACCCGCGCTCTGCCAAATTACCGTGTCCAATTTCACGATTACCAACAAATAAACGATTACTTGTTTCTCCAACTGAGAACGGTGGGAAGTTGTAGTGATGGAAATACCTAAGCTCCTCTTCTCCTTCCATTCCTTCTACAAGTTGCTTATCACCAGGTGACCCGAGAGTACAAGTTGTAAGCCCTTGTGTTTCTCCACGCTGGAATAGCGCGCTTCCGTGAACAACATTAGGAAGTACATCAACCATCGCACCAATTGGACGAATTTCATCAACCTTGCGACTGCTCATGCGTATACCTTCTTCTAAAATCAAACGACGAACCTCTCCTTTAATAACCTTATCCATAAGATCGCTTGCTTTTGCATAAAGCTCTGTGAGCTCTTCGTTCCCTTCGGCTGGACCATACTTCTCTTCCAACTTCTCGGCTGCTCCATCCATAAAGTCTGTCATGATCTTACGTCGTGCCAACTTTTCCATTGGATCTTTAATTGCTTTATTAATTGTTTTAAGTGCCCATTCTTTTAAGAATTCTTTAGCCTCCGAATTTTCGAATGGAGCATCTAGTTCAAACTTAGGCTTACCGATCTCTTTTTGAATTTTTGCAAAGAACTTGGCTATCTCTTGTGCTGCTGCCTTACCAAATTCAATTGCCTTAAGAATTTCTGCTTCTGGAACCTGATTAGCACCTGCCTCTATCATCACAATACGATCAAGTGATGCTGTAACAAACATATCCAAAGTAGAAACAACTCTCTGCTCACGAGTTGGATTTAAAACTAGCTCACCATCAATCATTCCTACCAACACAGTTCCAAGTGGGCCCTCTGCAGGACAGTCTGAAATTGCAACCGCAAGATTAGCAGCATTAGCCGAAGCAATTGCATGCTCATTTTCCATGTCGTAACTCATAACAGTACAGAAAACCTGTATGTCGTTACGTAAATGTTTTGGGAACATTGGTCTGAGTCCTCTATCGATCACGCGACCAAGTAGAACATAACTATCAGCAGGCCTACCTTCACGTTTGCGGTATCTGCTTCCTGCAATTTTTCCGCTTGCGTAGAATTTTTCTTGGTAGACAACCTGAAGCGGTAGGAAGTCGACACCATCACGTGGCTTTTTGCTCAACGTGCAGTTGCTCATAGAAACAGTGTCACCAATCTGACACAAAACGGTAGCATTTGCCTGATCGGCAAGCATGCCTGTACGCACAGTAAGTGGCTTGTCACCGACCTTCAATGTGTACTCTTTCTGCGGCTTAATCGCAGAGCTCTTATCTGACATAAAATAATAAGGAAAAGGATACAATAATTCCGACTAAGCCATTATGGACTACGACGGATTGCACCTTCCTCAAGCGAGATTTTCCTTTATGTCGTCTGTTTTATGTGGATTCACGCCTCGCATCTTTTCGAAGAAAAGGTGCTGGGTGTAAACCCGCTACAGAAGACAAAAACCAGCTGAAGGAAGGAACTGGCTATATTATACTCCAAATAAGTCTATATTGAAGAAGAATCCGAGCATAAATCACCCTGAAAAAGGGCTAGCAGATATCTCAACAAAAAGACCTTCGATACTTGTTCTGGCAACCTTTTTTCCTCTTGTGATAGCCACGGCTTCCTTCTCCAAAAAGCGTGCAAATTCACCTACTATGAAGCTTGATCTAACTTCTGAAGATATCCTGTCAGCTTCATCAGAAAAAAAACCGAATACTTCTGGTACTCGCACATGTGACTCTGCAACATCGCTGCGGCATGTTCGAAATTTGTGGCCGTCCATGGTTATTTCAAAAGTAGGCATGATTGATCTCATGTACCGCTACACCATTACATATGGTCAAGAGAAGATCAAGCATTTTTAGACTTTTTGACCTTACGGACTTTTGACTTTTCGACCTTCCTACCCCCAACCCCCTACCCCCTATTTCCCCATCTTCTTCAAAAAATACTTAAATCCCCCACCTCCAAACTTAAGCATCCTCGATCCCCTAGTAATTTTACTAATACTCACATTAAGATCTTTAGAAATTTTCCTTTGTGGCTCATCGGCCGAAAGTTTTTGTACCAATTGCCAACGCTCAGCAACAGAAGCAAGCTCCTGAGGAGTAAGAATATCTTTTAATAGCTTCTCTGCTTCGCTCTTGTTCTCCACAGATGCAAAGAGTTCGTATAAATCCTTTAGATGATTAGATGGAATAGACATCAATGATCATTGTAACATGATACATGTGTATTACGGATGGCTGGATAATTGGATGATTGGATGGTTACTAAAGTGGCAACAAACCTGATAATCGCTTGCCTGCCTGTCGGCAGACAGGCGAACCATCCAGCCATGTAGCCATCCGACTATCTAGCTATCCAATCATCCAACTATCCAACCTTATTTTTTCAACTTGTGCGCCTCCAAAACCTCCTGATACCTTTCTGGGCTATTCATCTTCAAATAAGTAAGAAGCCTACGACGCTGAGCTACTTTTCCAAGTAGACCTCTGCGTGCTGACTGATCCTTCTTGTGTTCTTGTAGATGCTTTGTGAGTTCTACGATCTCCTTAGTAAGGATAGCGATCTGAACTTGTGGTGAGCCTGTATCTTTATCGTGTGTTCGATGTTTGGAGATAACCTTCTTCTTAATAGTGCGCTTGAGTGGCATGAATAATTTCGGGAACGCAGTAAAAAACTTCTTTGCCGCGCCTCTTGGAGCACTTGTGCTGGCAAGGGGCGAGGACGGTGTTGAATTGTACGCATAGGGCTAAAAATTGCAAGTGAATTGGAAACATAATTAATGTAAGGAAGTTCAGGAATGTAACCTTCCTTACTTTAAATACCCTCTTTACCTACCTTACCTAAAAAGAGTGGACATCCGTTCACCCTTCGACTAAACTCAGGATAAACCCCATGCTAACATAGATGCCTATGACTCTCACAAACATTCTCCTTTCAGCCACATTAATCGGCATTGGCATAGTTTTATTTAAGGTTTCTCGCACTCGTGGAGAAGGAGATCCCCTATTGGAGGCAGAGCTTGATCGTCGTAAGGAGGAAATTGGCGAACTCAAAGGAAAACTAGACGAACAAAAATCAGAATTAAATGAATTAAAAGGCAAAGGCAAACAGCTATCGGCAGATTACATGAAAGCCCAAGCAAAAAATGAAGAGCTTGGTGCTCAAGTTGCCGAATTCAAAGCACAACAAAAGCAACGCGAACAAGATCAAGAACATGCACTCGTTAAACTTGATGCTGCAGAGAAGTCACTTGCTGATGAAAAGCTGCGTATTCGTCGTGAAGATGAGGAACGATTACAGAAAGCGGAAGAGGAACGTGATCGAATGTGGGCCGAACATGAAATTAGTGTTGTCTCCTTATTAACTGACTTATGTAAGAAGCGCCAATACAGTTTTACATGTTACGACAATACAACCCTGCCCGAAGAAGAAGGTTTCCGCGGACACTTTAAGCCTGACTTTGTAATTTCTTTTCTTGATCAATTCGTAATCTTTGATGCAAAGGTATCTAAATCCGAGAATATTCAGAAATACATCCAAGACAACGTTAAGTCGACAGCAAAGAAGGCAAAGGGCAAAGAAAACATCTACCCAACTATATTCTTTGTAGTACCAACCGAAGCAATGAAGGAGCTCAAACAAACTGCATACTACGAAGACGGCTTCACCTTCTATGCTGTTTCACCCGAAGCGCTAGAACCTATACTAGCAAGCCTAAAAAAGATTGCGACTTATGAACTCGCTCAAGAGATGGATCCACAAGAACGTGAAAATATAATTGATCTTATTGCCCAGTTCGATTTTCACATTTCTACACGCAATACGATTGACTATGGACTGATGCAACACGGACTTGATACGCTCTCTCGCGTGCAATCAATGAATCCAGATCTAATAAAAGAAGTGGCAGTAAAGAAAGGAAAGATGCGCAACCTTAATATGAACACAGCTGAGAACAAGCAGATGATTGCCAGCCCCGAAGCACTACATCAAAAGCTTCTGGAGCTAGTGGAGCCAAAGGCCAAGATTGCAAAGGAGGATGTTCGAGGATAAGTATAACTACGTGGCAAACGCATTTGTTTGAGCGAGGAGCACAAGTTATGAACAGTGTCTTGCGAGCAGATGGCGAGCAGGAGCCGCAGCGACTGACTCGTCTCTGCCGAGCTTCATATTACGGGCAAAGGCATATGCGACGAGCGAGCTTGCGTTTGCCTTGATCTTTTTTGGTTCTTTTTTCCATCCAAGGGAAAAAAGAACATAGATGAATATCATTAAATTTCTTAGTTTGCTAATTGATTTTTTATTGGGGGACTAGGGAACCTTGTTCGGTTCCCTAAGCCCCCCAAACCCCCCTTACCCTCCTAACAGTACCGCTTCATTCTAATATTCAATCGTTTAGACTATATTGTGAGTCTATTTTCTTAACAACATTTGATTTTTTATGATCTCAAAAAAGCACACAAGCAATGAATATCAAATCTATTTGACAACTATGATACACAGTCCTACGATCCGCTTGTAATGAAACAATTCATGGTCCTCGCAGTTGTCCTCGTTGCCGTCCCTCTGGGATAGGTACTAGGTCGCGGATTGTGATTTAAACCCCACCTCGTACCAGACGAGGTTTCTTTTTATATATCCCCCTCTTCCATCATGGAAAGCAGAGACCATACAATACTTCAAGAATTCGGATTCAGTTTCGAACAACTAGTTCTTAAATCTCAACACCCAAATGCGAGACCGCTCGTCATGGCCATTATGGAAAGGGGCATGCAAAACGGTCATGCTCATCCCTCCGAAGTAATCGAAGATTTACTTAGACAAGAAGGAGATCAGGAAGCTAGAACAAACGATGGCATTCTAGTACGAAAGATTTTGAATACAGATGGGAGCATTACTATTCAAGCAGGTGAAGGATTTGATAAAGCCGAAGAGAGTCATACTCCAAACGATCTAACTTCTATTGGATTGCATATTTCGCATACTGTTTGCGCTGTTCGCACAATAATCGCAGAGCGAACAGACAGCTAGCGCAATCCACGCTACAATGATCGCCCATGTCTCAGCAAACTACCACTGATCCAATCCTCTCTACTCTAAATGAACCCCAGCAAGCAGCTGTGGGACATAGCAATGGTCCATTATTGATTCTGGCAGGAGCTGGTAGCGGAAAAACAAAAGCACTCACTCACCGAATCGCAAGACTTATGCAAGATGGTGTACCTCCGTGGCAAATCTTAGCTGTAACATTTACAAATAAGGCGGCCAGTGAAATGAAAGATAGAATCCAGAATCTTCTTCATATCACAGCTGGCAATGACTTCTCTGAAATTGGTAAGAAGAGCGGGAAGATTCCTGTGATGGGAACGTTCCACTCAATTTGTGCACGAATATTAAGACGAGATTACGAAGCACTAGGACGTGATCGCAATTTTGTGATCTACGACAAGTCCGATCAAGACAAATTGATGAAACAAGTACTTAAAGAAATGGGAATCGACCCATCTGAACTAAAACCAAGAGCAGTACTTAGTTATATCGGACGTTTTAAGAGCGAAGCTGTGTTTCCTAAGGAGGCCGCAGAACAAACAAGCACAGAACGTATGCAAAAGATTGTTCAGATATACGCGCGTTATCAAAAAATTCTTCGCGAAGCTAACGCATTGGACTTCGATGATCTGATGTTAGAAACAGTTAAGCTATTTCATGAAGTGCCCGAGGTGCTTGATAGGTATCAAGAGACATGGCGATACCTTCATGTAGATGAGTACCAAGATACCAACCATGCACAGTACTTATTTATCACTATGCTTGCACAAAAGTATCGCAACTTATGTGTTATTGGTGATCCTGATCAGTCGATCTATGCATTCCGAGGTGCAGATATAAGAAATATTTTGGAATTCGAAAAAGACTACAAAGATGCCGAGCATATAAAGTTGGAACAGAACTATAGATCTACACAATTGATACTAACTGCATCCGATAAAGTGATAAGCCCTAATCCAAACCGTCCCGAAAAGAAAATGTGGTCAGAAAGGAAAGAAGGACCAAAAATTGTGGTACACGAAACTGAAAATGAAAAGAAGGAGGCAGAAGAAGCCATAAAAAAAGCCGAAGCTCTTAAGGGCGAAGGGGTATCACTAAATGATCAGGTGATTTTATATCGAACAAATGCGCAATCACGTCTGTTTGAAGAGGCATGCATGCGTGCGGGTATGCCATACCGCATTGTTGGTGGCGTAAAGTTCTACCAGCGCAAAGAGGTTAAGGATGTACTCGCTTATCTTTATGTAATTCTTAATCCTTACGACACATTATCACTCCTTAGAATCATAAATATCCCCTCTCGTAAGATAGGTCTAACAACAATAGAAAAAATTCAGGCATTTGGTGCTAACCAAGGCATATCTCTTTGGGATTGTTTGCAAAATATAGAAAATATTGAGTCTATTAACGAACCAACTAAAGATAGAATCAGAAAATTTGTAGATCTAATAGATAGATTGCGCGAAATATCACAGAAAGAGAACGTTGCGCACTTAGGAAGTAGTCTTTTGGACGCTATAAATCTTGAAGAATGGTTACGTGACGATACGGAGGAAGGAGAAACCCGTTGGGAGAACGTAAAAGAGCTTCTTTCTGTAATGCATAAGTACGATGCGCTAGACCCACAGACTTCACTAACAAGTTTTTTGGAAGAAGTAGCGCTAGTTTCGGAAGTAGACAAGCTGCAAGATGCAAAAGACGATGCACTCACTCTTATGACGCTCCACTTATGTAAAGGATTGGAATTCGAACACGTAATGATCACCGGTTGCGAAGAAGGTATCTTCCCACACTCAAATTGTTCGTTCGACAAAGAACAATTGGAGGAAGAAAGACGACTGATGTATGTAGGAATGACACGAGCAAAGACACATTTAGATATTATGTTCGCAAAACAAAGAATGCTCTGGGGAGAAACGCAGTACAACGAAGCAAGTCGATTCTTAGATGATCTACCAGAGACTGTAATAGAACGCCGAAGTGACGATATGCTATCTGTATTTTCTTGGGTATCCGAAAAAGGACGCCAGAAAGCCATAAAGGGAGATATTCAACCATTCCGTCAGGAAGAGAAATTAGATGTGGAGTTCAATCAAGATTATGAATCAGATGATCTAGATACAAACCAAGATGCATTTGCAGATAATACTCGAATATCTCACCCAACATTTGGAACGGGAACTGTAATGAGTAAGCGCGGTGACATTGTAGATATACGATTTGATTCAGGAGAACGCAAGAGCTTTGCTCTGAGTATTGCACCATTGCAACCGCTATAATCGGTTATCGGGTTCGGGTTCGGGTTAGCCTCACTTTTATCGAACCCCAACCCGACAGCCGAATCCGAATTAGTAACTCAAGATAGTTCCACGCACAACTGGATTTCCAAACGGTACCCAATCAAACGAACTATCTCCATCTGACCACTTAATACTACCAGCGGATCCTATGCTTCCAGATTGCTTAAGCGTTAAACTAAGCCTTGGTGTTTTAGCATCAATAGGAACAGAAACATCTCCAAAGAGAGTAAGAGTCCGTGACGTGTTTTTAAATGAGCCAAAATTTGCGGGTATTGATGAACACGTAACAGTGGATACTCCAACTGTACAATCCATTCTTTCATTAGTGCCATCTGTACTTAGTTCTACATTCGCAATGGTCACACCATCATTTGTTTCCAGTTGGAAAGTTAAATCTGTCACTTCAAGATCGGCAGAACCATCACCTGTAATTCCTTCGAAAGTATAAGAGCCTAACACTAAATCTGTCCCTGGATAAATTGCATCAGTATCTGGCCCACCATTACTAATACTAGTAATAATAGAACGAGCAGTCTGGAACGAGTTGTAATCTTCCGATGTACCCTTCAAAAGATTTTTGTTACTCCAAACACCATCACCCTCCACTTGCATAGAGCTTATTTCTATAATGTCTCCGCTATCACCTCCGCTCTTATACTTGTTTATTATTGCACGTACGTAAAACTTACGTGTTTCACGCTTTGGAATCACCCAAGTTCCATTCTTCATATTGAGAACAAAATAGTTATTACCAGTAGCAGTGTCTCTGTGCGCTCGTCCCAAATATCTTGCATCTTGGTCATACATCATAAGCGAAGCAATAGACCCAATGTCACTAGCACTGGTGAAGATTACAGTAAGTTTTTTAACATCTAATGGCTCTGT
Organism: Kiritimatiellales bacterium; assembly: GCA_021734665.1. GTDB lineage: Bacteria > Patescibacteriota > Gracilibacteria > Peribacterales > Peribacteraceae > UBA2144. Next base: position 24,780 of record JAIPIN010000013.1, read on the forward strand.
ATTGCTAAATACTTCTGCAACACCAAGAACCGAAGATGTTTCACCAAGTAGCATAAAATCTGAAGTAACACTTAGATCCATGTCTGGATCGTATACAACTGGCTCTTGCTCTTCCTGTTCTTCTTCCTCCTCCTCTTCTTCCTGCTCCTCCTCTTCTTCACCTTGAGATTCCTGAGGCTCTAATCCAGCTTCAGCCCTGAGCAATTCATCAAGCTCTCCATTCTCCAAAGCCACAAAGCGTGCAACCAATCTAGATACCTGACCACGAGTAAGTTTGTGGCCTGGATCCAACTCTAACGCAACACCAAACTGTTCAGCAGCATGAATATATGGGACATACCATTCTACAGCTGCAAAATACTGTGGAGTTTGGATACCATAAATATTAACTAGAATTTTAACTGCCTCTTCGTACTGTACAGATCGTGATGGTTCAAAAAACCAAAACTCCGGATCCACTCCTACTCTGGCATTTCCATTTACTATGCCCATTTGTTTTGCCTGACAAACGGGAACTGCATACCATGCAGTAGGATTGATGTCAGGAAAACAGTCAGGTGGTACAAACATTAAATCATTTGGATCTACAAGCTTCATCGCAATCTTCATAAACTCTGCACGATTCAATAATCGAGTGTAATTAAAAGCACCATCTGGATTACCTTCCAAGATTCCCTCTTCTGTTAATGCGCCGACAGAAACCTCTTCCGCCATAGAAGGTGCACTATCTGTATACGGGAGATCCGCTTCGTAATTAAGTGCAAGTGCCGAGACGGGCAATAGGCCGATAATGAGAGTGAGAATGTATCGCATGATGTTTGTAGTATAGCAGTGGAGAAAACCTCCATCAGTAGTATATGATACTTTTACTCATCATTACTTACATCAAAATTTGGATGCTTCATCCTAAATTCGATTGCCCGGCGAGCAGAGCCAATTGATCTGGAAATACGTTGTAATAGCCTACCTTGCTTTCTGGCATTCAATCCTTTGTGATGAGCTAATAGTGAATCTCTATTAGGTTCAATACCTAGATCTGTACATATGTCATTAAAACTTTTTCTGCCTTCTTCCTGATAATTTTCAATTAACGCATTCACAGCACTAGAGAACTGATCGGGCGGCAACTCTTTTTCTTGAGTAAGAGCTGTAGCAGTGCTTGTGATTTCGCTATTCATGGAAGAAAAAGGATAAGAAATAAAAAAACCTCCCCGGGGTTTTGCTTGGGGAGGAAGGGTCTAAGAAATTACGATGCCCTTTAGGCACATGCCAGCCTCCCCGCCATTGGCGGATACTCGAGAGCGGCTGGAATGAATAAGTTTCTGGACATGTGTAAGAAGAGCCTAAAGCTCCCCTTACACTAAGTCAAATGAAATTTTATTACACTGATGCATACTTATCTGCAATTTCACGAATTGCATTTTCCGTGCTATCCCATGGCAAGCACGGATCCGTTATAGATGTGCCATCTCGTCGCATATCAGGTCCAATCTTCTGGCTTCCACCCTTTATATGACTTTCAAGCATGAATCCACAAACCAACTGGTATTCCTCTCGCTGACGCATAATGCCAGACATCACACTATCTATTACTAACAATTGCAATTCAGGATCTTTTCCGTGCCCATTGCGACAATTATCGTGACTCGCATCAATAATGATCGCTGGATTTTGTATACCCCTATTCGATTCCTGTAAAAGCTGTGACGCTAAAGCAATATGTTGCGGACTGTAATTAGGTCCTTTCTCACTACCTCGCAATATCAAGTGCGCAGAAGAATTACCATCAGACTGCACCCACTGATCATTGCTCACAAAATCATTCGCA
>JAIPIN010000014.1 GCA_021734665.1 Kiritimatiellales bacterium
CTCAGAGATTGAGGAATGGGAGCTTGCATGGGCTGTTGATTTGATCAATCATAGACCTCGCAAAAGACTCGGATACCGTACTCCTCACGAGGTATTCATGGAATCAGAGAGCGTTGCACTTCGAACTAGAATCTAGGACATGTGTATGATAATTGCATTTTTATTTAAATTATTGTATAATATATAAGACATAAATATAACCATCACATCTATGAAATCATTTATAGCATTTGTAAGTGTAGTTGCAGTAACAGTTGCAACAGCAACAATTACTTCCCTCTCTCCTTCTCATCAACAAGGATCACTAATAACCGATGCCGGCAATTTGATTGGCTCTATGAATTTTGGCCGCCTGCAAAATAGTAAAGATGATGATGACAAAGATGACGAAGATAAGGATGATGACAAAGATGACGAGGATAAGGACGCAAAATATAATTTAAAGGACTACTCAGATAAGCTCACAGATGTTAAGGATGAAATAAAAGATTATCTTGAAGACAAAGGTTATAAAAATAGTGACAGAAACAGAATTGCTATTGCAGTAATCAAAGAATTAGCGATTCGCATTCATTTTAATATATGGAAAGGCACCAAAAAAGAATTAATGGATGAGACCGAGAATATTCTTACAGAATTGGGATATGGGGAAGACAACGATCCTGTATGCGGGAATGGCACAAAAGAAGATGGTGAAGATTGTGAAGCCGATAACCAATGCTCTTCTGATGAATTATGTAATAGTAATTGTAAATGCGAAGAGGTTATCCCAGTTTGTGGTGATGGGAATAAGCAAGGAAATGAAGAATGCGAAACAAGCTCAGATTGTTCATCCGACGCAAGCTGCAATGCATGTAGGTGTATTACAAATAGTACAATTGTTAATCCAATATGCGGAAACAATGAGCTTGAAGGTGATGAAGAATGTGAACCACCAAGTAGCAATACTTGTAACGGTCAATGTAAATTGATAACAAATGTAACCAATCACGGCTCATCAGATACTGATAATGGGAATGGAAATAATAGTGATAATGAGAATGGAAATAATGACACTGAAAACGGAGATAATAGTAATAATGAAAATGGGAATAATAGTAATAACAGCATAAACAACAGTACTAACAACGGAAATAATAGTGATAATGAGAATGGAAATAATGACACTGAAAACGGAGATAATAGTAATAATGAAAATGGGAATAATAGTAATAACAGCGTAAACAACAGTACTAATAACGGGAATAATAGTGATAATGAGAATGAAAATAATGACACTAAGAACGGAGATAATAGTAATAATGATGAAGATGCGAGCGATGATGAGGAAAATGATGACAAAGATACAAACAATAAAGATGAATATATTCCTATGTGCGGAAATGACATCCTAGATGAAGGAGAAGAATGTGAGCCTCCAAGAACTGGCGTATGTGACGCACAATGCCGATTACTACCTATGTACGGTCGTATTCCAGAAGGATGTTTCAGAACAAGTGGGTCATGGACCACCGATCGTAATCAATGCGAAAAAAATCAACAGCAATTCTATAAACAGATAAAAGAAATCATATTCACAGAAGGAATGGATTCAAATCAATTGAGCGGTATTCCAAAAAATATATTAGAAACAATAGCATCAATGGATATTCCAATTGATATAGAAACAGCAGAAGATGATAAGCAACTCAAAAAACGCATGCGTGAGGAATATGTAGATAAAGACCAAATGCAGAACACCAGAAACGAGCTTCTGGATGCCATTAAAGAAGCCCGAAACCGACTAACAATTATTCATGGAAATGTGGCTACACTCCCTGCATTTGGAGAACAATTTATTACACACAGCATAGGATGGTTAAATGCCGCACAAGATTATGTTGGTGCAAATGAGAAAAGTGAAGACGAACTAAAAGAGGTTGCAAAATTAGTGAAACAACTAGTCACAAATACAGACTCTTTATTGGCTCATTTGCAAGAAACAGGAGTACTACCAAGCTCTAATGAAGTTGAAATCGAAAATATTGTTGACCGAATTGGAAATGTACTAGATACACTTCCAAGTGCGTTCCTTATATTAGAAGAAGAGAATGTAGAACTCGATCTAAATGCGACACTTGCATACATAGAAGCACGTATAAAATTTGATAATGTTCGTGCAAACTGTCACGACAACAAGAATGGGTGCAGCGAATTATGGGGCGTATTTGAAGAGATTGATGCCATACAGGCATTTATAGACACTGCACTAATACAAGCGCGCAGAGACGATTTAAAAGACAAAATAGACGCTTTGTTTAACAGTTAAGGACTTACTATACGCAATAGAGTAATTAATATCCTGACGAAATGGTATGCCATCATATCTTGTTAAATTTAAAAGAGTCATGCTAAGTTCATTAATTAATTAATTAATTAATACACATTAAATGTTTTCCATTTAAAAAAAGATCCCACTATTCGACAAAGTCTCCTCGAGACCGAACCTCGGAGCCTAGGGCAGATCAAGAGCAGAATTAAATGATCAATTAAGCTTGTATAACAAAATCCCATAATCTTGGCACCCTTCGACAAGCTCAGGGCAAGAGTAGAATCAATTGAACAATTAAGCTTGTATAACAAGATCCCATAATCTTGGCATCGGCCTACTCTCACACGACGCAAAGTCGCACTACCATCGGCGCTGAAGGGCTTAACTGCCGTGTTCGGGATGGGAACGGGTGTACCCCCTTCGCTATAGATACCAAGATCATGGGATCGGGTTCGGACTCGGGATAAGGCTCAGAAATTTCCAAGCCCTAGCCCTAGCCCTATAAATGAGCAAGTCTTGCTTGCCTCTTAGGTTACACGTAAACAGTAATAATAATAGAACGTTCAATTGTCCATTCGTACCACTCAGCTGAACACGTTACCGTGCTTACACCTGTGGCCGATCAAGCCGCTGGTCTTGCGGCGGACTAATGGAGAGATGCAATCTCAGGGGGGGCTTCCCGCTTAGATGCCTTCAGCGGTTATCCCTTCCGAACATAGCTATCCTGCACTGCCGTTGACACGACAACAGGTTCACCAGAGGTTCGTCCACTCCGGTCCTCTCGTACTAGGAGCAGCTTCCTTCACATCTCTAAGTGATTACGGAGGATAGAGGCCAAACTGTCTCACGACGTTCTGAACCCAGCTCGCGTACCGCTTTGATTGGCGAACAGCCAAACCCTTGGGACCTTCTTCAGCCCCAGGATGCGATGAGCCGACATCGTACTAAATCCATAATTTCGTATGGCGCAGACTATATCTTTTTCCTGCAATCGATCGTAGCCTCGTCCGCCATAGGTGAACGGGCATAATCTGATTTTAATGAAGCAGGAATCGGCGTGTTAGCTCTCGAATGAGAACTCTCCCCTTTCGGGTCAGTCGTTACGGGGCCAAGCTACAACATTTGACATGTGACTTTTGACATTTGACATGAAGTCAACTGTTAACTGTCAACTGTCAACTGTTCGCAGCAGGCTTCCCACGGTATTGCCGGCGAGTAAAAAATTCCACTGTACTCGCTACGGTTTCACCGTTATAAGCCGAATTTCTTTGGTATGGCATTACTGCCATAGCACCCCGTTGAGGTGCCAAACCGCTCCGTCGCTGTGGGCGCTTGGGAGCGATCAGCCTGTTATCCCTAGAGTAACTTTTATCCGTTGAGCGATGTCCCACCCACGTGGTTTGAGCAATATAAAACTGCTCGGACACCGGATCACTATCACCGACTTTCGTCTCTGCTCGGCTTGTATGCCTCACAGTCAGGCCCACTTATGCGATTATACAACCACGCCGATTTCCATCCGGCGCTAGTGGACCATTGCACGCCTCCGTTACATTTTAGGAGGCAACCGCCCCAGTTAAACTACCCAGCAAGCACGGTCCCCACTCCATGTGTACATGAAATGAGTGAGCAGAATCAGAATGCAAGGGTGGTATCTCAAGGATGACTCCACTCCGGCTAACGCCGAAGCTTCAAAGTCTCCCACCTATCCTGCACGCACATACCAACTCTGCAATGCCAGCCTATAGTAAAGCTTCATAGGGTCTTTTCGTCCTTCCGTAATCAACCCGGCATTTGTACCGGGACTGCAATTTCACCGGGCGTCGCGTCGAGACAGTGCCCAGACCGTTATACCATTCGTGCGGGTCGGAACTTACCCGACAAGGAATTTCGCTCAATATTGTTACTTTCAAATCAATTGAAAGTCTCAGTCATTTCTGCTGAGATCTGCATGTCTCCATGCAGTTCGGACTATCTCATTTTCGATTCCTATTCATGGAATTGATAATTTTTTGAATAGATTTTACTCCTTCTTTAGTAAGATGTTCCTTTTTTTGCATCATATGTATGACGTCTCTAAACGCGAGAAAATCTAAATTCTTTTTCGTTTTTAGAGAATGCTTCTCGAAGAAAGGAATAATAATTGATGCCAGATGTTCAATACTACGAACGCGGTATGCATAACGGTCACCATGATTGGTGCGTACCACGCCACACTTGAAGTATGCCTTCATTGCGTGAAGTATTTGAATATCTTTTTTATGCTGCACAACAGTGAATTCAGGAAGAACCTGATATCCAACTGACATTTCTTTATGAGGATTTACGCTTACATGAAAGCATCCTTCCCCATCTGTAAAGCCGGTTATCCATTGTGCATCGAGCATCATAATCGAAATCGAACGTATAGTCTCTGAGGGTTTCCGCCTGAGGCAGATCTTCCCTGCGGATTTTCTCCATGTCTCTTAGATTTTTACTGCCTATTTAAGTATAGACGAGTACTAAAGAGTTTTTGAAGACTTTTCCGCATATAGTTCGATTTTTACCTAAGGCTAGCGATTTAAGCGTAATCGTAGATTAACCTTAGGACCGTTATAGTTACGGCCGCCGTTCATCAGGGCTTAGATCAGAGGCTTGCACCCCCTCACGTAACCTTCTGACACTGGGCAGGCATCAGCCCCTATACATAGTCTTACGACTTAGCAGGGACCTGTGTTTTTGGTAAACAGTCGCCTGGGCTCTTTTGTTGCAGCCTACATCTTGCGACATAGGCAGTCCTTATTCCGAAGTTACGGACGCTATTTTGCCGAGTTCCTTGACACGACATTACCCGTTCGCCTTGGTCTACTCGACCACCCCACCGGTGTTGGTTTGCGGTACGGTCACACAGAGCTCTATGAGCGATGGTTTTCTTGGAAACAGAAGCAGTCAGACTCTTCCGCCTTGCGGCGAACATTCGGGATCCGTAGTCAACTCTTCCGGGGGATTTGCCTCCCGGAATCAACGTTTTCTACGTTCCACGTGCAGTCAATACACACGCTCTGGTCCTCCCATTCCGTCACACCGCTCCTGGAACAACGCTATCCTTTCTCATTAACATGATCTACACCACACTGCTCTTAACGAGAGTGAAAAAGTGGTGAAGTGGCGGAGTGAATGATTATTCACTTTCCACTTCTACACTTCTGCACTCTGCAAAAGCAATGTGGTGCAGACCAGAGGCTGATAAGACTATCAAACGCAGTCCCTTGGCGATCTCTATGTGGTACAGGAATATTGACCTGTTGTCCATCGGCTACGCCATTTGGCCTGACCTTAGGACCGACTAACCCCACGCCGATTACCGTTGCGTGGGAAACCTTGGGGATTCGGCGGGCAGGTTTTTCACCTGCCTAGTAGTTACTCATGCCAACATTCTCACTTCCGTCCGCTCCACAACATTTCACAATGCTGCTTCACTGCTGAACGGAACGCTCCTCTACTGCACCTGACTCCACTCTTGATTTCAAGAAGTCTAGATGATGTTGCTTAAGTCCTTGAGTAGTTAATTGATAATTGAAAATTGAAAATTGACAATTGGATTTGTAAAAATGATTACAAACCCTGAGTCGCTTTAGAATTGTCAATTGTCCATTATCCATTATCAATTAAATCTCAAGAGCGAATAAAACAACAACACTCTGCTTTAAAATCAAAAGTGGAGTCAGGCACTCACTGCTTCGGTTCATAGTTTTGCCCCGTTACATTTTCGGCGCACAAGTGCAATCGACCAGTGAGCTGTTACGCTTTCTTTAAAGGATGGCTGCTTCTAAGCCAACCTCCTGGTTGTCCATGCACCTGTACCACCTTTTCCACTGAACTATGATTTGGGACCTTAGCAAGTGATCTGGGTTGTTTCCCTTTCGACTACGGCAGTTAGCTGTCGCAGTCTCACTCCCATAGCCAAAGGTCAGGTATTCGGAGTTTGTCAGGATTTGGTAGGTCGAGAAGACCCCCGCATCCAAACAGTAGCTCTACCCCCTGACGTGTACTATGAGGCTGCCCCTAAAGGCATTTCGAGGAGAACCAGCTATCTCCGGGTTCGGTAGGCTTTTCACCCCTACCCACAGGTCATCTCCTGATCTTGTGACATCAGTGAGTGCGGACCTCCAGACGCCTTCCGGCGCCCTTCATCCTGCCCATAGGTAGCTCACCCGGTTTCGGGTCTTGCGCCTGCGATCATAAACGCCCTATTCGGACTCGCTTTCGCTCCGGCTCCGGGTATAAATCCCTTAGCCGACCACAGACGACAAACTCGTTGGCTCATTATGCAAAAGGCACACTGTCATCCGCCTTAGGCGGACTCCAATTCTTTGAACGCATCACATTTCAGAAACTATTTCATCCCCCTTTCGGGGTGCTTTTCACCTTTCCCTCACGGTACTATCCGCTATTGATCTCTGTACCTGTTTAGCCTTGGATGGTGGTCCACCCAGATTCAAACCGGATTACACGTGTCCGATCCTACTCAGGAACACTCTACCGTCTATCAATATTTCGGCGACGGGGCTCTCACCCTCTATGGCCGCCCGTTCCAGGGTCGTTTGCCTATACAGATAGAATCGGATATTGAGGTCCTACAACCCCTGACTCCGCCTTTGATTTCGATAAACTTAGCAAATGTTGTTTGAGTTCTTTAGGTTAAATTAAGAATTTAGAATTGAGAATTGAGAATTATCTTCGATATACACGACATCAAACCTTTGAGTCGCTTTAGAATTCTCAATTTTCAATTGTCAATTATCAATTCAAACCTCCAGAACAGATAAAACAACATCTTACTTCATTGAAACCAAAAGTGGAGCCAGGTTTAGGCTTTTCCCTTTTCGCTCGCCACTACTAAGGGAATCTCATTTGATTTATTTTCCTCTGCTACGTGAGATGTTTCAGTTCGCAGAGTGACCTCCCAATACAAGTATTGGGTTTATGTCCATTACGACATAAGGGTTTCCCCATTCGGAAATCCCCGGCTGATAGCGCTTGCCTAGCAGCTCACCGAGGCTTATCGCAGCTGGCCACGTCCTTCGTCGGAGTACAGAGTCGAGGCATCCATGTGATGCGATGAGTAACGTTCAATTAGATAAACAATTAACAATTACTACTAACTGTTAATCGTTTTAGTTTTTACTGTTCACGTGTCACCCATAAGGCAAGCAGGACATGCTCACGCTCATGAAATGACACAATATATTTCAATAATTTTTCGTGCTGATACCGATGATTTCAATGAGCACAAGGTTACTCCAGCCACCACATTTTTGCTTCACAGAAACAAAAAGCGGGTGGCTTACGCACACCCGCAGAACTCGATATACGGCCCTTTTCAGGACGTCGAGCACGGCGGGTAAGCGCTTAGAAACATAAAGCTAGCCAATTCTACTTTGGGGGTAGATAGAGTCAAGAAAAAAGCCACTATTTGCTGAAAAGGTGCAAAATTGATGTTAGGAAAAGTTTGCAAGAACCACTGTTAAAAACAGATGATACTAACCCCTAACTGCCTAACTCCTAGCCCCTAACTAAGCCACCTCCTCCAATGGCATCTCTGACATGTCTGCAGCAACTGCAGTATCGGCTTCTGGTACTTCGTCTACAGAACGAATAGCTGCATCATCGCGTGGTCCAAGAAGAACAATATTCTCCAGCACTATTTCGGTACGGAAGATCTTGGTGCCTTCTGGGCTGTCCCAACTGCGAGTCTTAAGATACCCCTCTATATAAAGAGGCTTTCCTTTTTTAATATTCTCGGAACAAAACTCTGCAAGCCCACCCCAAGCAACTAAGTTGTGATACTCGGGCAAGCTTTGCTTATCTCCTCCACCATCACGCCAAACACGATTGGTCGCAAGACCAAAGGTGCAAACAGACTGACCATTGGTAGTACTTTTTAATTCTGGATCTCGTGTTACGTTTCCTAGTAGTGTCACTTTATTCACGGACTTCATGATGTAAATGGGGAACTGATGTATCTGAATGATAAACAAAATTACTGAGAAGGGCTAGGGCTAGGGCTTGGGCTAGGAACCTAGCCCCAGCCCTAAACCCAAGCCCTATTAAGCTGCCTCCATAGACTCCTCACTAGATGCCTCTTCCATCTCATCCTTTGCAGTTACACCACTGGCTTCTACTTCTTTACCTTCTTCGATCCCCTCTTTAACTTCTTGTGGAGATTCTGTTCCTGCTTCGCCAAGCTCTGCAATCTTATCTTCGGATGGAACAATGTTCTCTGCCTCTTCTTCAACATTTACACGCGAACCCAATTCAACTGACTCTACTTCTCCATCTTCTATAGTCACACGCTCTTCCGGTTCTACGTCTTCTTTAAACTTGAGCAGATCTATCTTGAGTCCAAGTGCCTGTAATTCTTTTACAAGAACGTTGAATGATTCAGGAATAGAAGGCCTTCGGATTGGCTCACCCTTAACAATAGCTTCGTAAGCCTTGCTACGACCGATCACATCATCAGACTTAATGGTAAGCATTTCCTGAAGTGTGTGAGCAGCACCATATGCTTCCAGAGCCCACACCTCCATTTCTCCAAACCTCTGTCCTCCATGTTGTGCTTTACCTCCGAGTGGCTGTTGTGTAACAAGAGAGTATGGTCCAACGCTACGTGCATGAATCTTATCTTCAACCAAGTGAAGAAGTTTAATCATGTACACCATTCCAACTGTTGTTTCGTGAGCCAAAGCTTCTCCAGATTTACCATCATAAAGCTGAATTTTTCCTGATACTGGAAGGTTTGCTTCCTTGAGAAAGCCTTCAATTATATCAATATGAATACCATCTAAAGGTGGCGTAGCAACTTTTATACCAAGAGCTGCACATGCCCATCCCATGTGAGTTTCTAAGATTTGTCCGATGTTCATACGAGATGTAACACCAAGTGGGTTCAAGATGATATCAACCGGAGTTCCATCTTGGAGGAATGGCATATCTTCTTCCGGAACAATTCGAGCGATGACTCCTTTGTTTCCATGACGTCCTGCCATCTTATCTCCAACTCTTACCTTTCTAGTTTGTGCAACGAACACTTTTATCTGTTTGATAACCCCTGTTGGAAGTTCATCACCTTCGCTTCTGTCAAAGATTTGAACATCTACAACTTTTCCTCCAGCTCCACCTGGCAGACGAAGGGAGCTGTCTTTCACATCCTTAGCCTTGTCTCCAAAAATGGCTTGTAGAAGCCGTTCTTCCGGAGTCAGTTCTGTTTCTCCTTTTGGAGTAATTTTACCTACAAGAATATCTCCTTCGTGAACTGTTGCACCAATTCGCACAACACCATCTGTATCCAAGTCTTTAAGTTTTGCCTCTCCAACATTTGGGATATCACGCGTTACCATTTCTGGTCCGAGCTTTGTATCACGAATGTCTGTTGTATAAGACTCAATGTGAATTGAATCGAAAAGACCATCGTGCACAACGCGGTTAGAAATAATCACGGCATCCTCAAAGTTGTATCCTTCCCATGACATGTAAGCCACAAGCAAGTTTTGTCCGAGTGCCAATTCACCTTCGTCTACTGATGCGCCATCTGCAAGACTATCTCCTTTGCGAACTTTCTGACCACTCTTAACATGTGGTCGCAAATTGAAACATGTTCCTTGATTAGAACGTACGAATGCATGAAGTGTATAAACTTGTTTGCGTCCTGATTTGTAAACAACAGCAATCTCCCGTCCGTCAGCGTAAACAACCTCTCCATCTTCTTCTGCCAAAATTGCATGCCCTGCGGCTCTTGCTGCCAATCCTTCCATTCCTGTACCTACCAATGGCGTATGAGGCTTAAGTAGAGGAACAGCTTGGCGTTGCATGTTCGTTCCCATAGATGCACGAGTGTTATCGTCATGTTCTAGGAAAGGAATGAGTGATGTAGAGAGCGAAAGAATTTGCTTAGGCGAAACATCAACGTGAGTAATGTCTCGTACATGAGCAAGTAATGGTTCTCCACCTTTACGAGCAGATACTCGTGAGTCTGTGAACTCGTTTAGTTCTGTAAATTTTCTTTGAGCTTGAGCAATAGAAAGTCTGCGCTCTTGTTCTGCATCTGCAAACAATGTCTTACTGGTTACATAAGCACGAACAGGAGCTTCTTTTAACTTATCTTTTTTAAGTTGAGCAATAACTTTGCGTGCCATTTCTTTTGTATCTATTACGTCGCCACCTTTAACAATTACCTTGCGACCATCCTTAATATCACTATCCATGATACGTCCAATGATCTTATCTGGATCAAGTGGCACTGTGTGCTTAACCTCTCTATAAGGAGTCTCTAAGAATCCATACTCATTAACTCGTGCAAAAGACGCCAAATGAACTACAAGACCGATATTTGGTCCCTCAGGAGTAGCAATAGGACAGATACGCCCATAGTGACTTTGGTGCACATCACGAACATCAAAGCTGGCGCGCTCACGAGAAAGTCCTCCAGGACCCATAGCAGAAAGCCTACGTTTGTGAGCTAGCTCTGCAAGTGGATTTGTCTGATCCATAAACTGTGAAAGCTGTGAACTCGCAAAGAACTCACGCATCGCTGCAGTGATAGGGCGACAGTTAATCAATTGCATTGGTGTAACAGTTTCTAGATCCATAACTGTCATACGATCTTTAACAATTCTCTCTGTACGAATCACACCAACTCGGTACTTGTTCTGAACAAGTTCGCCAACACTACGCACACGACGATTACTCAAGTGATCAATATCGTCTGCTACACCTTCTCCATTATTTAGTCGGATTAGTTCACGCAAAATTTCTACAAAATCTTTTACTTGGAATACACGATGATCTTCATCACTTGGTGTATCAAATCCAAAGCGGCGATTCATCTTATATCGAGCAATTGCACCCATATCATACTTTTTAAAATCAAAGAACAATGAGTCGATCAATTGCTTAGCATTCTCAGGCGTAGCCAGATCTCCTGGGCGAACTTTGCGATAAACACTCTGATACGCATCCTCTACTGTACGAGCTGGATCCTTTTCTAAAGTGTTTAGAATGAAATCCTTCTCCTTTATTACATCAGAGAAAGCATCAAGAATTTTTGCATCAGTATCGTAACCAAAAATTCGCATTAGCTGCGTGATAGGAATCTTGCGCTTACGATCAATCTTACAAGAAATAATTCCACGACGATCTGTTTCGATCTCCAACCATACACCGCGCTTAGGAATAATTTTTGCAGCATGATTTTTAGGATATTCAGCCATCTTAGAAAAGAAAACACCAGGAGAACGAACAAGCTGGTGAACTACAATTCTTTCTATACCTCCAACAATAAATGTTCCTACTTCTGTCATAAGTGGGATTGATCCCAAGAATACATCTTGCTCCTTAATCTCACCTGTCTCCTTATTGATAAGCTGCACATGCCCCTTCATAACTGCTTCGTAACTCAAGTTCCTTCTTCTGCATGTATCTGGATCATATTTAGGAGGATCAAATGTGTGCCCAAGAATGTTGAGCTCCATCTTCTTATTAGAGAAATCTGTAATTGGGGTGATTTCCATCATCAGTTCTTTTAATCCTTCAGTAAGGAACCATTCATAACTTTTTATCTGCATCTCAATTAGAGATGGAATCAACTCCGCTCCACTATCATCTTCCACAAAGTACAGCCTTCCATCATGAACACGCTTTGGCTTAAGGTTATCAGGCAACTTATTACATACCGCCGGCATGCGTCCTGCAGGTGGCACAATATGCGGTCGCAACTGTGGCAAAACTCCTGCTGGAACATTCATAATATAAGCACGCTTAGACTTAGGAGCAGTCTTTTTTCCAACTTTTGGTTGCTGTGGCGCCACACTCTTAGGTGCAACTGCTCTTTTGGCAACTTGTACTGTACTTGGCTTAGGGGCAGCCTTTGGAGCAACTTTTGCTTTTTCTTTTTTAGCAGGCTTGCCCTGTACTGGAGCTTTGCTACTAGTGTGGGAAGCTTTTTTAACTGGGGCTTTTTTGGCAGGAGCCTTCTTCTTCACAACTTTTTTAGCAGGCTTCTTTTTTGCAGGAGCCTTCTTTGCTGACTTCTTTACAGGAGACTTTTTCTTCACAGCTTTTTTTACAGGCTTCTTTTTTGCAGGAGCCTTCTTCTTTTTTGCGGGCATAACGATAGAGAGAAAAATGAAAAAATAGAGTTGCCGCTCCTTTGATATATAAACTCAAAGAAAGGACAACACAGATTCAAAACTCAATAAGAACTTCTGTGTACGTGCAAATTTTACGGCTTTCTAGCACAGAGTCAAATATTTCACATGAATACTCCCACAAACAAGATGCCTAGTTTGCTTCACCCAACTTCGCCCCGCTTAGGCGGCGCTACGCTGGGTTCCACCTTCTTTCAGGCGCCTTGCAGCCTCATCCCAATTCACCACCTGCCAAAACGCCTCGATGTACTCCGGCCGCTTATTTTGATACTTCAAGTAGTAAGCATGCTCCCAAACGTCTAAACATAAAATTGGATTTAGCCCTTGTGTTAGCGGAGAATCTTGATTTTGAGTGGTCATAATTTCTAGTGAATTATTATTAACAACTAGCCACGCCCACCCTGATCCGAATAGTGAGGCAGCTGACTGTGTAAATTTCTCTTTAAAAGTCGCAAAATCTCCGAAGCCCTGTATTAAGCCATCTTTTAAATCTCCTTCCGGTTCACCCCCTCCATCAGGACTAAGACACTTCCAAAACATATTATGGTTGATAACTCCGCCACCAACATTACGAACTGTGGTTTGTTTTTCTTCCGGAAGTTTATCAAGATTCATTATTACTTCTTCGATAGATTTATCCGCCCACTGCGTTCCTTCCAGTGCTGCATTAGTTTTATCTACGTAACCTTGGTGGTGCTTAGAATGATGCACTTCCATCGTCTTGGCATCAAAATGTGGCTCTAGGGCGTCGTACGAGTAGGGGAGGTTGGGAAGGGTATAAGTCATACATGCATTTTAAATGAATAATGAATAATGAATAATGAAAAATTTATAAAACGTGATGTAAGCTACAACTCTAATATTATTCATTTTTAACTATTCATTATTCATTCTCGCACGTGAAAATAAAACTACTTAAATCTCCTCAAGAATTTTCAGAATATGACCACTGGCTGCGCACACATCCATACGGATCTTTGTGGCAATCTCTGGAATGGAAAAAATATCAAGAAGCACTTGGTAGGGAGACAAAATTATTCGTTGCAAAAGAGGGGAATGAGATAGTCGCCTCTGCACTCGTCATTATTGATCGCACAACTTTCGGGATTTCGACTTGGGAAATACCACGGGGTCCGATTGGACCAATTGATAATGAAAAATTGATAATTGATAATTTGTTAGAAGAAATAATCAGGCACGCATCCGATGACCATTGCTTAGCTCTTTTCTTTTCACCTCTAAACCCTAACCTAATTCTCAATTCTCAATTCTCAATTCTTAATTCCAATCGTTACCAACACCCCGCCGCCACCCGAATCATCGACCTAACAAAATCCGAGGAAGAGATTCTTGCACAGATGAAACCCAAAGGTAGATACAATATTCGCGTCGCACAAAAACACGGAGTCACTATAGAAGAGTCACGCGACATCGATGCATTTTATGAACTTGTTAGTGAGACAACCAAGAGAGATAAGTTCACCGGTCACTCCAAAAATCACTATCAAAAATTTCTGGACGCTTTGGATGGCAGTTTTTTGCTTTTTGCCCGAATTGGCCAAAATAAAAAGCCCATTGCTGGGCTTCTGGGCGTTTTTTGGGGTGAAACTGGTACATATTACTACGGAGCTTCTAGCGCCTCTTATAGGGCTGTTATGGCCCCATACGTGCTTCAGTGGGAATCTATGCGTTTGAGCAAAGCACGAGGATGTACAAAGTACGACTTCTTTGGCATCGCACCTATCGATGCTCCCAACTCTCATCCATGGAAAGGAGTAAGTGCATTTAAAGAAAAATTTGGAGGAGAAGTAATTGAGTATCCAGAAGAGAAGGTTGTGGTTTTGAAACCAGTGAGTAATTCGTTACTAAAATTGAAAAGGAAAATACTGTCGTAAGTAATGTTGGATGGTTGGATGGTTGGATGGCTCGCCTGTCTGCCGACAGGCAGGCAAGCGATCATCAGATCTGTTGCCACTTTAGAACCATCCAGCCATGTAACCATCCAGCCATTTAATATTTTTAAAAATATTAAGAAAAAGCCCCCCATTTCTGGGAGGCTTAATCTTAAAAGCTAAGAGGGAATTAACCAGCGTAGCTTGTCGACTTAACAACAGTCGATGGGTATTCGACCCATGTGAATGGAGTTGCAGTCGTATCTTCGTCCAACCACTTAATATTACTGTAGTTGGTTCCAGAAACATTTCCGAATACATTTCTATTAATTGTATCGAAATTCTGTAGGGACACCTGCAATGTGCTAGGTGCTCCAACGGCAGAGTTGTTCTGATCCGTTACATTAGCCTGGAGTACAAACACAGTGCTTGCACCTGGGTTAATGGTTGTTTGTAAAGTTCCGTCATTGTTTAGACAAACAACAAGAAGAGATCCTGATGCAACAGAAGCTGGCTCGTTACGCACTGCTGAATTAGCGTAATCTGTACAGCTAAGTGTTACTGTGGAATCTGCCTCGTTATATAGACGGAAATCACTAGCGGCGGTACCGAGTGAGACATTTGTCGCATTCACGTTGAAGATAATACCCGTAAGAACGGAAGCATTGTTTCCATTCTTCGAGTTGGTGTGATTTGCACCCGTAAATTTGAACTTACCAATGTCAGACAATCCGATAGGAATGGCTGATCCACTTGGATCGTCACTGGCATTCGTGATAGATGTGATTTTTGACATCACAACAACGTTCTTCTTACCAGAAATGTAAGCATTAGCTGCAATGGAGTCGGTTCCAATGAACACTTCTCCTTCTGCAGATGTGTCTTCATCGTTGGCATCTAGGTTGTTGCTGGATTCATCACCACGTGCACGAACTGCACCAGATCCAGAAGCTTCACTAGAAACGTTCTTCTTATCAAGGAAGACTTGGACGACCTGTCCAGAAACACCACCTTGAACATCAGTCTTAAGGCGTGGTCGGACAAGAACATCAACTTCTGAACCTTCTGGGACCACCAACTGGCGGCTCTCCATATTGGCACAGAAAGTCTTAACTGCTGCGCTAGCAGCACCTGGATTAACAGTAAGAACATCATCGCTTCCACATCCACCAATTGTGGCGAGTGCGAATGGATCTGATTCACCGTCCTTGTAGAGCTCGAGACGATCGACCTCCTTGGTGGTTGTGCTTCCTGAGTTAGTCAACTGAATATCTGTAACATCGATAGCTTCGTTTTGAGCACGGAATTGCAATCGTAGGATTGGCTCTCCAAGCTCTCCACCTAGTAGCTGATGCTGACGCAAAGCAACTGTGGATTGTGAGACATATAGGTCTCCTTGGCTAACGAGTGTCCATGGCTGAGATTCAGTAATAGAAACGATAACGTCTGCAGTTGTTGCAGAATTGATGAAGGTATATGTACCACCGGCTACGTTGTACTTAATACCGGAAAGATTACTACCATCATCAAGCTCTTCTGCCTCCAAGAAGGTAACAGTAGAACCAGTATCGAATCTAATCTGAAGATCATTACCTGTTAGAGATGAAGAAATGTCAGAGTGGACCTCAAAGATTACTGTGGTCTCAGCTGGAATGACATATCCACCACCGGCCATATCACCAAAGGTAATCTGGCTAGACTGGCTGGCAACACCATCCTCAATGATTGTGTCGACATCACCATCTCCATCGGTATCAACCCATAGAGCATAGTTTTGACCATTGTTCAATGAACCACTTTGTGATTCGAAGATTGCCTTTGTGAATAGAATATCTTCTGCTTCACCGGCACGTGCCTCAAATCTCAAGAGATTAACATTGCTGGCATTCTCTACTGCTGTATCACTTGTACCAATTGCCTTCACAGCAATTGTGAGGGTGGCAACAGCAATACGCTGATAGTTACCGGAAATGTTACCACGTGGGCGAACATCACCGACTTTATCTCCTGTAGAGAGGCCTTCGATCTGCATCTGATATGAAGTAGATGAAGTGATCAAGCCGCCAAAGTCACATTTTGTGACGTTTGCAATGTTTGTGCCACCAGAACGAATCTGAGTTGGCTCACCACAAATGTGGATTTTGAACTGATCACCACTTGTTGGGTGAGCAGTAGAACCGTTATCAATGAAGTCTACACGGAACTCCCATGTCTCTGTTCCGCGAACGATAAAGTCATCAAAACGATAAATCTGGAAGGTCTCTGTAGCACTTGTAAAGTAGTCACCATCGGTAGTGTTTGTTGTAGTTAGACGTACACCATCAATAGTTCTACCTGTTGTTGTGTTACGGATTTCTACATCTTCCAAAACTTCATGAATTTCGTCGCTCGCAGTAACGCCAGCGATTCCAGCACCAGTAGATGTGGTTCCCTGAACTGCAATGAAGAGATCTTTAACGTCAATATCTTCACCACCTGTTTGGAATTGAATTTCCGCGAGTACTGCATCGTTGTCATCACGAGTGTAATCCTGAGTTGCAGGACCATTGATACCGATAGTGAATTCACCAGCATCGATACTTACAGTATCAGGCAAAAGAGATGTTTCTGCTGGCAAGCTTACTTGTGAACCATAAAGCTGACCATTAACACCGTATCCATAAAGGGATCCAACTGCGAAGAGGTCAGAAGACTCCTCAAAGTGCATGATGATCGAATCACCTGCTCCTCCGACGATGTCGGAAATTACTTCGAGTGTCACTTTGTCACCTTCGAGGACCGTAAATGGAGGATCGAAGACGAGTGTGACGAAGTCGCCAACTGTCTGTGCAACTGTATTGGTGAGAATGGTTCCATCTGTGCGGCGAACTGCAATATTTACAAAATCACCATCAGATGTGGAACTGTTCTGTTCTAGAGTCATTGAGTAGAATGTCTGATCCTCTGTAGAGTTAACAGACACTTCCCACTTACCAATAACAACTCCCTTATCGCCGATCTCGATTTCATCAGGTGAAACCGTGCGGTACGTCAATGAGACGGTACCACTTGTGATAGCGGCAATGCGGAAAGTGTTACCACGAATAGGGAAGTTACCAGTGACTTCTTTAGCATTTCCAAAGACGTCAGATGGAAGTTCTACAACAAGATTGTGCTCAGAAGAAGCTGTTGCAGAACTTTCGTAATCTACAACAACATCAACTGTCACTGTCTCACAAGGATCAAGAACAAGAGGTGAGGCGAACCTCAAATCTGCTGTTTGATCTTCTGCATCGATTGTGCGCTTGCGTGTTACGCGAGCACCATTGATAGCAGCGTAGACACCGTTTATATCGGAGCTTGCACCAAATCCTTCGTGAAGGATTGTCATGCTCTCGATGGTAACAGAGTCATCGCAAGATGCTGTGAGATCCACAGAAAGAGCTACAACACCAACTGCACCCTTAGGAACGGTGTCCCCAACAGGAGAAGCAGCGGATAGTGAAAGCTCTAGTATACCATCACCTTGCACAAAAGACGTGTAGCCTGTGAAGGTAATAGCATCATCAATCACACTGCCATCAGCAGCTAGCAAATTGCTAACTGAAACTGTGTATTCATGGCCAGCGGAAAGATTTGCACCAAGTGTTAGCTCAACTGTCTGTGGATTTAGCAAAGAAGCAGAGCTTACAGGTACTGTAGGAGAGCCTGTAACAGTGTAGTTTGCAACATCCTCAGCGGAAGCGGCATCCAAAGTTACATTGAACTCAACCTCTAAAGTTGTAGCTGATGTAGAAACTGCATCAACGATCATTGCTTCTCCACCTGCTGTAGTTCCACAATCTACACCAAAGGTGAGACCCTGATCTACACGGTAAAGCATAACGACCATTTCTGCACGGTTCATGTTGTCACCTGGGCGAACACGTCCTGTTGAGTCGTCACCCTGTAGGACACAGTGATCAGCAGCTGTCTGAATGACATCTGTGTACCACTGTCCGGATGGGTTGTCGACGAACTGAGATGCGTCACCTGTGGCACCGAGCCCGAAGGAGCGAACAATAAGAGCTGCTGCTTCTGCACGGTTGATACCAGCACTAGGACGAGCGTAACAAGGATGGCTGCCGTAACAGTCACCATCACCACGTACCCATCCTTCTTTTCCGGCTTCTTCCATGAAACCGTAGTACCAAGCACCAGTTGCTACGTCATCAAAGCTAGGAACGGCAGGAGGAGTTGAAAGAATCCCACCATTTAGCTCTACGACGAGCTTTACGAACTCCGCACGGTTGGCGTTGTCGCCACCGCGGAAGCGTGTCTGGCCTGCATCGAGGTAACCTGCGTCAACGAAAGCGTTAACAGCATCCTCGAACCAGACTCCCGAAGGAACATCCGTATATGCGGCAAATACACTCCCGGCCTGGGTAAGTGAAATTGCAGCGACGGACACACCTGCGAGAACTTTCTTCAAGCGAGTAAAGTCCATATAAGTAAAAAGAAAGAGTAAATAAAACGGAACAAAAAAATATTCGTATGGTTGTAAGTTTTGATTGCACACATCTCTTGTCAGAATTATTCCATGTCTCTTCTGTGTGGGCTCCCGCAAATTAAGTGCGCGGGAAACTCCTTATGTATAAAGAGAGAACACGAGACACAGGACAAGGCCTTCATTAAAGAATCGTGCGTATTAAAAACACGGCTTAACAAGCTCATCTAGGAGCCGAAAGCGTGGGGATTTGTCGCCCCTCTCTCGAGGTAAGGGAAGGCAAGGTGCCGAATTGTGAAGGAACTATTACACAGATCGCGCTCTCCTTTACACTTGGGGAACGAATCTTTCCAAGATCTTAGGAGAACGAGGGTATAGAAGCAAGACTCCTACACCTCTCCGTGCGCTTAATTAAACGAAGAAAAGTGAGGATTGTTACACCTAATGTTAATGCAAAAGTAGCCATCCCTGCGCCTTATTAAGGCCTATAACGCCATTTAAAGGCTCTGCAAGCCCTTAAAACGACTAGTTTATAGCTTTCAGAAGACAAAAATACCACTTGCCAACTGCCAAATTACTGGTGTAAATCTCTCATTTCTGTCAAGTGTTTATTACATTTGGTATGAATGTTTTGGCTTTTGAGAGGGAAAACTAGATAAATTGATAAATTATACGCAAGATTGTATTTGCTACTAGAGAATGAGTAATTGCCGAATGGCTATATGGCTGGATGGTTCTAAAGTGGCAGCAGACCTGATGATCGCTTGCGAACCATCCAACCATTCAACCATTCAACCATCCAACCATCCAACTATCCAGTCTATCCAACCATCCAATCTATCTGAATCTACATTTTACGAACCACCTGCTCCCCTTCTTCATCCCTCACCTCCCAACCCAACTCTTTAATTTGATCACGCAGCTTGTCTGACGTCTTAAAGTCCTTATCGTCACGAGCAACTTTGCGCTCATCAAGTAACGCCCGAACTTCCGCCGGAACATCGCTGACCTCCTCTGGCTCAAAGCATCCGAATGTATGACGAGCCATTGCTATAAAGTCATTCAACGCTTCTAGGGCATTATGTGACCAATCCTTTTGATTACGAGACCAAGACATACAATCAAAGATAACTGCCAAAGCCTGCGGCGTATTAAGATCAGAGTTCATTGCATCAATAAATTTTTCTGTGTATTTTCCAACCGCACCCGAGGACGGGTGCTCCTGTTTTTCCTTTTTCTCTTTTGTCTCCTTTGCATCCTTTGACTCCTTCAAAGAACCAACCTCCCCCATCCACTCAACAACCTTCCGTCTCGCCTTCTTAGAATCATCAACTCCCTTCCAGCTAAACTTCAAGTTGGTCCTATAATGGACTGATAAAAAGAGGTAACGAAGGTCTAATGGGCTATATCCCTTCTCAATTACGTCAACAATACTTAACACATTGCCTAAGCTCTTGGACATCTTCTCTGAGCCCATATCTATCCTTCTGCGGTGAATCCAAAACCTAGAGAACGATTTACCGGTTACAGACTCGCTTTGAGCGATCTCACATTCGTGATGCGGGAAGATGTTATCTTCACCTCCTGTATGTATGTCCAGCTCGTCTCCCAAGAACTTCATGCTCATAGCACTGCACTCTATGTGCCACCCCGGGAAGCCTTCTCCCCAGGGGGAATCCCACCTTAATATATGATGAGCATTTTCACCTACACACTTCTTCCAAAGTGCAAAGTCTGCGGGATGTTTTTTTTCATCATTCACTTCCACTCGTGATCCTGCGCTTAAGTTGTCTAAAGTGTTACCAGAAAGTTTGCCGTAGTCTGCAAACTTTTCTACCGAAAAGTAGATGCCATCTTCTGTCTCGTAAGTGAAACCTTTTTCTTCCAAAGTATTAACAAGTTCTATCATCTCTTTAATAGTCTCCGTAGCACGAGGGCGTTTAAACGGCTCTAGCATGCCCAAAGCCGCCTCATCCTCCAGATACATTGCCTCATACTTTTTGGCTACTGCTAGCGGATCTGTCTTCTCCTGCTTTGCCTGTTTTTCTATCTTATCTTCCCCCTCATTTTGATCTGCAACCAAGTGTCCTACATCTGTAATGTTTTTAACGTGTAACACTTCGTAACCAGAAACTTCTAACCACCTCCTTATTAAGTCGGCCATCAAGAAGGATGAATAGTTACCAATGTGCGGCCGACCGTACACAGTTGGACCACATGTATACATACGAACTTTCCCCTCCTCTATTGTGGTGAACTCCTCCTCTTTTTTAGTAAGGGTGTTGTAGAGATGTAATGAAGACATGCGCCCAGCATACCAGAATTTAATATTAAAACCGTAGCTGTGATTCGTGAATCGCAGCACGGCGCATTAGCGCCGTTATAACATGTAAATAGGTAAGGAATGTAAGGGAATGGCACATATTTAAAAGGCCTGCCGATCACGAGGATCAGTAGGCCTTTTTGCCAAGCTCGAGGCTTGGCATTTGTGACTGGACTCCTAGGAGTCCTTGGTCGTCTTAGCGGTGTCCGCATTGCCTTCTGTGGCAGCAGCTTCGTTGCGACGAATCGCATCGAAGACCTCTCGACGGTGAACCGGCACTTCCTTTGGGGCTTCCACCCCAAGGCGAACCTTGTCGCCGCGGATCTCGACGACGACGATCGTTATGTTATCCGCGATGACAATACTCTCGTTCTTCTTGCGTGACAGTACCAGCATATAGCACCTCCTTGCTGGGGCTCCTCGGGGGACGGAAAAGAACAAATCACAAATACTCTGAAAGAATCAGAGCTGCAAAATTTTACATTAAAATCAATATTTGTCAATAGATACCGTATATGGCTTGAACATCAAAAAGGGCCGGCAAACTCGCGAACGAGTCTACCGGCGATGATGAGCAACACGAGGTTGCTCAAGCGCTTTGCAAAACGGGTTGTTCCTCGGGAGACGGATAACGTAAGGCCTCAAACACATCGCAATGTGCAAAGGCCATTGCTAGCGATTCGACTGATGCGCTTACTGTCTGCAGCAAACCGATCGCACGCAATAATGCCTCAGATGTCTGTCGGGGCATATTGGGTTGGCGCATCTCGGCAAGTAGTAAATCTCTTGCTCGCTCTGCACCAATGACAATGCACCCCTTCGCGATGAGGGGAACGATGTGTTCACTAATGTCATGAACATTGATCGTGCCATCTTCGTGAATAGAAAAATACCCGTTAAAAGAAAGAGCATTTTGCACGATTGAGACTCCTTTCGTGCGAACACTTCTGCATAACCACTTGAGCTAAATTCATTCATTTCTCAAGTTCGTCAGAAGCCGGAGCAGTCTACTCGAATTAGCCAAAATGTCAATCCCCTAAGCCCATACTATCAATATAGTAATAAAAATGAAGTTATAAGTATAGTTATAAGTTCATATTTCATCTTTCAGACCTTCCGACCTTTCGGCCTTCCGACCTTTCGACCTTCCGACCTTCCGACCTTCCGACCTTTCGACCTTTCGACCTTTCAGACCTTCCGACCTTTCGGCCTTCCGACTTTTCGACCTTCCTCGTGCGTGGTACTCTCAAGTCACAATCATCTTCCCACTCAACCCATGAACTTAGACAAAATAAAATCAATACTTGGTGCAGATGCCGATTCACTATTGAATCACCAATGCAAAACAATCGATAAAAGTAGATTGCATCTACCAAGCCCAAGTCAGGTGCAAGAAATCTTTTCGCAATCTGATCGATCATCAAAAGTGCAAAAGAATCTTTTGGGTTTGTATAACAATGGAAGGCTAGGAGGAACAGGATTTTTAAGCATCCTTCCAGTTGATCAAGGTATAGAACATTCCGCAGGTGCATCGTTTGCAAAAAATCCAGACTACTTTGATCCAGAAAATATTATTCAGCTCGCAGTAGAAGGAGGATGCAATGGAGTTGCATCAACTTTGGGAGTGCTTGGAATAATGTCTAAGAAGTACGCGCACAAAATTCCATTCATTGTGAAAATAAATCATAACGAATTACTCACCTATCCCAACACTTACAATCAAGTAATGTTTGGCTCTGTAGAACAGGCACATAAGATGGGTGCAATGGGAGTTGGAGCGACCATTTACTATGGATCGCAGGAGTCTCGCGCACAGATAGTAGAGGTAGCCAAAGCATTCGAAAAAGCGCATGAACTAGGGCTCTTTACGGTGTTGTGGTGTTACCTGAGGAACAATGAATTCAAGCGCGACCAAGACTATCACAACTCCGCAGACCTGACGGGCCAAGCCAACCACTTGGGTGTGACAATCGAGGCCGACATCATCAAGCAAAAACAACCAACAAACAACGGTGGATTTAAAGCAATGAACACCGAGAGTAGTTACGGAAAGACGGACGAGCGCATGTACACAGAACTCAGCACTGATCATCCGATTGATCTTACACGTTACCAAGTTGCCAACTGTTACATGGGACGTATTGGTCTTATCAACTCTGGTGGTTCATCTGGAGAGAACGATTTACAGCAAGCAGTTAAGACCGCAGTAATCAACAAACGCGCAGGAGGATGCGGACTTATCTCTGGACGCAAAGCCTTCCAAAAGCCACGCGAGGAGGGGATCGAGTTGCTCAATGCAATACAAGATGTGTATCTGTGTGATGAGGTGACGGTTGCCTAATGTTTCATTAAAACTTGCTCTAAAGAACGTCTCAAGGGATGTGTACCTATGTGATGAGGTGGCGATTGCTTAAGCGATACACCGCTGTGTCACACTGGAGAATGCAAAGTGCCACCCTTCGAGACCCTTCGACAGGCTCCAGCCGTCGCACTTTGTGCTTTGGCCGGCAAGCAGGACAGGCTGCCCCGCCTGTCATGGTGAGGAAAATATTGCTCAGCGTCATCCTTCGATACACCACCGTGTCACACTGAAGAATGCAAAGTGCCACCCTTCGAGACGCCCCGCCTGTCATGGTGAGGAGCACGAAGCAAAGCGGAGTGCGTCTCGAACCATAAAGGCGGGGCTCCTCAGGATGACACTTTGCGGAAAGGCGTTTGTCTTTTCGCCAGTTCTGGCAATTCCTCAAAATCCCCTCTTATCAAAGCTTCCTTCTTTTTTCTGCTCCATCGCTTCACCCGCTTTTCCCACGCAATAGCCTGATCGATATCTCTAAATTCAGCTTTATAGACTAATTTAACTGGTCTACGCGAATACGTGTATGCACTCGTATCCTTTCCTTCCGCATGCTGTGATAAGCGCAGCTCATAGTTATTCGTAACTCCTGTGTAGAAGCTGTTATCAGAGCATTCCAAAATATAGACATAATATTCCTTCATAAGCAGGTGAAGATACCATAACAAAAACAGAATGAGTCACTATAGATGCCTTGTATATTAAGGTTACAATAAAGACTGCGGCTGAATACTATCAAGATATTCTAACCAGTCAGAAACCTCTGCTTCAAGTTTAACAGAAAATTCCCTAAACTCTTTTTGCGCATCAGAATCAAATCGATCTGTAGCAATCTGTTGAGCAGAGTTTGCCAAGCGTGTTGCAAAGTCATTCTCAGATTCCATTTTTTAAGCTTAAGATGCGTTCTTTTTACTCTCCACCAAAAATACTGTCAAGCTTCTTAAGCTACAACAAGACATAACTAAAAACCAGCAACCATCCAACTATCCAACCATCCAACTAATCCCCGACCACCTCAGAACCTCTTACTTCAACTCCTTCCTATTAACTACCAACTGCTGCCCAACTGCGAACAAAGTTGATACTGCCCAATACAATGATACGGCTGCAGGGAACTTAAGAGCAAAGAAACCAATCATAAGCGGAAGACCATACATCATTACTTTTTGCTGCATCGCCTGAGGATCTTTTTTGCCTGCCTTGGATTCTTTGGATTCCTTGGTTTCTTTGGATTCCTTCTTCTTTTTTGCAATCGCAAAGCTTAGTTTCATCTGTGAGAATTGAAGTACCACCAACAAAAGTGGCATCACATAAATATTTGGTTCCGTCAGATTCAATCCCAAAAAGTTAGTCCCCCACGTCCAAGACAAGTCTTGATATGGACCATAAATTAAATGCTGCGATAACTCTAAAATCGAACCATCACGGATAACAAAGAAGAGTCCAATTAACACTGGCATCTGCACCAAGATAGGCAGACAAGATTGCATAGGATTAACGTTGTGCTCCTTCCAAACTTTCATTGTTTCTTCCTGCATACGCTTAGGATCTTCTTTGTGCTTCTTTTTAATTTCTTCAAGCTTTGGCTGCACCGCCTGCATACGTCGCTGCCCTTCTAATCCCTTCTGCGTTGGAATAAAGAGTACAAGCTTAACAAGTACTGTGAGGATGATAATCGCAAGACCCAAATTATAACCAGGCATAAATGATGCAATCAAAATCAAAAGATTAAGAAGCGGTTTAGAAATAAACGCACGGAACATTTGTGTTATAGGACCCGCTTCGCTTATAGAAAATTCCACAACAGGAGATGACTCCTGCACATCAGAACTTATAGGCAACATTAGACGATATGTACCATACTCAGAAAACAATGAATACTTCCAAGGTGAAAGTTCGTAAGTAACTTTGCCACCCGATTCAATTTCTGTAAGTGGAACACAAGGCACTGCATTTTCTTCCATTGTAATTAACGCTTCTTCTTCGCCACTCTCGGCAACCCTCACAACAATAACCGGAGGTTTAGGACATGAATCATCAAACTTAAGTGTTTCTTCTGTATGATTTTTGATTATCATCACCGGATGATGATCCCCTTTAACTGTTGCATCCTGCATAGAGAGAACAACCCCAGTTGCACCATTGCCATTGCCATCTTTGCTAAACGTATCTGGGAAAAACTGCTTAAGCGCAAGCTGTGTAAGAAAGTAGAGCGCTAAAAACAAAATAAAGAACTCAAAGAAATCTCGTAGTTTACTTTTAGGTTTTGCAGACATATTTATACGGAAGAAAGAAATGAACGAACATCCTCTTGGATATCCGCAAAGTCACAGGAGAGACTAGGGGATCTTGGCGTCATCAACAACTGGATCGTTGGGAGTTTGGAATGTTCTTTAACCTCTCTGCGCAATGCCTCACGGCAACGCCTTCGCATTCTATTACGCTTTACAGCTGATTTATCCAGTTTTGTGGATGCATACGTACCAACGTATAAAGCGCACGCTGAGGGGTCTATATTGGGATGTTTGGGGGCTCCTGATAACCAGCGTATGACCAAAGTCTTTCCTTTCCAAAGTTTGCCCTGCCTCATTACACGATCACAGATCTTTCTGCCGCTGAGTCGTTGGAGTTGCATACTTTCATTGTAATGAAGGTAAAGAAGGTAAGGAAGGTAAAGAAATGTGAATCGGCAAACGCATATGTTTGGGAAATGAATAATTAAAAATGAAGATGGAGGGGTAGCGCGCCACGAGAACAGCCTCCATCCCCCAGCCCCTTCCTCCACAGGAGGAAGGGGAGAGCTGTTGATACAACATTCATATAGTTTCTCCTTTAAAGTAACCGACCACCAGCCTGAGGGCAGGTGGCTTTGGGCTTGCCTGCTTAATCGCAGGCGACGCAAGCGTCTGGCAAGGCGGGAGTTGTTTTAGAGATAATTAATCGTCCAACTTATCGAAGAGGGACGGTTGATCC
>JAIPIN010000015.1 GCA_021734665.1 Kiritimatiellales bacterium
ATCACAGATGAAGCAATCATGGAATATATCAAGCATCAAGATGAAGACATGGAAAAACGAGGAGATAGTTTCACGATCGTTAATACATGACTTCAGTCATCAGCCAAACTACCAGTCTTCAGCTGGTAGTAGTTGATTCAATGTGCTGTTCTCGGCACTTCTCATATCAAATGCATTTGCATCAGAATATATGTTGCAGAGAACAGATCGAAATAAAATACATACAGAAACATATGCGGAAAATGCATCCATAGAGGTAATGACTGAGAGTGGCGTAGTGATACAAAAAGAAATTGCCATAGATTTGGGTCAGCAAATGATGTTTTTATTGGAAGACGGATTTATGGTTCGTGCATATCCAGTCAGTTCGGGCAAAGCAATCACCCCTACGCCTGTGGGTATCTTTCAGGTTTTCAGAAAACAAGAGCTGCGTATTAGCGGACAAGCGATTCCGTATCGGATGCCCTACTATCTTTCATTTACGAAAAATGGATCGCACGGAATGCATGCGTTGCCATATCTAGGTATATCACCTGCTTCATCAGGGTACTGGTCGGAAGCATTGGGTCACATTGGTATTCCTGTAAGCCATGGTTGTGTGCGATTGCTTCCTGACGATGCTATAGCCCTATATGAATGGGCTGAAGTGGGAGTATCTGTCACTATTTCTTATGAAACAGTTTATTATGAGCTCTTTCGTGCAGAGCTTGAAACATTTAATGCAACGGGTGCACTAATTTCGATGCCGTAATGGAAAAATAGTTTAAGTGGCAAAAGTTGAACAGCGCTAATTGTTCAAACAAAGTGACTCTTTTGAAACTGTTCCCATAATTACTTGTTTCACACATCCAGAAGCAAATTCATCTGCATAACATGTTCCAACAATATTTTTGATAGATTCGTGTTCAATAGCTATTTTCTGCTCATCGGATAATTCTGGCGGAAAACAAATTCCACTTATACATTGCCCTCCGTCCTTACAAGGTTCGCCACCTTCTTTGTATGATAAAAGACACACTCTTTGCTCATCTGACCAGTCTCCGCCAACGCTCTCACAAGCTTGCCTATTTTCTTGCGGATGATGTCCTGGTAAAGATGCATATAAAAAGCCCAGTGCAATTCCGGCTGCACAAATAATTAAGAAAATAATCAAGACATAGAGTAGTGTTTTGCGCATATTTTTTTTGAAATTAATGAAACTAATTAACGTCTACTATTTTACTCTTATGTACATAGTAAAGCTTCGAATCGAGCCAAATCTAAATTAAATCAGGCTTTTTATACTTAATCTTTTTTCGCCCAAAAGATATCTGCTTCTTTTTCCAGTATATCCAAACGAGTGTAGTAATCAGGAAACTCCTTTAGATGCGCTAAGGCAATTTTACCTGTAAGGAGTGGGTCATCATTTGTGACATTTGTTTCCGAATCACGACTGCCATGCTCAAGTTCAACAGACATTCCTCGTGTAAATTGATCTATATCAAACAAAGACTTATCCCATTTAATGTTTAATTGTTTAGCTACAGCCAAAGCTTCTTCTTGTGTAAAAGTTTTTTGATTCATATAAAATTTGAGTAAGAGAAGTTAAGTATATACCTCTTTACTTATTAATATTTTGGATATGTTCAAATATCGTCTGCCTTTTTGTATCTGAGCGAAAGATTGCCTATTACACCGAACCAATCTATCAACAAACTCACCTCATTAATTACTGTTTTGAGGTTTCCTTCTTCCAATTTTTTCTGCTCTCTTTTACAAATTCAATAGCGTCAAGCCACCAATTCATTCTCTGCTGCGCAGTAGATTTGTACTTCATTTCGCGAAGCAATTCCCGATCAACAGATGAAGAGTAATCTTTCATAATCCCTTGTACTCTATCAGCATTGCAATGTCTAATGAATCCTTTTCCCTATTGGTTTCCTGTTTTAGGCCAATAAGATCATCGATGGAAACTACCGGTAGTGATAATCCCCAAACGTCCTTATGGACGATATTTTTCTTGTAATGTGAAAAGTGAAGAGATGCATCAACGATAATATCGAGAGAGTAGAGTGGTTCCTTTGGATGATAGAATGTGTATGCAAGCAAGTTTTTCTCTTCAACAAACTTCTTCGCTTTTTGCTCGTCTCCCAGCTCTTCTATGGCTAGTGGGATTCTTTGCTCATATCCCAATTCTTGCATAGCATCCTTCATAGCCTGCATATTCTTCTTATCAAGTGCTAAAAGGATATCAATATCATTTGTAAATCGAGGACAGCCAAGCAAATTCATCGCTACTCCTCCGACAATGATATAGTCTATTTTTGCTTTATCGAGTGCTTGAAAAACATGCTTATACGAATCCATGCAACAAGTATAGAACCTTTCTATTATTCTGTAACTCTTATCTTGTTCGAATAGCAAATAGCCCGTGGAGCCAAATTCACCACACTCAATACACAAAACATGCTATAATATACCTGTAAAATCAATATACACACCTATTTTGTGCATCAGCACCATCCACACTGTCTTTACTTGGGCGAGCGAAGATTACTCCATTATAAGGAAGGAGCAAATCGTGTGCCTAGTTCCGGTGAAACGCCACAGGATAAAGAGATACGTGAAACAAAACAGGATGCCACGGAACAAATTGCTGATCTGAAAGGAGAAATAGAGGAGATGGCGGTTACTGCTCCCGATTTAAGCAAACCATTTTATGAGAGGTACTTTGGAGAGAACCCTGGTGAGACTTTTGAGAATTCGCCAGATTACAGTAACTATTACACCATAAGAATTTTTTCACGATTGAACGTGGCGGATCTGAATAAGGGGATTGATGTGCAGGAATACAATTTGATTGTGCAGGGCATGGTGGATATTTTTATGGGAAAAACTCCAGATGGATTATCTGCAGAGGAACAACAAGAGTTTACGCGTGAACGTGATGATCTGTTGGGTGACATGGGTCCATTCTACGTAAGTGGTGGTAATTACAAAGAAGGAGGTGTGATCAAGTCTGATAGAGCGATGCGGCTGTCTGTTTTTGTGCTTAATGATAAAAACGGAATTAAGATACCAAGTGGTGCGCGCATACAACTTGCGGACAGAATGGCAGAGTTCCTAAAGACATATATGCGCTTTAAGGCGGAGGATTGCAAACCATTTAAGCAGAGGTTACGCGCAGGAGTAGATTTGGATAATCAGGAATTTGTTGGCTTAGAACCAGTGGGTACGATTGCAGCACGTTATACCGATAAGTTCTCTAGAGATCTGTATGGTGGGAATGAGATGCAAGTGCGGAAGTTCATACTTCTGAATACAATTTTGTTTACCGAGCTAAATGCAGCGTTGCCACCAAAAGATGCGGGGAGACCGCGAGGGCATATGCGCAATATTCGGGCTATGATTGATGGTAATTGGAAGAATCATGATACGGATCCATTGGAAGCATTCGAAAAAGATTTGGAAGAACATTGCCCAACGTGGCAAGGTTTAAGTGAAACACAAAAATCAATGTATTGGGGATGGCTGTTGCCCGAAGATGGTAGAAATGATTGGTTTCATCTCACAGCCGATACATTCTCGGGATCTACTGCAAAATAGTAGATAGTATTTTACGCTATAGTATGAACATGTCTCATGTGCTTATTCTTCATGGCATTTATGGTAATCCTAGTGAGAATTGGTTTCCGTGGCTTAAAGATCAGTTGGAACAGAAGGGGATGACTGTAGATGTGCCGCATTTGCCTACACATGAACCGCTTTTGCCAGAACATTGGTGGAGTGTTTTATTTTCTTATGAAGGACATATTAATGAAGACACTATTATCATTGCCCATAGTCTTGGTGTTGCATTTGCATTGAAGATTATAGAAAAGTATAAAATCAAAGCAGCATTATTTGTTGCTCCAGCATGGGGCAAAACTGACAATGAATTTGATCCGGTTATAAGAGCTGTTGCAGACCAGAAATTTGATTGGGAGATTATCAAAGACCATTGTTTGAATTTCACCATTTTTCATTCTGATAATGATCCTTATTTAAAAATGGAACGAGCAGAAAAACTTTCAGGTCATCTTAATACGGAAGTTAATGTTGTATCAGGTGCAGGGCATTTTAATAAAGCATCTGGATATACTGAATTCCCTCAGTTATTACAGAAGATTGAGAAACTCATATGACGGGCGGAATCTCAGAAATACTTTTAAAGTAGAAATAATCGAACCAATCTCAATTGATCGTAAGAGTGTTCTCCATTTAATTCATCATATACGGGTTTTAAATATTCAGTTCCATGCTCATTAAAAGCATTAGAAATTGCATCAAATATATCCGCAGGCGGTCGCAAGTAATGGATATCTGGATCTTCTGCTTCTTCCAAAAGTAGTTTTTCTATGTGTCCTAAAATAGTAGTTTCTTTCCATCCCAAAATTTTAGCGATGTCTTCCAATGATAGTTTCTGTTTGAGATATGATTCTGTTTGTTTGTAATTTGGTATCTTCTTGCTTTTCTTCTGCTTTGTAATATTCATTGGCAGTATCTCGGGTGCTGTATCGGGTATTGCAACAGAAATACGTTGCCATTCTTCTTGTACATATTTATAAAATTCCTGCACCAGAGGATCTATAAAAATACTTTGTGGTTCCCAGTTCTCTATAAATAATCCTTCTTCGCTGGTTGCCCGGCTTAATGCAACATATGCATGCCCCGATTCCCATAGGTTGGAAATATTTACGAGTAGACGATCTATAGATGCGCCTTGTGCCTTGTGAATAGTAGTTGCCCAAGCCAAAGAAATAGGGAAATTAACAGCAGAGGCACGTTCTTTACCATTGCCATCAAGTAGTGAAAATGTTTGTGGTTCTAAAGTTATGCTATTTCCTTTAAGCAGATGAATATTAATTTGATCATCTGTAATGCCAGTAATGGTTCCTAGTGATCCATTTACGTACTTATATGGAAAAGACATATCATTTTTTCGTAGCATCACCAGTGCACCCACTTTAATCGAAAGCACTTCTGGGATAGGGCTCTGTTTTTTTAATTGCTCTATGCCATATGAATTGCCGGCGTATTCAGTTGGAAATTCATGTAGCTTGTTTGCGATTGTTTCCAATCGACTATGGTTATAAGCATCTGCAGCATTTCGTCTGGGAAACAAGCGTGTACCATCAAAATGATCATCACCAGGGTAAGAACGTCTATCTAAAAACATGTGTACTTCTTCGGATACGATTCCAGAGCGTACGTTATTGAGCACAGAAAGAAGATCAGATTCAGTTGTACGTACTGGTGTTTGTAAATAGATCGATTGGAAGTTAGAAGCCTCCCATACTGGATGACAAAATGCCCAGTCGCGTTGTTGATAGTCGTTAGATTGTACCGGAGGTAGCTGAGCAAAATCACCGACAACAACAATGCGCAAGCCTCCCCAAGGAGAATTATCTTCTCTGGCATGTCGCGATATTTCTTCTGCTGCTGCCAAAGTTTCTCCGGATAACATGGATACTTCATCTATAACAATACACTCGGCTTCACGGATACGTTTTATAGAACGTCCTTTATGAAGCACTCTTGCAACAGTAGCATCTTTGCCTCCTTCCAATATTCCCAAACCAAAAAAACTATGAAACGTTCTGCCATCAACAAGTAGTGCAGCCGTACCGGTACTTGCCAGAACGGGATAGGCTCGTTTTGGTTTACTGCGCAAAAACTGTCTCAATAAAAAACTTTTCCCAGTTCCTGCTGCTCCAGTCAGAAATAAATTATCTTCTCCACCTAGTAGGTGCATGGCCTTGGATTGGCATGTTGTGAATTTCAGAAGGGGATACTAGCATTGTTAATGCATCGTTATCCAGTATTCCTATCTGAAAGCCTCTTCTTACGTCTGCTTGCAACATTACTTTTGATCCGTTACACACCTCTGGAACATTTCGTCTGAGATCAAGAGCAATAATGAAGTTATAAGTATAGTTATAAGTTCAAAAACATCCAGCCCGTGGAGCCAAATATCATCTATCTATAATTATATGCTTTGCTTCTTCCAGTTTTTTCTTATCTCACAGTTCATCCAAAGTAAGAGCAATTCTCTTTTTTATCCTAAAGTATCTTAATCAAGAGCATACGACTGTCTTCTATGGTTTCTTTGGGGATCATTTCAACAAAACACCAATTATGTTTTACCAAGTAAGCGAGCATGCTAAACGGTATTTTGATAAGCTGGTGTAGATATGAGATTAATTTTAATAAGCATTTGCGTTTTGGTATTCGCAATTATCCTTTTTGCGCTTTTTGGTTCAAAGCTCTCAGATCATCAATCTGATCATGTTCGCATTAATGGTGGTGGTCAGTATTATACTGACGGGAAGAGTGTTTTTTATAGAAAATCAAAAATGAAAGATGCAGAATTGGAATCTTTTGTAGATTTGAATGTTGATTCTTATTCGAAAGATGCAAACCATGTATATCGGTTTAATAATATTATTAAAAATGCAAATCCTGATACATTCAAAACTCTAAATGGAGATTATGCAAAAGATGATAATCATATCTTTTTTGCATCAAATATTGTGGAAGAAGCAGATATTAATAGTTTTGAGGTATTAAAATGCATATGGAAAAATAATTTAAATTCAGGCAGTCATTATGCAAGAGACACATTCCATGCATTTGTACGTGGTGTTATTTTAGAAGGCATAGCTCCTGATAAATTCTTTTTCGAAACAATGAATTGCGAAGATATTCCTTACTAGTATTTATACTTTAAAAAATAAGTAATCTGGTTCAAAACTTAATACATTTACAGCATTGTTTCACATAAACGGATATACTGCCGCCTCATGAAACGCGCGCCAGTTTCCTTCACCGAAGGCTCCATTGTAGGAGCGATGCTACGGTTATCGGTGCCGATCATCATTGCGCATATGTTGCAATCTGCGTATCAGATCATTGATACCTTTTGGGTGGGGCGATTAAGTCCACAGGCGGTGGCTGCGGTGTCGCTCACGTTCCCAGTAAATTTTCTGTTGATTGCTTTGGGCGGTGGCGTGGCATTGGCGGGAAGTGTGCTGATTTCGCAGTACAAAGGAAGAGAGGATCACACCATGATGAATCATGTTGCAGTTCAGACACTCTTGATGGTGCTGGTGATTTCGGTTGTTCTATCGTTTGTGGGGTATCAGTTAAGTGAACCGATCATACGTTTGATGGGTGCTGCAGATGATGTATTGCCGGATGCCGTGCGCTTTTTGCAGATTACATTTCTTGGTTTGATTTTTGTATTTATATACTTTGTTTATCAGTCACTGATGCGCGGTGTGGGTGTGGTCAAAGCGCCGATGTTCATCGTCTTGATAACTGTGATACTTAATCTCTTTCTCGATCCTTTATTCATCTTCGGATACGGACCAATTCCTGCAATGGGTGTATCGGGTGCGGCAATGGCAACTTTGTTTACCGAAGGTGTAGCTGCACTGATCGGTTTAACGTTGCTCTTTACTGGCAAGCACGGTTTCCGATTGCATGTGCGTGACTTTAAACCCGATTGGAGGTTTATGTTACGGGTATTCCGATTGGGTTGGCCTGCATCCATTGAACAATCTACACGTGCATTTAGCATGATGGTGATGACGATGTTGGTTGCTACATTCGGTACCATTACTGTGGCAGCTTATGGTATAGGTGTACGTGTGCTGGTATTTGTAATCATTCCATCTATGGGATTTGCCATGGCAACGTCTACGTTGGTGGGGCAGAACCTTGGTGCTGGCAAGATTGATCGCGCAGTGCGTACTTATCGTATTGGTAGCCTGATAACATTCGGTACACTTACGATAATTGGTGTAGTGATTTATGCAGTTGCATCTAAGCTTGTTGTATTCTTTATCCCCGAAGGTGGTGATGCAATTATACAAAGTACGAGATTCCTGCATATTGTGGCACTTACGTTTGGGTGTATCGGTTTACAACAAATTAGTATCGGTACGTTGCGTGGCGCCGGAGATACCAAGGCATCTATGATGATTGTACTGATTACACAATGGGTGATTCAGTTTCCTTGTGCGTACATTCTGGCGTATCACACCCCACTAGGTGAACAAGGTATCTGGTGGTCTTTTGCGATTACTAATATTCTTGGTGCGTTTATTGCAGTATTTTGGACACTTTGGAGTAAATGGCAGCACCGCACTTTGTTAGAGGATGTGGTACTGAAGGATTTAGTTATACAAGAAGCGGAAAT
Source organism: Kiritimatiellales bacterium (assembly GCA_021734665.1). Lineage (GTDB taxonomy): Bacteria > Patescibacteriota > Gracilibacteria > Peribacterales > Peribacteraceae > UBA2144. The sequence goes on from JAIPIN010000015.1 coordinate 8,222, forward strand.
TGATGAGGGTGTTGTGTCGTAATTATGTGCTTTCCATTCTGTAATAGAGGATCGGGAAGATCACAAGTGTTAGAACAGTAGATAGCGACAAGCCGAATACAATGGCCCACGCCAAGCCAGACCACACGGGATCGGTGACTATGGTTAGTGATCCTAATACTGTTGTAAGTGAGGTAAGCACAATGGGGCGTAGGCGTGTTTGTGTTGCTTCGATAATTGCCATTTCGTGCGTGAAACCATCTTTTAGTTTTGCTTGAATAAATTCCAATAGGATGATTGCGTTATTAACTACAATTCCACCCAACGCAATGGCACCGATCATAGATGTTGCGGAGAAGAAAATACCAAATAGATTTAGAACAGCGAAGCCTAAAATCACTCCGGCAAAGCCCATAATAATGGAACTCATTACCAAAAGTGGTACACGGAAGGAGCTGAATTGTGCCACTAGCAGTACGTAAACTAGGAAGAAAGCGATTGCCATGGCCATACCTAGATCTCGGAAATTCTCCAATGTCATCTCGAATTCTCCTCCCCACTCGATTCGGTAAAGTTCGTGGCTTATTGAATCACGGTATGTAAGTCCGAATAGGTTCCAGTGTTCCAATTCGCCTCGTTCATTTGGAAGATTGTATCTTAGTAATATCTTGAATAGATCTTTGACGGCATATACAACTGGCCGATTGGCAGAGATCTCTCCCATGACCATTGTTGTGCGTTCGCGTTCGTCATGCCAGATGGGAGTAGGTGCAGAATCATCACGTATGTCTGCAACGCTGAGTAGCGGTACCATATCTCCTGCTGTATTTCTGATCATGATGCGTGAAAGATCTCCTATATCGCTGCGCGCTTCTTTGGGAAAACGAATTACAATGTGCGTTTGCTCCTTTTCTTGTAGGTGCGCAATGGCTGCCGGAATTCCGCTGGTTGCTGCACGAAGGGTTGTGATAACTTGTTGAGTGCTTATTCCCGAGTGTGCGATTTTTGCATGATCAATATCTATTACGCGTTGCAGTGCACCGCTTGGTAAGGTGGTACTTGTATCTTCCACGCCTGTAGTAGTACGGAATGCTGCGTACAGATCGCGTGCAATAGCATCACGCAATTCTGGATCTGGTCCCTTTATGCGTGCTAACAATGTGGCTTGTACTGGGGGTCCCGGGGGATCTTCCACAAGTATCCATTGTACATCTGGTTCATCTTTCAGTGCAGTTTGTACTAGGGGCCTGATGCGTTGCACTATTGTTTCTGATTGTGCAAATCGATCTGAAGGATGAGTTAAATTCGCTTTGATTGTTGCTTGAAATGTTGAGTTTCGATGGTCGGCGCCTTTAAAAAGTCCGTTAAAGTCCATTACCGGTGCTGTTGCAATTGTTGTTTGCAGTGAGCGTACAGCTGGATCGGAGAGGATGGCGTCTTCTATACGTTTGGCTAGAGCATCTGTTTCTGAAACAGGAGTGCCTTGTGGTGCATCCATGTAGACGTAGAATTGTTCACGGTCTGCCTTCGGGAGCATCCGGAAGCGAATTACTTCCAGCACGGGGAATGAGAATGCAATTACGGTTGCAATCAGTGTTCCAAGTAAAATTCTGTTTTGCAGTTTTTTGTCTTTGAGCACCTTTTGAATAAAGGTGCGGTATCGCACATCCATGGTACGTGTACGTGAATCAGTTTGTGCATCAGATTCCGATAGTAGAACGCGTGCTAGGTATGGTGTGAGTGTTATGGCTACAAAGAGAGAGGCGAGTAATGCAACAGGTACAAAAAATGCCAACGGTCCCATATATGCTCCCATCATTCCTGTGACTGCTTTCATTGGTAGAAAAACAATCACAGATGTGAGTGTAGATAGCACTAGACCCATTCCTACTTCGCCTACTGCTTTGGATGCCGCATCAGATTGGCTGAGCTTTTCTTTATCGCGAATTAGATGTCGTTCGATATTTTCCACTACTACGATAGCCGCATCTACCAGCATGCCCAGAGAGAGAATCAGTGCAAACAGTGTGATGCGATTGATTGTTTGTCCGGCTGCATATCCTGTGATCAGTACGATTGCCAGAGTAAGTGGAATAGATATAGCTACAACCAATGCTGCGCGTGTTCGCAGGAATATCATCAACAAAATAGTTACAATCACGATTGAAATAATCAGATTACTGAGTAGTCCCCAGATTGCTTCTTGTGCGGTTCGTCCTTCGTCACGTACTACTTCCAGATGAATATCTGGCGGTATAAATCGTTCTTGTAATTCTTCTAGTCGCTTGGAAATGGCTTTGGAGACAGTAACGCCATTTTCACCTTTGCGTTTTGCAAGAGAGAGATACACAGCGTTGGTATTGGTATTTTCTTTATCACGGAAACGTACGATGGATTGTATGGAATCATAGCCATCAATAATGGTTGCTACGTCTTCCAGTTCTACGCGTGCATCTGCAGTTGCGCGTATCACCAAACGTTTTAAGTCCTCTGCATTAGTTATTGCTCCTTCTACCATAATAGGTGTAGTGCGAATATCACCTTCCAGTTCGCCGGGATAGGCAATAATATTTTGGGAAGCTATTGCCTGTGCAATGTCTTCGATTGTTACATTTCGTGCAGCAAGACGCTCAGGATCGGGCTCAATTCGTAATTCACGTATGTGTCCACCTACTATGTCTACTTGAGATACGCCAGAGAGAGTTATGAGTTCGTTTCGCAGATCCATCGCAAATTTTCTTAATCCTTCTATTGGGTACGCCTCGCTAGTGATAGCAATATTCATAATCGGCACTTGCTCTGGATCTATTTGTTGAATAAGTGGCATCTGCACACCTAGCGGTGCCAGATTCATGTTTGATCGCATCTTGTCGTACACTTTGGTCCAGCTTTCCGAAAGATTTTCTCCGACCTTAAAGATCACGGTTACCATGGAGAGTCCGGGCAGCGACTGCGAGAATGTTTCGTCTATACCTGTTACTTCGGCGATTTTATTTTCAATCTCATTTGTGATTAGAGTTTCCACTTCTTCCGCTGTGTAACCAGGGGATTGAGTGGTAATTCTAAAAACTGGCATCGTAATTTCTGGGTTGTATTGCTTTGGTGTATTAAGGAATGCCAATCCTCCAAATAAAAATATCGTAATAATCAACAGTAAAGAAAGTTGCCTGTTGATCAGGAAGAAGCGCGCAATACGGGCGATAGAATTAGACATCAGTTAGTGTTTGGGGTGAATGTAAAGTTCCAGATCCCGATTTCTCGGGCTCTTCTTCTTTTGTTTCGATTATACTAACACTGTCTCCATCGCGCAGATAAAGATTGCCTTTTACAATTACGTTTTCACCTACGTCTACTCCGCTCGTAATGGATACAAACTGATCTGAGTGTGTTCCAATTTCTACAAATCGTTGCAGTGCTATGCCATCTTGTTCTACAAAAATCATGTGTTTGCCATAACGTGATATCAGTGCAGACATAGGCACGATTACTCCTTCGCTTTCTGCAAATGCAAATATGACGCGTGCAAACATGCCGGATTTGAGTATCTCCTCGGTTTCTGCCAGTGTAAGTTTTACATAAATCTTCTTGCTAACAGGATCTGCAGATGATGCCACTTTGGTAATGGTGGCCTTGAATGGTTTATCCGGTAGGCTGTCGATAGTAACTTGCGCTTCTCGACCAAGTATCAGCGAACCAACATGGGCATCAGATACGCCGATTGTGATAGTAAAAGCGTGATCATCCGCAATTGTTAGCAATGGGGCACCTGGGTGTACCACTTCTCCTTCTTCTGCGTGTTTTTGTACAATAATTCCGGAGAATGGTGCTTTGATAGATGTTTGGGAGAGCTGTGCAGCCGAGATGCCAGCTTCTGCCTGTAAGCGTGTGATCATTGCTTGTGCTTCGGCCAGTTTGGCATCGCGTTCTTTTTTAAGTACATCCAGTGCAAATTCCGTTTGTTCAACTTGTGCGTATGCCTGCGCCGTAGCAAGGTCACTGCTCTTTTCAAGTACATCTACTGGGGTCGCCAGTGATCCGCGGCTTTTTTGTGTGCGCACTGCTGCCAGCGATGTTTCTATCATATTTCCTTGTGTGAATATTTTTTCTTTCCATTCCGATAACTTACTGTCCGAGAAACTCGGTGATGTAACAGAAGAAGACAATACGATATGGATTTTTTCTAGTGTGCTCTTCATATCATTCAAAGAAGTTTCTGCAAGTGAGAGTGATTTGCTTAGTGCTGCTGCAGATGCTTCGCCATCCAAAATGTTTGCATCAAAGTGTGTGCGGAATGCTTTTAGAGATGTGGTCGTATCAAAGAGCTTATTGCGTGCGTCTTCTACTGTTGTTGGTGCAAATACACCAATGTGTTGATCCAGCAGATTCCGCATGCCAGGATCTTTATATTTTTCCGATATGCCCAATAACATGTCTGCTGTGTCATATGCACCTTCCAGCGTAATGGCTATTTGCGTTAGTGTTGCTTGAGATTGACGTGCCAAGTCGCGTTCGCCAGTACCGTACTGCGTTTCGGATACTGCAACTTGTTTTGTTGTAGTTTCGCGCAGTGTTTGCAGTTGTTGCATGGAACTTTCTATTCTTTCTCGGTATAGCGCATCAATGGCTTCTAAATTGTTACGTGCTTGTGCCAAATTTCCTTGTATTCCATATACGGCTACAGATTCTACCAAAGGGTCCAAGCTTACTAAAAGTGCACCAGCATCTACACGTTCTCCTTCATCTACTAGAATAGAAAGAATCCTTCCGTTAATGCGGGAAGCAATAGGGCTTATTCTGTATGGTTCCAGTGTACCGGTAAGTAGCAGGTTTTGCGGTAAGCTAGCTTCGGCAGCAGGGATAACCACTACCGGAACCCCTGTAGGTTTTTCTTTAGCACATCCAGAGAGTGCCAAAATACTTACGGTGATGAGTAGGATACGTTTCATGAGTTATGGGGTATTTTGTTAGATTGCTCTGTTCGTGCAATGCCCATCCATGCGAAGAAAATTGCAGAAGGACAATATCCACTTAATGCGAAAATTATTTGCATTAATCCCACTACTATACTGAGTGCGAACCAAATGGGTGTAATTGTTATACCCAATATAATTCCAACAATACTAAACAATCCTCCTAAAAGATGCGTAACGCGCAGTATGTGCCAATGGGATGTTTCGAGTTTGTACATAGAGTAAAAGTGTAATAATTATGTGCGAGCGAGTTCCAATAGAAGTGCCTGCATTTTTTCGCGTTTTTTAGAATTGGATTTATTACCTAAACAAGTATCTGCTTCTAGTTGTAGATATAGTGCAAATGCGGTTTGGAGGCCGGCTTTAACTGCTTTAAATTGCGGAAGTACATCAAAACATTCTTTGTCTGATTCGAGCATGCTTTCTAGCCCAGAAAGTTGACCTTGTATAATATGTAGACGTTTTACTACAGTAGATTTTTTAGGTGTTTCCATAACTTGGAGAGGGGAAAATGTGTCTGTAGTATACCCCACGGGGGTGGGGTGTCAAGTGTAAAATGAAATATATATTTTAATAAAGAAGCTTATTTTGCTCTTGAGTGGAGGCCTGTCTTTTGCTGGTTGGGTTGGCGCAACACTTATTGGGTTTTTATGGTTGTAAAGGTGTATTAGAGGCATTCTACAATTCTGATTACATCATATGATGTATTTTAAAAATCAAGAATTCCGTAAGAGGCTAAAAGTTTATTTGTAGTTTCTCTGTCTTCTACTGGCTAAAAACTGCTTAGATCCGTATCCTTTGTCGGATTTTAATGAAAATTAGAAACATCCGCCTTCTTCCCTCGGCAAGCTCGGGACTACGGACGGGCAAGTCTCTAATCTCTCGTTAAATTATGAAGATACGAAATATAGCCATTATCGCGCACCCGTCTTCGTTCGGCTTCACTTCGTTTCGCCGAGACTACGCCGCGGTGCTTGTAGACTTAATATTTGTTAGATTATGAAGATACGAAACATTGCCATCATCGCGCATGTGGACCACGGCAAAACAACTCTAGTGGATGCACTCCTTAAGCAAGGCGGAGCGTTCGAGGAGTATGAAACTATAGAGGAGCTAGTAATGGATAGTAACGACCAAGAGAAGGAACGTGGAATTACTATCTATGCTAAGAATGCTTCTATCATGTATGGTGACTGCAAAATAAATATTGTGGACACTCCAGGTCATGCAGATTTTGGATCCGAGGTTGAACGTATCTTGCGTACTGTTGATAGCGTGCTTTTGGTTGTGGATGCACAAGAGGGGCCTATGCCACAGACAAAATTCGTACTAAAAAAATCTTTGGAGCTTGGATTAAATCCAATAGTGATTATTAATAAGATCGATAAGCCTGCAGCAAGATGCAACGAAGTTGTAGATATGGTTTTTGATCTATTCGCAGCGCTTGGAGCAACCGACGAGCAGTTAGATTTTCCTCATTTATATACAATTGCGCGCAATGGAATTGCGAAGAAGGAATTGGCTGATGATTCAAAAGATCTGGAACCATTGTTCAAAATGATTATGGAAAAAGTGCCAGAAGCTAAACAAAACATAGATGCAGTATTCCGCATGCAGCCTAGCTCTCTTGGATACGACAAATATGTAGGGCGTATGGCTACAGGTCGTGTGTTCGAAGGTAGGCTGATAACAGGTCAGGCAGTTTTTATAAAAACTCCAGATGGCACTACCCGCACAGGCAGAATCACAAAAATATTGGAGCACCGTGGCTTAAGACAAGTAGAAGCAAAAGAGGCATCGGCAGGTGACATAGTTACCATTGCTGGCCTTCCGGATATTTACGTAGGAGAGACAATTACAACAAACGAATCTGTAGAGCCATTGCCTGCAATCAATATTGATCCACCTACAATATCTATGGTTTTTATGGTGAATAATTCTCCTTTTACAGGAAAGGAAGGAAAATTGCTTACCACGCGTCATATAAAAGAAAGGTTGGAGAAAGAAATGGAGACAAACGTCGGGCTACATATAGAGAATGTTCCCGGAACGGATTCTTATAAAGTATCGGGTAGAGGTGAGTTGCATCTTTCTGTTCTAATAGAAACTATGAGGCGCGAAGGATTTGAATTGCAGGTATCACGTCCAGAAGTAATCATGCGAGAAGATGATGGCAAAACTTTAGAACCTATGGAGCAGGCAATTATAGATGTTCCAGAAGAATTCAATGGAACGGTAATTGATATGATGTCGAGAAGAAAAGGAGAGATGTTGGATATGAAAACCGAAACAGGTCATACACGAATGGAATTTAAGATTCCAACGCGTGGTCTTTTGGGTATGCGAGGTGACTTTATAATAGAAACTAGAGGAGAGGGGATTCTTACTCATTCATTTATTGCATATGAGGAGCATAAAGGTCCGATTGCAGGAAGATCACATGGTTCGATGATTTCTATGGATAATGGTACGGCTATTGCATTTGCTATTTGGAATCTTCAAGAGCGAGGCCGTATGTTTATTACTCCTCAAACAAAAGTCTACGAAGGTATGATTGTAGGGGAGAGTTCAAAGAACGAAGACATGGTTGTAAATCCAACAAAAGAAAAGAAGCTAAGTAATGTTCGTGCATCCGGTAGTGACGAAGCGATCAATTTAACGCCGGTACAACCTATGAGCTTGGAGCAAGCTCTTGAATATATAGATGATGATGAATTGGTAGAAGTAACACCTTTGTCGATACGTTTAAGGAAAAAGGCTCTAAAAGAGCATGATAGGAGGCGGTCTTCTAAATAAGAGGTGCAGAAACTTTTTCTTTGTAGCTAAATATTGGCTAAATTGCAGTTTAAAATAATATTTGCTTATATTGACTAAATCAAAATAAATGGTACTCTATATCTCTTATGCCGAATAAGAACGAATTTGAACTCGCATCAGAATTGGCATTATCAAAAATTCAATCAGGCAATCAGCCCTCCGATGAGGAGTTTGCAGCTCTTAGGTTACGATTCCCGTTTTACCTTCAATGTGTATTTGGCAAAGGTGATCCAGACCTACCAACTAATCAAGGTGAACTAGAAGACAAAGCAGAAATTGCTGATCATATGATTAGAGAGATAGAAGCAGGCGTTGCATCTTTGCGCGATAAAATGATGTCAGTAACTGCGGATATCCCTTCACATGTTTTATCGCCATTAAATAGAATTGAAAGGAATGCAGGAAATCCAATGCGAAATAAATATGCTTTGCGACTTGCTGCTTTAAATAAGAGACTTTCCCAGCATCCCATACCTGCAGATTCTTTTTTCTACATGCTTTCTGGAGAGCAACGACAACATAGTGCAGCTGCATCGTTTCGCGAATCAGACAGAACATTATTTGTTCCTGAGGAGTTCTCTCGTGAGAGTAAATTGGATTGTATCGTAGCTTGCCATGAAGCTGTCCACGTTGGACAGGATGATGCTGCTCGATCTGCTATTACAAATGTGTCACAAGCAATGCAATACGAAGAAAGACTCAGATTTCTTTCTGAAGGAAAAAGAGTTGTGATTAACGGAGAGCTTCCGGCGTACGGTCGTGAAATTCAGATTGCCAATTATGTGTTGGGGAGGGCTTTTCAAAATCCAAATGCGATGTCCGAAGAAGAATTAATAGAGAAGTTGGGAGCTAATCGTCCAGATCAGCAAATAATTGCAAGAACTTTATTAAGATTGGCCAGAGCGTTCCCAAATTTTGAGAATCACCAACCAAATCAGGTTTTCCCTGCGTCATATGCAGAAGAGGTAATTGATATGTATCGATCAAATGAGTTTGAAATCTACGCTCAAGATCCGTACTCAGGACAATTGCGTCAGATCTAAACCATAAAAAGGCTTGGTTAATTATAATGTGACAGGGAATTTAGTTCTGCTAGTATCTATTCCTTCCTATTTTCTACTACTTTGTTATGAAAAAAATAGCTTCATCTCTCTGCGTATTGTTTTTACTTACAGGTTGTACTCAAATCTCCGATGAAGAGAAGGAATTTAACGATAGTGGTCGTGCTAAGGCCATAGAGCACGAAGAAGATTTGTGGCAGTATTTTATGGATGAGGAAACAGGACTTTCGTTTAAATATCCAAACAATGTTCATATGGAAGATGCACAAGGGGGTGATATAAAACTTTCTGTTGTAGTAGAACCGATTGCCACTTTGGATGACACGATGGGATACAACTCAGAGACTGCAAAATTAAATCAGATAGCATTATCTAGCGGAGCATATGGAGAAAATGTCGATTTTCCATTAGAAGCGTCTAAGGAAGTAGTTTCTGTAGAAAATACATATGCACAGCAGTTTATGGTACTTGGTCGTTTTGAAGTATGTGATGTAACGTTTGAACGCAAGCTTTACTTCTTCCATAATGATAATCAAATTGTAATCACTTTATCTGGACCTAGGTATGCAATTGTTCAGAGTATGAGTGAATACTTCACAACCGATCCAGAGAATTGTTTTGAAGAGACGATTTGGGATTTTGATAAGCAAGCAGACTTCTATCTAGCATTGGAAAATGATCAAGGATCTGAAGTTGCACAAGAATGGTTTGATAGCTTTGAGCGCATAAAGAATACGATAGAGTTTGATAATGCCCTGGATGATGTTCGTTCTAAATTACAAGGAGTGTGGATTGATACAGAGGATGAGCTATCTTCGGTTTCGTTCATTGATGATTATAAGTTAGATTCATATGATAACGAGTCGCAGGGTTCTGTTCCATTTTTGCTAGAAGACGCTTCAGATGGCCCACAGATAGTTGCTGGGGAAGGTGATGGCAAAGAGGTATTTGCTATTATAGAAATAACAGAAGATTCGCTTAAGTTATTACATCTTCCACGTGGGAATTTGCTTAATTATAAGAGATAGGGAGTTTTAAAAATAGGGCTGATTTTTGTATATTCTATTGTGTTCATCCTACAAATGTGGATAATACGCGAGCTTTATTATTTACCCCATTCACACATGGTTTTTGACGATCGTGTTCTCTGGGATGACGAAGAAGAAGATGATTTCGTCGGAGAAGAAGACGACATGTCGTTCGATGACGATGACGACGAAGAAGACGACGAAGAAGACGACGACGAAGAATAGTTTTATTCCGTCTAAAAAACAAGCTTCCTATCTAGGAGGCTTGTTTTATGATTTGCGAATTTAGGATTATTCTTTTTCAGCATTTTTTGGAGGCATGAGCATCACAAGCTCTCTGCCAACAAATTGATCTTTTCTTCTGTAGAAGAGTGACATCCTTCCTGGGATTTCTAGATCTACTTCTGGTGGTAAGCACGGGCGATAGCCCAGTTTATCAATTACCTTCCAGACTTTGTCTAAGTGTATCCAGCCGCCTTTTTGTTTCCATGCGGGCCATGCACATACAATTGGTACTCCTGGCAAAGTTGTAGCTGCGTTCTCTAGGAATTGTGCTTGTATCTTTTCGTTCTGCGTTTTTAGCTTGGCTACTTCCTTCATAGGAGGGCGCGCTGTCATTGCGGGTCCTAGAGTAGTTTCTGTAATTATTACATCTGGTTTGTTTTTAAGATCAAATGGCTTTGTTGCGTCTTGTTTCCAAATTTCTGATGAAACATCTTTTTTCAGAATTTTTTCTTCCTTTCTTAGCCAATCCATATTTTTGGTACATCCTGTTACTGCCTTTTTAGCTACATCGGATGCTAAAACATCCCATTCTCTAAGGAGTGCTTCCATTGGGATAACTCCGGTGCCGCAGAAGGGGTCGTAAATTGTTAGAATCAGGGGCTCATTCTTTTTTTTGGGCTTGGGCGTTGGGCGTTGGGCGTCGGATTCGCGGACGAGGAATGCACCCAGATTCAGCATGATCTGTGCCAGTTTTGGAGGTAGCAATCCGATGGTTGTGTCTCGCACGGGTTTCTCCATATCGCGGAAGCTGTACCAATTTATGTCCTGTGCACCTATTGTGCGCCCTATCCACAGTCTGCTTGAGTCATCTTCTCTAATGCCAAGAATTACCAACTCACATCCATCTTTGCCATCTATTAATTCGGAATCAAATAGAACTATAGGTGGGGCTGGTTTCTTTTCGCTTCCTACGTATCTACAAGGTCTGCCTTGTCCTTTTAGATTTTTTTTGCATCGGCGATATAGTGTAGATATTGCATCACGTGGAATGTTATGTGTACGCAGGCTAAAGGTAACCTTTCCTCGTTTGCTCTTGATTTCGTTACTTAACACTTTGTGAATATCATCAAGTCCTAGGTCTTCTTCTGTTATTTGTTTAGCTAATACTACAATTCCTCCTAATGTATCTAGGAATTCCTGATCCAGATCTTGTGCTGTATCAAATATAGCTATTCGATTATCTAGTACTGTTTTTAAAGTAAAATCTTCTATAGCTGCAGAAAGCTCTGCGATGCTAATTAGTGGCTGATGTCCTAGAAAGGCGGCGTATTGCATATGGTACGTATACTATGGTTTTAATAGTGAAAAGTGAATAGTGAATAGTGAAAAGTTATTTTTATAAGCATTATTCACTTTTAACTTTTAACTTTTCACTTCCTACCGGTACACAATATGCAAGCAGCACAGTTACTATCATAATCATTACTGGTACCAATTGAATTATACCTCGTGCGTATCCTGTTTGATAAAGTGCTTCTGTAGACAGATATGTAAACATATAGAGAGGGAACTGCCCCAAATACACAATAAGGAAGAATCCTGTGAATATTGCGAGCGGTGTTTTGAAGGCAATACTCTTTTGTACTATTAATAAGAAGAGCATAAGAGGGAATAGCAATAGCCAGTTTCCTTCCAGAAGAGTATTTTTTGCAATTGCACTAAGTACATTTGGTTGCCAGGCAATATCTATATCAGAAAGGGATTGAGCGTTACCAAAAGTAAGATCGTTCATAAGTTTGAACATTATCCATGGAATTACAATTGCAGATAATGCTACTGCATACCAAATAATGGTATTTACACATTCTTTTAAGGACATTTTATTGCTGCGCTTCATCCACCAGAGTGAAATTGCAAGAACTAGAAGAATGGCTGGAGTATGAATAATAAGAGCTTCGTTCTTGGTAAATGGAAGTAGTGCTGTTGCAAATGCAGCAAGACGCAAGAAACTCCTGCGTTGATCTGTACTATTCGTAGCAATTCCATTAAATAACAAACTCACAGCTGCAAATATATGCACCGAAAGAAATACATCTGCGTACGGATTTGTACCGTGCATCAAATACAGAGGGATGCTTGAGAGGATATATGTGCCGCCAAGCGCCCATAAAACACCAGTTACGCGGCAAAGCGCAAAAAATACAAGTGATAGCGCGGCTAAATACCAGAGCAAGTGAATAATATTTACTAATGGTTCGTTCCAGTTTCCTGCGATTGCAGCAAATGATGCTTTGGCCAGTGGTACGGTGGGAGGATAAGTATTTATATCTCCTGATACTAATTCTCCTTGAGTGCCTGGGAATGTGAGGACTATTTCTTCTTCAACAAAATACATCTTTCCTCGCAGATTCCAGTTATCCACTGTATCTCCCAAGAAGGGGGGAGTTAGAATTAAGAAAGTGATTCCAGTTAGGAGGATTTTTATGGTTGTCCAGCTTATGAGGATGGATATTATGATTTTGAGCGATTTAGATAATTGAGCCAACTTCGCCAAGGCTACGAGGGGCAAGGAATTGATAATTGATAATTGATAATTGAGATTCGTATTTTGTATTTTGTATTTCGGTTTTTTTATTATAAAAATTATTCCAAGCAAAATTGTCAGAGTTAATTGAATTCCCAAATATCCCATTCTATTTAGTCCCATTCCAGTAGTTATATGAATTAGAAATGTTATAAACATTGTAAATGTAAGTCCTAGTACAAACCCTAGAATCCAACGTTCCAATTTAAACAACACAGGAGTTTTGCCTTCTAGTAAACGTACAATCAGCCAACCTATAACAGTTGGTAATGCAATGCCTAGGATAATCCAAATAGCGCTCATTCTTTAAATTGGAAAATAGAACCAAATTTATTTATACGTTTTAGTAAAGATCCAGATCCAACTCGTACAATTTGATCATCTACTATTAAATTACCTTCATCATCAATCTCTGAATTACGACCAAAAGTGATAGCATGTTTTACCTGATTCATTTTGTCACCTCCATTTATAGGCAGGTTTGGATATGTTAGATATCTCATAATAGAGAAATATACTGTTGTATCAGTCGGGCCAAAGAATATGTAGTAAGGATCATTTGCTATGTAAGCCAAACTTTCGTCTACTGCATCTGGGAAGCTAAGATTAGATCTAAATGTTCGTTCGCCAATTCCTTTTGAGACATAGTTATTCCAATCATTTTTTACATAAGATATGAGTTCTGAACCCATTCTTAAATCATTCACTAACCATAAGATGGCAAATAAAATCAAAAATCCTGCAAGTTTGTTTTTACCACCTGTGTGGTTTTTCCATAAGAACCAAATACCTCCAATAGCCAATATTCCATAGAAAATCCACATAGCAGAATTTCCTACGGGAGGATTCCTTGTGTAAATGTTAGCTCGCGCAATAGGATTAAATGTGAGCCATGGGCCCCAGAGAAAATTGATACTGTGAGATCTATAAGTATCAAAAGTCCAGAATCCTTTGAATACGTTTGTTGCCTTTTCAAAAGCATTCCAATTAGAAAAAGTTATATCCTTTAATATTATTTCGGCACCTGCAGGAAAGGCAATTCCAAATTCTGTTGCTTTGGAATGCCAAAAATCAAATGAACTTAAATCAATGTCTATAGTTTGTGCATCAGGAGAGCCGTACATAATAAATGGCAATTGGATGTATCCATCTGCAGCATATTCTGGGTCTTTCCAGAGTAATAATGCCTCCATAGTCTGATATGTTTTTACTGTTATAGAGACTGTTTCAACAGATTCAATAAAATTACTACTAGTTGTCATTCTTCCATCTCTATCGGTTTTTATTACTAGGCCTTGAGGAGATGGAGATGCATTTGTTAGATTTTTTACTTCCCAGTTGCCTGGAGTATTTCCTTCAAAATTAAGTTCAATACGCTCTACGGCGCTAACCGATAAAGGGCATAGGAGTAAGCCGATCAGAAAAAGCCATTTGGGCATTCGGAGGTTAGAGTAGCATGGGAAAATGAAAAATGAAGAATGAAGAATGAAAAATTGGGGCTGTGGTAGGAAATTATTCATTATTCATTTTTCACTATTAACTATTAACTCTCATCCGTTTCTCCAACAAACAACACCCACTCTATTGCTTGCTTTCTTCCGCAGTTTCTATCTCTTCCGCTCCCCCAGAAATTGTCGCTTTAATTCTACGTACTCCAGCAGATGAGCTTTCTTCCTTTTTAATTTTAAAACTACCAATCATTCCTGTGCGTGCTACGTGGGGTCCTCCGCAGATTTCTTTGGAGAAGATCATTTTATCGTTTCCTACTACGTAAACTTTAACTTCATTGTCGTATCGCTCATCAAATACGCCAATTGCACCCTCTTCTTTTGCTCCTTTTACATCTGTAATGTGATAGCTAACAGGAAAATCTGTTTCTATAGCTTTGTTTACCAATTCTTCTACCAATTTTATTTGTTCTGGTGTCATCTTCTCTCCATGAGAGAAATCATATCGCAAACGTTCTGCGGTTATGTTGCTTCCTTTTTGGAATACATGTTTGCCCAAAACTTTGCGCAATGCTGCGTTAAGTAGGTGAGTTGCAGTATGGAGCTTGGTGGTTTCTGCAGATTGATCTGCAAGGCCTCCGGCAAAACGTTGTTCAGCTCCTGCGCGAGATTTTTCTTGATGACCTGTAAATGCAATTTCAAATCCTTGTACATCTACATGTAATCCTTTTTCTTTTGCCATTTCTTGAGTTAGCTCTAGTGGGAATCCGTATGTGTCGTACAAATGGAAAGCTGTTACTCCGTCAATTTCTTTTGATGCTTGTTCTGCAACTTTTTCAAAATGCTTTACTCCTTCCTTCAGAGTTTTAGAGAATTGTTGTTCTTCTGTGCTTAGTGCATCAAGGATTTCTTTTTCTTTATCTTTAAGATGTCCGTAAACATGGCCGTATTGTTCTATCACAGCTTCTGCAATAGATGGTGTAAATGTGCCGTCATGTTCGATACGCAATTGTCGTGCGGAACGAATGGCACGTCGTATTAATCGTCTTAATACATATCCTTGATCAACATTAGAAGGCGTAACACCATCTGCAATTATGAATACGGCAGCTTTTATGTGATCTACAATAATTCGTTGATTGCGTTCGTTTTCGTGATCTGCCTCCTGCATCACTCGATCCATAATTGGTTGCATGCGATCAGTCTCGTATACAGATGATTTCCCTTGTAGTACAGCAGCAACGCGCTCGAGCCCCATACCTGTATCAACATTCTTTTGCTCAAGTGGCTCAAAAACAAAATCATTTTCCTCTTTTCTCTCTTTTTCCTCCTTCTTGTCCTCCGTAGCTTTAGCGGAGGAGGATGAATCTTTTGCCTCTTTTTTATGGTATTGCATGAACACATCATTCCAAATCTCTAGCCAATCATCTTCGTTCTGCTCAGGGTTACCGTGTGGTTCGCCTTCACCTATCCAGTAGAACATTTCTGTATCGGGTCCGCAGGGTCCTGTTTGTCCAGCTGGTCCCCACCAGTTATCTTTTTTAGGAAGGAACCCAATACGCTCTTCTGGAATTCCAACTGCTTTCCAAAAATTTGCAGCTTCTTCGTCTTTTGGTGCATCGTCATCACCGCGAAAACAGGTCACTGCTAGTTTTTCTTTTGGAATACCAAGTACGTCTGTCAAAAATTCAAAGCTCATCTGGATAGCCTCTTCTTTAAAGTAGTCACCCAAGCTCCAGTTCCCAAGCATCTCGAACATTGTTAGATGAGAAATGTCTCCAACTTCATCTATATCCTGAGTGCGAATACAGCGCTGGCAGTCTGCAAGGCGCTTTCCGCCGGGATGTGGCTCGCCAAGTAAATAGGGGACTAGCGGATGCATTCCAGCTGTTGTAAAAAGTACAGTTGGATCATTCTCTGGTACCAGCGGCGCCCCTGGAATCACTGTGTGATCTTTGGATGCAAAGAAATCTAGGTATGCTTGTCGGATTTGATCTGTAGACAGTTCTTTCATAGGACCAAAGGATACAGGAGCGTTTTAGCGTATTCCAGCTAGGAAATGCGAAAAACAGGTGATATTAAATATAAGATTATTTTTGACAAGTTTGCTTATCATTTTCTTTGTTAAGTTGGTGGTAACTATCGTATTTGTGTCTTAAGATCCTCTTCTTTATGGCATCTACATTCGAATCATCAGGCAGTTCAATTGATCCAGAGATTTTGGAAGATAGGTTTCAAGTTTTAAATTCGGATGGTGATCCGTTAGTTCGTGATGATGATGAAGAATCAGGATTTGAAGATGAGCCAAATGTTAATAACAATGAAGATGATGAAGTTCCGCTTACAACAGGAGAAGGATCTGAAACACAGATCGATGATCCTGTAAAAATTTATCTTATGCAAATGGGAGAAATCCCATTATTAACACGCCCAGAGGAAATAGCTGCCGCAAAGAGAATAGAAAAAACAAGAACAAGATTTAGAAAAAGTTTGCTGGGAACGGATTATGCAATTGCGGCTGCAGCAAATCTGTTGGATGGTGTCAAAAATGGAAGATCCCGAATTCAACAGTGAAATGCATAAAAATATCCTCTTTTGAGAGCTGATTTACCTCGAGTACGGTAGGAGGGAACGGAGTTCCATCCATTTCCCAACCTACCGTATGGCCCATTTTACCCTTTCTCAGCGACACA
>JAIPIN010000016.1 GCA_021734665.1 Kiritimatiellales bacterium
CTCAGAGATTGAGGAATGGGAGCTTGCATGGGCTGTTGATTTGATCAATCATAGACCTCGCAAAAGACTCGGATACCGTACTCCTCACGAGGTATTCATGGAATCAGAGAGCGTTGCACTTCGAACTAGAATCTAGGTCATAATTAATATGATTGCATTTTCCTCCCCAGAAGATAACCCACGTGTAGAAGCAGAAGAACGTCAAAAACTTTTAGCAGAAGCTCGGCATTTGGATGCAAAAGTGACACTTTACACATCAAAAATGAAAGCTGATGAAATAGAGAAATGGGAAACAGGTCACGATTTACTGGAAAATGCAGAAAAAAATAATGTATCAATGGGTAGAGAAGAATTTAGACAAGCTGTTCATAAAGCTATGACTGCATTTAGAAACATACTACCAACAGAAGGGTTTTCCAACTTAGCGGAATCGTCTGATTAAAACGAGATACGGAAACACGACCACCGCTTTAAAGATCCTCCCAACTCTTGTTGGCTGTCTTATTAATCGCCCCAACCATTCCAGCCCTGCCTTGCGCATCCAAAGTGGAGCACGTTTTTGTCTGCCCGTGATAAAGTCAAAAGTGCCCCCTACTCCCATAGCAACACGTACACTTGGAATACTATAAAGATGCTTTGCTATCCAAAGATCTTGCTGCGGTGCGCCAAAGGCAACCAACAATAAATGTGGCTTTGCCTTGTTAATCTTGGCAATAATTTCATCTGCATCTTTATCACTAGGATTCCCCGCATGTGTGCCTACTATGTGAAGTTGTGGATTCATCTTCTTAAGTTTTGTAGCAGCTTTAGCGGCTACTCCTTCCGCAGCTCCTAACAAAAATACTGGATGATGATCCTTCATCTTCTTAAATAGTTTTGTAACTGTATCTACACCTGTAACACGCTCTGGGAATTTTTGACCCATCACACGTGCCATGTACAAAAGCCCAACACTATCTGGAATATTCAAACTTGTAGATTGAAGAATCTTTTTAAAGTGTTTATCGCGTGTTGCCTCAACAAGCATCTCACTATTTGGAGTCATTACATGGTGCTGACCCCCCATATGAAAAAAACGCTTGAGTCGCCCAGATTCCAAAAACTGCAAAAGTAGATCTACAGCCTCATGAGATGTGACTCTGTCTATAGGCACTCCAAGAAGATTGATAACGTTACGTGGCACCCTCATATAATATACGTTATTTCGTTATTTGGTTACTTCGATTATTAGATTTTTAAATAACGAGATAACGAAATGACAATACTCTGGTAATATAAAGCCGTGCGTAAATCACTATTAATAGCTTCGGCAGCCTTATTGCTTGCAGGATGCTCCATTGAGCCATCGGCACCTAATCAACCAGATTCTTTACCATCAACTCCACCCGAAGAACGAACAGAGGAAACAGCAAAAATAAATATTGAAGAAATATTGAGCGGCACTGGAGCAATTTCTGAACGCCTGCTTATCACTGGTGTTATTGATATCGGAAAACGTGAAGCGCCAGTTACTCTGATACTTTTCACCGAACATTACGCACGCTATGCGCGCGAATTCCAGCAAGATCACTTCCCACATCTATTAGAAGACTTCATAGAACCTGGACTTGTACGATTCCAAGTGGTTATTTTGCCACTCAAAAAATATCCTCAGTCTGAACCAGCCGCAGCCGGACTACTATGTGCTGCAATGCAGGGCAAAGGAATACTCATGCATACAACTCTATCTGAACTTCTAGATAAAGAACGCCTTGAGCCACATCATTATGCCGAAAAGATCGGACTTAACCTTGATGAATTTGATACCTGCATGGAAGGAGAAGAAATTCAACTGGTTCTAAAACAACAGCGCGCATGGGCACAGAGTTTAGACGTCACACTTGTACCTACGTTCTTCCTAAATGGAGAAAGACATGTGGGGCTGCCGTACTATTCGGACTTGAGAGGGATGATTGAAGAGAAAATTGAAGAATAAGAGACTAAAAAACTATGGTACCATTCGGGCGAATAGTACCTTTAAATAATTTTGTGGATTCCTCATAAAATAGCCTTTACAAGCTTTATTCTTGCACTCTGCCCAGATATTATCTGAACATTTCCGCCAAACTCCTTCTTTAAAAACTTCAATAATTCCACATTTGCTTTCCCCTTCTCGGGCTGAGCTGCAACTGCAATCTTTACGCTATCGTCTGCCATAACTTCTAGCACTTTTGTTTGTGGTGCATTTGGAACCGCACGCACGTAAAATTGCACTGATCCAGTATCTGCCAATTCCTGATGCAAATCTTCAAGCAATAGTTTGATTGTCAATTGTCCATTATCAATTGTCAATTTGTTGGCGCCTCCACTTCTCAATCTCGGCATGATGACCATTAAGCAATACTTCTGGGACATTTAAGCCTCTAAATTCTTCTGGACGTGTGTAGTGCGGGTATTCCTTTTTACGATCCAAAGATTCACTAAAGCTTTCTTCTGCAGCTGACTCTTCTTTTCCAAGCACTCCTGGAATATGACGAGCCACTGCATCTATCAAAACCATTGCCGGTATTTCTCCTCCAGTTAACACATAATCTCCAATAGAAATTTCTTCATCTATCCAGCCACCATCAATCACACGCTGATCGATTCCTTCATAATGACCACAAAGAAGAATGAGCCACTCGTGATCAGAAGCAATCTGTTCAACTTTTTGCTGAACCAATCTCTCTCCGCGAGGTGACAAATAAATCCTCCACGGCTTACCTTCCTTACCTTCTTTACCCTCATTACTTACCCGTTCAATCGCTTCAACCAACACATCCGGCTTAAGCACCATCCCAGCCCCTCCTCCATATGGGCTATCGTCTACTTGTTTGTAATTACCTATGCCAAATTCCCTTAAATCATGAAATTTAAGCTCTAAATGCCCCTCATCTTGAGCTCGCTGCAAAATGCTCTCTGTAAGAGGGCCTGTAAACATGCCGGGAAAAAGGGTGATAACGTCTATGCGCATGGGTAGACTGATTATAGATGGAAAACCCGATTGTTGATGTTTTAATCCCGACTTTTCGGCCCGACCCAAAACACCTCAAAGAGGCTCTTGATGGTCTACTTGCGCAATCTTTTCAAGGCTGGCAAGCATTCATTCATGATGATGCATCCGACACAGACGTTGCATCCATTGTAAAACCTTACTTAGAAGATCCACGTATCACATTTGAACGATCAGAAATTAATCGCGGCATCGGTGGAAACTGGAATGCGTGTTTCCAAAAATCAGATCTCCCTATTGTTGCATATCTATTTCAGGATGATATTTGGGACCCTAATTATTTAGAGAAGTCAGTGAGTATATTAAATGATAATCCAAGTGTTGGACTCGTTTCTATAAATCACACTTACAAACTTGAAGAAGGAGTAGAAACACCAGAAGATTACACAGTTCTAGAATCGATCAAGAAACAAAAATTATCTGCTGGCTTTCATGAGGGTAGAAAATATCTTAATGAGTGGATTGAAGATGGGCTTTGGCCAAACTTAATAGGCGAACCAGATTTTGTTGTAATGAGAAGAGTGGCAATGAATAAAGCAGGGCAATTTAAAGAAACAATGCCACAGCTATTAGATGCCGAATACTGGGTACGTATGCTTTTGGAAACTGATATGTACTACTGCCCAGAAAAACTAGGCGAGTTTAGAGTTCATGCTTTTGCCGCAAGTGCTCAAAATCGCAAGAGGGGCAAAGCATTGTTTGACCGCTTTAAAACTTTGGATGAGTTGATCGCCAGAATGCCCAAAGGCGCCGAACGTAAAGCAGCCCTTAAGGCACAAGTAAAACAATTCCAGATGATGGCAGAAAAGTATCACACCAAGCGTGATCGTGGAGATAATATTAAATTGAATGGAGTAGGATGTATTAAGGGTTTTTGTGTGAGGCATCCTATTGTGACTTTGCAAACACTTGTAAAAACGATGAGAAATCAATAAGGCCTATCTACTTTATTATTCAAATATCCACCATCTTCATTTAGTTTCAATCCACTATTTCTCGATCGATTTTTTGGTTTTGGCTCATCACGCTTGGCCACTTCTCCAATAACAATCTTGGCCCTATCAAATAATGGCTCATATGTTTCATCAAGAAACCAATCATCACCAAGTTCTGCTGCCAGTACTTCATTTAACTGATCCCGTATACTGCGCACTCTATCTAATAGCCTCTCAGAGACTGGCTTTTCGGATTGCTCTGCAACAATCAGCCTCTTATCAAATATATCTGCCAAAGATGTGCTATCAAGTTTTTCCATAATTAAAGAGACAGAAGTCTAGACATATACGCACCAGAAGCAATAAGAATATTTGACATATATAATATACAGGCGTTCAATGCCTTCCTTGCCCCTCAAACACTATGGATGAAAACGAATTAGAAATCGGAATAGGTAACTTTCCCGAGGAAGAACAAAAAAAAGCGCGACAATGCCCAATTCTTGCGGAAGAAAAAGCACTACAAGCAACCATAGAAAATGGAATTGTGAATATCCAATGTGAATACTCGAAACGTGCATGTCATGTTGGCGTCTTATGTGAGCATATGTCAGGACCAGATAAATGTGCTCTACGTAATAGTAGCGTCATAATTGATGAGCGCTCATTTAAAGCTACAACAGTAAATCCAAAACCAAAAAATAAATCCGATTCACACGGAACATATCGCACGTCCGATGGGTCATTGAATGGCTTGGTGTAATTGATTTATTTAAAATTTTTGAGCAATGGAGTGATATCCACCGATGCAACCTCATCCACCAGCCGCGTCTTCACTCCCTTTCGTGCTTCAACTCTATCAATATATGGAACCGACTCGTTGTTTTTATACAAAACCCCTGTCGCAATTCTTTCTGATGTATCCACTGCAAGTGCACGGGCTTTTTCGAAATTAGATATATCATGTTCTTCTTTCTGAACGTCGTAGACACGCTCTAGGAGATACTCATGTGATGCGAATTTGTTATAGGTCGGACACGCCTGCAAAACATCAACGTAAGAAAATCCTCTGTGATTCACCGCCGCTTTAAACACATCTGTCATCTGACGAATGTCGCCACTAAATGTACGAGCAACGAATGTCGGCTTCAAAGAAAATACAAAATCCATGCTATTAAGGGTATCTTCAACTGAACCTTGAGGTGCCGTATTCATTTTTTCTCCCTTGGGAGTAAGAGAACTAGCTTGCCCAGTTGTTAAACCGTAGTTCGCATTGTTATGAAGAACAAATGTCATGTTGTAGTTCGACCTTATTGCATGAACAAGGTGACCTACACCTTCCGAGAAACAAGCACCATCTCCTCCAAATGCCAAAATCGGAACATCTGGATTCGCAAGCGCAGCGCCTGATGCAAGCGAAATTACACGACCATGCAATCCGTGGAATCGGTACCCCAAAAGCTTGTCAGACATATTCCCATGACACCCAACATCAAAACAAAGCAGTACTTGATGTGGTTCCAATCCCAATTCAACAAGTGCACGCTTGGTAGCACCCAACACACCGTAGTCTCCGCATCCATCACACCATGTACAGAGGTTTTTGGAATCATAATCGCCGCTGCATGGAGATGGTTGTGTCATGATTCAAGCAATGGAAGCAAACGACGTTTGAGCTCATCATAGTTAAAAGCACGACCATCGTATTTCAATATTTTCTCATCAAATTCAAGCCCACACTCCTGCTTAATAAGCATTCCAAGTTGACCTTGTGCATTACATTCAACAAGCACCATTTTTTTAGTTATTCCTCTTAGCTTCTGTATCTCTTCTATGCATAGTGGCCAAAGATACTGGTAATGCAAATATGCGATGCGTTTCTTACACAAATCAGAATCGCACTGTAGGTCCTGAATAACCGATTCATTACTCCCCCAACTCACAAGAAGTATATCTATCGATTCCTCCATCCAATCCATACCTTTTGCACCATCGGTCGTACCTTCCAAGCGCGGCTCCGGAACACGGGCACGTAAAGCCTCTATCTTCTTCATGCGTTTTTCCATCTGTGCTTGTGCATTCTGGCTACTTTCATCAAAGGATCCATCTGCAGTGTGCTCGTAACTTTGTGCACAATACGTAGGAGCATAACTCCCCGGCAACCAACGCCATGAAATACCATATGACAAATCAGGATCATAGCGATCACCGGATTTCAGCGTGTCCAAACCTTCTTTATCAGTAATAAGTCGCCCGCGCTCAAGAGTAAGATACTTAGAATCAAAAGTATGCTGCGGCATAGTAAACAATGACTCCGCAATATGCTTCTCTGTAAGCACCGTCACAGGAATTTGGAATTCCTCAGCGTAATTAAATGCGTCCATCATCAAACGGAATGAATCTCTCTCGTTACTAACACTCATCACAAGTCGTGGGAACTCCCCATGTCCTGCACTTGCCGCCATCAACAAATCACCTTGCCCGGACCAGGTAGGCAACCCCGTGCCGGAACCCGAGCGTTGTGCCAAAACAAAGACAGCCGGTGTTTCGCTCATGCCACACAATGAAATTGTTTCCGTCATAAGGTCATATCCTCCGCCAGACGTTGCAGTCGCAGCCCTAGTTCCCATGTGCATAGCACCTACCATCATTTGTGCAGCAGTGATTTCATCCTCCGCCTGTTTTACGAGCATCTTTGATGTGCCTTGCTGATCCGCCAAGAATGTTAACAATGGCGAAGCAGGCGTCATCGGATATCCGAAGAATGCGCGGCATCCTGCGGCAATAATTCCCAGACCCATCGCCTGACTCCCTGTAATAAGGAGCTGATCTTTCCACTCATCTTTTGAATCAGGAAGAGCAAGTTGAACATCTGATGCATTTTCATTCTTAAATTTTGTTCCTTCTTCTATACAAATAAAATTTAGCTCTAATAAGTCAGGTTTGTGTCCGAATTGTTCTCGCACTAATTCCTTGAGTTCGTCTGCACTTCTACCAAGAAGTGACCATACCACTGATGTGATGAGAACATTGCCTAAAACCGGCTTCGCCTGCAGTTTTTTGAGTACATCCTCCGTTGGTAAATACAGCACTGAAATACCGTTTTCATCTATGAATTTCTGATCTTCTTCTTTGAATTTCCACTGCGGAGTTTGGTGTAGAAGAATGCCCCCTTCTTTTAAGTCGCAGAGATTATTTTCTATCCCATGATGATTAAAGCACACGACAAGATCCGATTTTTCTTGTGAGCTACGAATTATTTTGTCACTGATATCTAGCTGATAACTACTGTGTCCGTTTTTGATCACCGACATGTACTCGCGCAATCCAAACACACAGTAGCCGCTGCGCTTGAGGCCCTTCGCACACATCTCTCCAACGGAATTTACTCCTTGGCCTTGAGCGCCGACGATTTTTAGTGAAATTCGAGTCATGTTAACTGTTAATTGTTAACTGTGAATTGTTGCAAAAGTTTTTCACCCCATTTAACAACCTTCTCTTCCTGACCCGAAGGATCGTTCATAATAAGGAGAGGGCTACCCAACATTTTTCCATTGTGATTCATAACAAATTGAATTAGATGTTCGGTTGCACGACCTGTGAAGTAATACCTGTCATCTCCAAGAGCTATCAAACCTACTTGCTTTCCTTTTAAATTTATATCTTTTGCACGCCCATTTAGCAGTGCATCCATGCGCATGTGCAATTGCCCCTCGGCCCCTCCGGTATTCCATGTTCCACAAGCAAGTATGAGTACATCACCTTTTAATAAATCTTCTGGCCG
Source organism: Kiritimatiellales bacterium (assembly GCA_021734665.1). Classification (GTDB taxonomy): domain Bacteria; phylum Patescibacteriota; class Gracilibacteria; order Peribacterales; family Peribacteraceae; genus UBA2144. The sequence goes on from JAIPIN010000016.1 coordinate 7,751, forward strand.
AGCCTCTTCTGCACGTTGAGTTGTAATATCTACACCCTTCTCGTCGCAGTACTTTCTAAGAATTCCAACTATGTGCTCGGTGTTGCCTGTTGATGTAGTGAAGATGACGTGCACAGCTGACATAGCTTCATTGTACACTTGTTGACAAGAAATCTAATAAGCGTACTTTTTGCCTCCTATGGAACTTTGGCTTATCAAAGATGATGATAGTGTAAACGACATTGCAAAAGACTTTGCGCCAGAGGCTGGCTTCAAGGTTGAAGAGATTACGATTGCGCGAAGTGCACAAGAGGCAAGAACTTTGATTCAGGAGGCTTTGGAAAATAAGCGCCCACCACCAAGTGTTGCAGTAGTCGATCCACATCTAACACCTGGGATGGACCGCTTGGAGGATGGCATAGAAGTAATTGCCAAGTTACAAGAGCATTTCCCGGCATGCATCAGTATTTGCTTAACTACAAAAGGCAACATCAAATTGAGTTCCCGTGCACTTGCAGCAGGAGCAAAAGATTATATTGATTGTGATACGCCATATGTTAATTGGTGTTCTTTGACAGTTCAGAGATTAGAACTCTGGAAAGGTTTTAAAGAGAAAGCATCCTGTTAAGCTCCTTGCCGAAAAACACTCCTAGCTGTACCCTCTTTTTACTATGAAACTTAAAAAACTCTTCGCCAAATTAGTAGAACACGGAATTGCCGCTGACCCTCGCCCAAAGCAAGATATCGATAGAATCCTTAAAAAAGCTAAAGATGGGCAAAAAAAACTATCCAAGAAAGAAGCTGAATTATTCGACGAAGAGCGCCTTTGGAACCCATATTCCGATTCACGAATAACTAATGGAACTGGAGAAGAAGAAATTAAAACTATCATCGTTGGAATTGATGTGGAGACGGCTGACCTGATGTTGGTTGATCGACTCATAAGTAAGGGGCAAAAGATTGATGCAGTAATGGCTCATCATCCAGAAGGACGCGCACTAGCAGACTTGGAAAAAGTAATGCCATTACAGATTGATCTGCTTGCAAGTGTTGGTGTGCCAGAAAACCGTGGAGATTCACTCATGCGCCCAAGAATGGAACGCATATGGCGCGCAATCCACGCAGATAACCTATATAGAGCAGAGCGTGCAGCTGAGTTACTAGATATCCCCTTCTTTAACTGTCACACGCCAGCAGATAATCTGGTTTGGAGATTTATGGAGAAAAACATTTGCAGTAAAAAATATCACGACTTAGGGGAGATCTTAAACGCACTAATGGAAATCCCTGAATACAAGATGTACGCCAAGAAGGGTAATCCTCCTATTATTGTAAACGGCTCCAAGAGCTCTAGGCCCGGCAAGGTAGTGGCAACGGAATTTACTGGAGGCACCAATGGACCCGAAGAATATATAGAGGAGCAAGCCAAAGCAGGAGTTGGTACTATCCTTACTATGCACGTCACCGAGAAATCCTTGGAGAAGGCCAAAGAGCATCACGTGAACTTTGTACAGTGCTCTCATATCGCTTCGGATAATATCGGACTTAATCTGATCCTAGATAAAATTGCTAAAGAAGAGAAGCAGCTTAAGGTATTGGAATTCTCTGGGTTTAATAGAGTCAAAAGAAAGTAGTAACTGATTGTTGTTGCGAAAATACATTATGGCTGGATGATTAATATGGCTGAATGGCTGAATGGTTACTAAAGTGGCGGCAGACCTGATGATCGCTTGCGAACCATCCAGCCATGTAGCCATCCAGCCATAATCTATATCTACTCTTACAACAGCAATCGGCTTGGATGTCGATTATGAAACAAGCACCTTATTTATACAAAAGCAGCCTTTAGAGCCTTGATTTTTGTTGACGCCGACGGTAGAGTCCGCGCGATTTACGCACAATCTTATGAATACTACTTTTTCAGCTACGGGAAGCCAAGCAGCTTCATCTAGATCCACATCTACAAGTGGTTCCACACCTTTTGATCAAATTGCGCAACTTGAGGCTCAAGAGAAGGAGCGTGTGCAGAAAGAAATTGCTGCAATGGAAGTGGAACGCAGTGAAGTAGAAAAGGCAGTGGAAGAAAAAACATTTCAAGCCGAAGAGGAGCTAAAAGTAAAAGCAGGCGCAGAACTTAAGGAGCATAAAGATACCGAACTATCTGCAATCCTATCTAAGGCAAAGGCTGATTCAGAAAAAGGAATTGCAGCTCTAGAAGATCAATGGAAATCAAAAGAGGGCCAAGCAACTAAGCAGCTTGTTGGAAAAATGATTCGAGATGATTCCCCACTATTCCAATAAAAAAGTATGGCAGTAATTGAAATGCAAAAAGTGGCCATAATCGCTCACGATTCACAAAAGGAGCAGCTCATTGATGCTCTGCATAAAGAGGGAGTAATGGAGCTGAGTGAAGCTAAGGCCCCTGTTGCTATAGATCATACTGACGTTAACTTCCGCGCTGCAGAACTTAAGTTTGCAATCACAGTTCTTAAAGAGAACGCTTCTAAAGAGACTCATTCCGTTGCAAATAAATCAACAAACGAACAAGAGGTTGTTCATGCTGCTAGGCACACAGATGTTCGTGGCATTGTTGACGAGCTTCATAAGCTAGAAGAAGCCGATACAGAAGCAGAACGAATTAAGAAAGAAGCACTTAAACTACAAGAAGTTCTCGCACCGTGGACTTCGCTTCCCTATTCACTAGCTTCTGATGCTGAATCACAAACTACAGTTCGAATCTTAGGATTTATTTCTACAATCAAATTAAAAGATCTAGAAAATGAGCTTAAAGAGAAAGGTGTGCGTACAGACATTGCAGAAATTGGAACACTGAAGAATTTATCCTCAGTAGCAGCTCATGTATATAAGGAGGACCGAAAGAGTTTTGACGAAGCAGCCGTTACATTTGGATGGACAAATGTTGAGCTTCCAGCAATGGAAGGGCTTGTGCCAGAACTAATAGAGAAGTCTCAGATGCAAATTAAAGAATCAGAAAGCATACAACGCAAAAATGCAGAAAAGAGAAAGAGCCTATCTGTTGAACTTCCTAACCTCGTAAAAGTTCTACGCTACATAAACTGGTTGGATGACAAACAGTGTGCACGCGAGGCAATGTCCAAAACAGAAACTACTACTACTACTCTTCTTGGATGGATTCCTAAGAAAAAACTCCAAGCCCTAGAAGCAAAATTGCAAGATAATTTGAACGCTGTTGCTATCCTTAAGATAAAACCAGATGAGAACGAAGAGGTGCCTGTGCTTCTTAGTAATCCACTAGCTATAGCGCCTTTTGAGAGTGTTACAAACCTATACGGCAATCCTCTTTATACAGAAGGTGACCCTACAATGTCACTAGCCCCCTTCTTTGCACTTTACTTCGCACTTTGTCTAACTGATGCAGGATATGGCGCAGTGCTAGCTGCAATTTTTGGAATCGCAATCTGGAAAAAGAAACTTAAGATTCGCGAAAGCAAACTAGCATGGACACTCTTCCTTGGTGGAATAGTTACCTTCTTTGTTAGCATTCCATTTGGAGGATGGTTTGGATTTGCACCCGAGCAAGCACCAGCATTTTTGACTAGAACAACATCAGATGGGAACGTGCTCTTCCTCGGACAAATTTGGAACCTTTCTACACAGTCTGGAATCAACTTCCTACAAAATCTATCACTTTGTCTTGGTATCACTCACCTCTTCTACGGAATGTTCTTGGCCGGATACCACAAATGGATCCACGGAAAGAAAGTGGAAGCACTCTGGATGGATTTCACATCACACTTACTCCTCGGTTCAGTTATTACCTACGCCCTACTCCCAACGCCCTACACCCTTTATATACTCTATGCCTCCCTCATTATCTTAATCTGGGGCAAAGGATACGGTGCCAAATGGTTCTTGCGTCCAATCGTTGGAGCTATGGGGCTTTTAAATTTTGGAATTGGACTGCTTAGTAACACATTGAGCTACCTACGTATTTTAGCACTCGGACTTGTAACTGGTGCCATCGCTATGGCTGTAAACCAAGTGGCAGTGGAGGTTGGAAAACTCTTCCCAATTTGGATATCCGTTCCTGTAATGATCGGAATCTTCTTGATGGGGCACTTAATTAGCATTGCATTGAATACGCTCGGAAGTTTTATTCATTCTGGTCGTCTTCAGTTCATTGAATTCTTCTCCCAGTTCTTTGAAGGGGGAGGACGATCTTTTAGCCCATTTAAACGATCAATTAACTAGTCATTCTTAATTCTTAATTTTTCATTTCTTTCTCCTTTATCCACATGAAACGTTCCACAATTATTGCCGCTGCAATGCTGGTGCCAGCAATTGCATTTGCGCAGGAACCTGAAGCAGTCGTTGCTGTTACTCACGCTGGCGAAGTCCAGTGGGGGCTTGCTTTTGCGCTCTTTGGAGCTGCAATCGCTACATTTGTTTCTTGTATCGGTTCCATTCTTGGAGTCTCCATGACTGGACAGGCTGGTGCAGGCCTTCTTACAGAAAAGCCTGAGCTCGCTGGTAAAGTGATCACCTTGATGGTGCTCCCTGGTTCACAAGGACTCTACGGAATGGTTATCGCACTTTTGTTCATCTTCAACTACGCCGCAGTTATCTCTGGCGAAGTTGCAATCAGTTCTAGCCAAGGTATTGCAATCCTAGCAGCTTGTCTGCCAGTTGCTTTAACTTGTGTTAGTTCCGGACCATACCAGGCCAAGGTTTGTGCCGCTGGTATGCACATGCTTGCAAAGGATGACAAGCTAACAGGTCGCGTTATTACAATGGCCGCTCTTGTTGAAACATACGCTCTTCTTGGATTCTTGATTTCATTCTTCATGTTGAACAACTTTAAAGTAGGAATCTTAGGATAAACGTTTCGCGTTACGCGTAACGCGTTAACACGCAACGTATTAGGACTTTTCACCCTCACTTACTATGGCAATCGATGACATCCTATCGGCAATAACTGCTCAAGCTGATCAACAGATCAAGGAGACGCGCGCAGTTCATCAAAAGAATCTTACAAAGATTCGAGAGCAAGGCGAACGAACTGTAGCTACCAAGAAGCAAGAAATCGCAGCTCAAAAGGAGCAGCGCAAATCTCAGCTAACAGCCAAAGCTCAAAACGCTGCAGCAATGTTAAAACGCAACGCTAAGCTCCAGAAGAAGCAAGAGCTGCTTAATAAGACATATTCTAATGTAGTAGATGAACTTAGTAAGTTGCCACATGATCAAGTAGAGCCTCTAATACGCGCATGTCTTAAAGGTATTCGCGACGAAGGAACCATTCATCCTGCAAGTGAGCACGAAGGACTTCTCAGAAAGCTTGCAGATGCCAGCAGATTCCATCTTGGCGAACCTATCAAAGCCAAGGGAGGATTTAAATTCATCTCCAAGACCAAAGAGCAGGATTGCACCTTTGAACATTTAGTTTCAGAACTTTTGAGACCGTTAACTGAGTTGGAAATTTCTGAACTTCTATTCTCTAAATCTTAATGCCTTCATCTTCAACTATTCTTGGCCAACACTTCGCATACGCTCACGGGCGTATGGGAGTACTCAAACTCTTAATGCTCGAACAATCGGACGTGGACCGATTGCTTGGTGCAAAAGATCTACGAGAGACCGAGAAAATTTTAACTGAGTTGAAGCTAACGAATGTTATCGACCAAGGGATCTCCGAAGGACATGCAATGCTAGAAGCAGTGGGCTCATGGATGCGTAACGAAGTGGAGAAGATGTCTCCTATAAGTTCCAACGAGATTTTTGGCATCCTCTGGCTAGAAAACGATGCTCCTCTTCTTTCATATCTATTAAAGAAAGATAAAGGTCTATCATCAGAAATCAGCCAAGAACCACTTAATGGAATGAGCATGTATGATCCAGATGATCTGCGATCACTAGTACAGGATGGAACAAGCGGTCAGCTTCCTAAAACTCTTGTAACATTTGTAAAAACACTTAAAGCAAAGGAAGAGCTCTCTGCTCAGGAGATTGATAGCGCAGTTACTAAGTTTATCGTCCAGATGCAGAATAAGTTGAGCAAGAATAGTGGTAGCCGATCAATCGCACACTACCTAGCACATCGAATCGACCTCTTTAATATCAGAACTGCATTAAGGCTATCTAAAAAAGATACAAAGGAGGTACTCCCCTTCCTTATAGAAGGGGGAACTATAGATCCTAAAATGCTAGCGGGAGAAACCGATGCAATTGCCTCTGCTATTAGCCGTTCTTCACTATCAATATTCCTTCCAAAGGATTTGGAATCATTACTAAATGACCCAATTGAATTTGAACAAAGTGCCGCTCACATAATTGCATCTGATATCGCAAAGATGTGGAACGTGCCTCTTAGTATTGATCCTCTATTTGCATTCGCTGCAATAACTCTTGGACAACTCAAACTAATTCGCACAATCTTAATTGCAAAAAACAACGAACTAACACCGCAGGAAACTAAACGTGTACTCCCACCATTTATTACTGCATCTTCTTTCGTATCATGAATCACAAGCTAGCAATCGTAGGCACATGGGAAGCAGTCTCTGGATTCGCTCTACTGGGAGTAGATGTAGTACCTGTAAATTCGCCCGAACAAGCAACAGAAGAACTCTTTAGACTGAAGAAAGAAACCAAACCTGACGAACAAGGAGTAGAACGTAACGTTTACGCAATTGTCTTCATTACAGAAGACCTCGCGAGTGCACTTTCTCCAGATGATGAGAAGAAGCTCGCTCGTGGGGCCTTACCCGCCATTATTCCTCTACCATCCCATAAAGGATCAACAGGCTACGGACTTCAACGCCTAAGTCGCATTGTAGAGAGAGCCGTTGGTTCCGATATCTTAAAATAATTTAGCTATTCACTTTTCACTATTCACTTTTCACTCTTAATCCCATGTCAGATAAGCCAACCATTATCAAAGTAGCAGGGCCACTCGTCGTCGCAAAAGGAATGAAAGAAGCGAAGATGTACGAGGTCTGCCGTGTATCAAAAGATAACCTCATTGGTGAGGTGATCGAGCTACATGGAGATACTGCATCCATCCAGGTGTATGAAGAAACCTCTGGAGTAGGACCAGGAGAGCCCGTGGAACTTACTGGAACCACACTATCTGTGGATCTAGGACCAGGACTTCTAGAAACCTTCTACGATGGAATCCAGCGCCCACTCAAACTGATTGAGGAAAAAGCCCAGAGCCCATACATCACACGAGGAATTAACGTGCCTGGCTTAGACCGGCAAAGAAAGTGGGATTTTAAAGCGACTGCCGAAGTTGGCGACAAGGTTGGAGAAGGAGATGTACTTGGAACTGTGCAGGAAACTACACTTATCGAGCACCGCGTGATGGTTCCACCTTCAATTTCTGGAACAATTAGTGAAATCAAATCTGGCAACTTTAATATTGAAGAAGTTGTTGCAGTAATAGATACAGAAGATGGAAAGAAAGAAATCACAATGCTTCAGAAGTGGCCTATCCGTATTCCACGTCCAACTGGAAAGAAACTTATGCCATCCGAACCTCTTGCTACAGGAATGCGCGTTCTAGATATGTTATTCCCTATCGCACGAGGAGGAGCTGCTGCTATTCCTGGACCTTTTGGAGCAGGAAAGACAGTTACACAGCAAAGCTTGGCTAAGTTCTGCGCAGCTCAGGTAATTGTTTACATCGGATGTGGAGAGCGCGGAAACGAGATGACAGAAGTACTTAAAGAATTCCCAGAACTAGAAGATCCAAACACTGGTGAGCCACTTATGAAACGAACAGTACTTATCGCAAACACTTCAAACATGCCGGTAGCAGCCCGTGAAGCTTCTGTGTACACAGGAATCACAATTGCCGAGTATTACCGCGACATGGGATACGACGTCGCCCTGATGGCCGACTCAACTTCACGTTGGGCAGAAGCCATGCGTGAGATGTCTGGACGTTTGGAAGAGATGCCAGGAGAAGAAGGATATCCAGCTTACTTGGGATCACGCACTGCAGGATTCTACGAGCGTGCAGGTGCTGCTGAGTGTTTGGGATCCGATGATCGTAAGGGATCTCTATCCGTAATTGGTGCAGTATCGCCTCCAGGTGGAGACTTCTCTGAACCTGTTACTCAAAATACTCTACGTGTTACCAAAGTGTTCTGGGCACTGGATGCAAAGCTCACATACAAACGCCACTTCCCTTCTATCAACTGGTTGCAAAGTTATTCGCTCTACACAGATATGCTTGGCGGATACTACAGTAAGGAAGTCGCAGAAGATTTCTCTAGAAACCGCGTACGTGCATCCGAGATTCTTCAGGAAGAGAGCAAGCTAGAAGAAATTGTTCGTCTTGTTGGAACAGATTCACTATCTCCTCGTGAACAATTAACTTTGGAAATCGCAAAGATGATACGCGAAGACTTCCTCTTCCAGAATGCATTCGACAAGATTGATGCTTACACATCTTTGAAGAAACAATACCGAATGATGCGTGCAATTTTGACCTTCATGGACAGTGCATTAAATATAATTGACCAAGAAGACTTCGACTTCTCCAAAGTTCAACAACTTGCAGTTAAAGAAGACATCACCAAATGTAGCTTCTTGCCAGAGGAAGGAATGGAAGCCAAGTTTGATGAGATCGAAGACAAGATCCGTTCCCAGATGAATGGCCTCAAGGAAGCAGGATCGGGTATCTCAAAAGCAGCCGAAACAGAAGTTGCTCAAGCAGCAGCTTAATTCTTAATTCTGAATTCTTAATTCTCAATTCTCCCCATTCAAATGTCCACAGCTTACAAAACCGTTACAGATATCGCAGGACCTCTTATGATCGTCGAGGGCGTCGAAGGAGTCAGCTACGATGAACTCTGCGAGATCGAACTTACAAATGGCAAGAAACGCCTAGGAAAAGTTCTAGAAGCTCGCGAAGGTATGGCCGTCGTCCAGATGTTTGAGGACGCTCAAGGCGCTACTACAGAAGGAACTAAAGTTCGTTTCCTTAAGCGCGCATTTGAAATTGGCGTATCTGAAGATATTCTAGGACGTGTATTCTCAGGCTCTGGTCGACCAATTGATGGAGGACCAGATATCGTCCCAGAGAAAAAGCTAGATATAAACGGTGCACCAATCAATCCGTTCTCACGTGAGTATCCGGATGACTTTATTCAAACAGGTATTTCTACTATCGATACTTTGAATACTTTGGTACGTGGACAAAAGCTTCCTATCTTCTCTGGAGCAGGATTACCACACAACCAGATCGCAGCACAGATCGCTCGTCAGGCACGTGTTTTAACCGACGAAGAGATTTCATCCGGAGTAGAAGCTAAGGAAGGTGCTACCGAAAAAGCAGACGAGAAGTTTGCCGTTGTGTTTGCTGCAATGGGAGTGACATTTGCAGAAGCTCAATACTTCCAACAAGAATTAGAAAAGACAGGCGCACTATCGCGAGCAGTTATGTTTATCAACACTGCAGATAATCCAGTAGTTGAGAGAATTGCTACCCCACGTTTGGCGCTAACTGTAGCGGAATACTTGGCATACGAAAAAGACTACCACGTAACAGTAATTATGACGGACATGACAAACTATTGTGAGGCCCTGCGTGAAGTATCCGCTGCTCGTAAAGAAGTTCCAGGAAGACGTGGATATCCAGGTTACCTATACACTGACCTTGCAACATTGTACGAACGCGCAGGTCGTATCCGAGGACGCAATGGTTCCATCACACAGATTCCTATTCTTAGTATGCCGGAAGATGATGTGACTCACCCAATCCCCGACCTTACAGGATACATTACAGAAGGACAGATTCTCCTAGATCGTAGTCTTCACCAGAAAGGAATCTTCCCACCAATTATTCCTATGGGATCTCTTTCTCGTCTTAAGCCAAAGGCTCAAGGAGAAGGAAAGACACGCGAAGACCACTCGAACATGGACGCTCAGCTCACCGCTGCATATGCACGTGGAGTAGAAGTTCGTGAGCTCGCAGTTATTCTTGGTGAGTCTTCACTTAATGATGCAGACAAAGCATTTCTTAAATTCTCTGAACGTTTCGAAAAAGAATTCATCCAACAAGGTGAAACCGAAAACCGTTCAATCTTTAGGTCTCTAGAAATTGGATGGGATCTTCTCACCGAACTGCCACGAGAGGAGTTGAAACGTGTTAAAGATGAATATGTTGATAAATATATGCCGAAGAAAATTGATAATGCATAATGGATAATTGACAATTAATTGTCCATTTTCAATTATCAATTATCAATTTTGTCCCCACCACTCCAATCACATCTACCCACTCTAACTATCCCTAACATCTTCTCTCTCATCGGCGCCTCATGGGAGTTCTACCGTAAACATCCTGTATTGAACTCTGTACTCCTATGGTTGATGATCTTGCCATTTTCTGCACTTACAATTGGCAGTGAGCTATTAGAGAACCATCCATCATTTAATGATGAATTCGTTTGGGGTCAGACAGATATTCGCCCAATCATACTGCTATTTGTAATTCAATTGGCACTATCTATTGTACTTGTTTGGGGAATCGCATGCGTACTTGTTGTGGGCAAACGAATGATTAAGAGTAAAGCAGGTCGCGCGAAAACTTCTTTCGCTGTAGTACGCAAAGATGGATCTAAGTACATATTAAACTTGTTAATAACAGGAATTTTGCGAGACATCTTCACGTTTTTCTGGACTCTGCTGCTAATCATTCCAGGGATTATCTACGGAATCCGTACTGCATTCTATTATGTAGTGATTGTTTGTGAGGATTCAGGATACAGAGAATCGCTTAAGAAAAGTAAAAAAGTAGTAAAGGGACACACATGGACTGCCTTGTTATATCTCGTGGGTCTTAGCTTGTGGATATTCCTTCCAACAATCATCATTGTTGGAATTATAGGCACAGCCATCGAAACCTTTGACCCAAGACTTGTTACAATTACATATGTAGTCACTAGTGTTTTGATGTCCTTTGCAATTCTACTGTTCACACTATCAACGATTCTTCTTTATGCAGAGATAAAGAAACTCCCTGCATAACTTTTCACTTTTCCCTTTACACTTTTCACTTTCACATGGCTCTCCTCCGCGTCAATCCAACTCGAATGGCACTCATGGACCTTAAGCGTCGCGCTAAGTCAGCAAAGCGCGGGCATAAGCTACTAAAAGATAAGCAAGATGGCCTTATGCAACAGTTTATGAGTATCATACGCAGAGCTAAGAGTCTGCGTGAGAAGGTAGAACAAGAGCTTGGAGAGGCCTTTAGAGCCTTCTTAATGGCTTCTATGTGGCTAAGTGATGCAGAGCTAAAAAACGCGCTCTCAAGCCCAGAGGCGAAGATCACACTTGATGTACAAACCAAGAACGTGATGAGCGTACGTATCCCCTTCTTTAAGATTAGGAAAGAAGGCTCGATCAAAAACTACGGCTTCTCTGGAAGTAATGCACTGCTCGACAAAGCAATCGATGCATTTGATGAGCTCTTTGAAACTTTGATCGAACTTGCACAAATCGAGAAGCAAGCAGAGAGCATGGCAATTGAATTAGAAACAACTCGCAGACGTGTGAATGCTTTGGAACATAAGATGATCCCAGATCTTCAAGAGACTGTTAAATACATCACTATGAAACTAGATGAAACAGAGCGCGCAGGAATAATTGCGACGATGCGAATTAAAGCGAGTTTGGAGGAATAACAGGGTTCCAATCTACTCTTCTCTGCCAACTTCTACCCAAACTAATCACCTAGCGCCTAGTGCCTAGCCCCTAGTTCGATGTTTCTTGACCTTACTAACAACTCCGTTCAAACTTCCAGCATGACTCCTTTCTTCAAACGCAAAACTTTCTGTATCTTAGTCTGTCTCGCTGCTTCTATTCTAATAGCATTCACTCTGCCTCAGGAATTAGTAGATAACGTACCAATGGTACAAGCGGCTATGATTATTAACGGCATCTTGATTGGAGCATTTATTACATTGGCAGGCTTTATTACATGGCACCCAATGCTTAAGTTTCGTATCCACCCGCTATTGCGTGGTGCATTAATGGCCTCGTTCGTTCATCTTGATTACACAATCTACACATGGCCAGATCAGCCGATATTCTGGAAAACAATAATTATTGCAGCAATCTTTGGTGCACTAGTTGATATGATGGCCACTCAACTCTTTGGAGAAGGAGATAAGCTGCTTGCAGGTATGAATAAATAAAGTCAAAAGGTGGCTTAATGGAAAATTTTGGGGGCTAGAAACCACCTAAAAGCTCTGAAATCAGCTTTTGTTTTCGTTCGATTTTCAATCCAGGATGTACATTGATTTTACACTTAATATTTGTAAATGAGCCTTCTAAAGAATTGGTG
>JAIPIN010000017.1 GCA_021734665.1 Kiritimatiellales bacterium
TGTTCCATCCTTTTTAATTGAGTGAGAATTACAATTAGAACATATTTTTCATGATGCATCGGGGAAAATATAAGCATATCTCAGCTAACATTAGCGGAAAAGACATCATTTTAGCCCCCAAAATTTTCCATTAAGCCCACTTTTAACTATTCACTATTCACTTTTCACTACCCAGAGACTCTTTAACAGTCGACTCATTTGCATCATTATGTGCATCAACCACCTTCCACCTAACTTCTGGTTTTAGTGATCCTGGTAAAGAGAAGCCCGCAGCTTTTTTGTGGCCTCCTCCGCTGAATTTGCCTGCCATCTCAGACACATCCACATCATCACGTAATGTTCGCAAAGAGCCTTTAACAACCCCTCCTCTCTCTGAAAGAATTAATGAAAACCGCATACCCGGTACTGCATTTACATAATCAATAGCACCTGTGAGTTGAGAATGATGCGCACCAGAAGCACGGAAGTCACCTTCAGTTACTGCAGAAATTGCCCCACCCTCATCTGTAATTGAAATATTTTCTAGAACTCTTCCCCAAAGCTTAAGAGTACTAAGCGATGCTGTGCGGAAAACCGCTTTTATAATCTCTTGTTGACGTGCTCCGCTGCGCAATAAACGTGCTACCGTTCGGTATACACCTGCCTTTGTATTGCTATGTAGTAAGCCACCAGTATCTGTATACACTCCAGTTAATAAGCAAGTTGCAATATCACTGGTCATTTCCCACCCTAGTAAATCAGCAAGTACAACCACTATTTCGCAACTAGAAGCTGCTTCAGGATCAATCATATTAACCGTCGCATATCTGGAATTTGTAGGGTGATGATCGATACTGATTGATTTATACGTTCCATTGAATAGCTCTGGATTATCTATATCCATACCCGTAAGTTTTGGCTCCGCCGAATCAAGAAAAATAAACAAATCCCCTTCTCTAAAGTCACAGGAGTACTGCACTCTATTCACATCAGGAAGAAACTTAAATGTATCTGGAATCGGATCAAGGCAATGCATAACTATCTGAATATTTTTCAAAGCACCTTCTAACAACAAGCCCATTCCCAACAACGCACCTATCGCATCGCCATCGGGATTATGATGACATATGCATACCACACGCTTCGCTTGTAGCATATGTGTAAGGGCCGAGTCAGCTTCTTGCTTAGAAATGGACATAGTGAACAGATTTTTCGTACTAAAGGGATAGATTTTATGTTTGTTTTGATTCCCCTATCAACTCCAAAGGTATTGCATGAATATAGGAGGTGTCCTCTTATATTGAATAGGATATTTCTCGTAACATTGTGCAGCATTAGCCCAGAACCATACTGTTGGAAGTTACTCAGTAGAAAGACCCATATTAAACTAAAAACTTACTCCGTAAACTGTGCACAAAGTTGGGCTTGCACATTCTCTAATAGTCAAACCTATTAATAAATAGGATAAGATCACTCCTATTGATATAGAGACAGTGTACAATGTACTTAATGTCATCAGTTAAGACTATTATCTTTTGTGGCACACCCGAATTTGCAGTCCCCTCTCTGAAAGCACTAATCGAAGATCCTGCATTCAAAGTTTTACTGGTTGTAACACAGCCGGATAAACCGGTCGGGCGTAAGCAAGAATTAACACCCCCTCCAGTAAAAATTTGTGCTCTTAAAAACAACATTCCTGTGGCACAACCTGATAATATCAACGTCGATTTTTCTGCTCTAAAAAGCCAAAAACCAGACTTTCTTGTAACCGTAGCATATGGCCAAATTCTTAAACAACCAATACTAGATATGCCTGCAATTTCTGCAGTTAATATTCACCCATCGCTACTACCACACTTACGTGGTGCGTCTCCAATTCAAAATGCAATTTTAGCTGGTGACAACAAGACAGGCGTTACTCTTCAGCAGATGACCGAAGCCTTAGATGCTGGCCCTATATTGTCACAAGTTACTACTCCAATTGATACCAGAGAAACTGCCCAATCACTTCATGATAAATTAAGTGTAATAAGCGCAAAGCTACTTACAGATACACTCAGGCAACCACTAAGCCCTCTGCCTCAAGACGAATCTAAGGCAACATTTTGTCAAAAACTAACTCGTGATAATGGGAATGTGGATCCATCAACAATGACTGCTGAACAAATTGATCGTTCTGTGCGCGCACTTGTTCCATGGCCTGGAGTCTTATGTTCTATTGCTGGAAGTGAGTTAAAACTTTTAGAAACTTCACTAGAAGAGACTAAAGATTCAACTCCTCTGTCTTGTACAAACAATTCCACTCTACATATTATTAAGCTTCAACCTCCCAGCAAAAATCCTATGACAGGAAAAGAGTGGAAACATGGAAGATAGTGATATGATTAACACCATCTAATCTTATGTTATCTGTCTTATCCATATTAATCGCTTTTTCCGTAACAACAGGACACGCTCTTAGTACGTTTACAGACGATATTGATGGTGACGGTCTACTTGATACACAAGAAGATGTTAATGGAAACGGGATAGTAGATATGGGAGAAACCGATTTCTACAATGCAGATAGTGATAGCGGAGGAGAATCCGATGGCTCTGAAAAACTTGCAGGTAGGAATCCTCTTTATAAAATGGATGATTTTACCTTTGACCAAGATAACGACGGGTTAACAAATGGAGAAGAAATGGAATTGGGAACCAGTCAGACAAATCCAGATACAGATAATGATGGAATAAACGATAAAAATGATCCATTCCCACTCGATGCCGAGTACAACAATGATGAAGATGGAGATGGTTTGCCAGATGATTTTGAAGAAGATCAGGATGGTCTTTCACCTAATGATCCATCAGATGCTGAAGAAGATCAGGATAACGATGGCATAAGTAATATCGAGGAATTCGTACAAGGTACTGATATTGCAAATCCAGATACCGATTGGGATGGCTGGGATGATGCGGAAGATGCCTTTCCTCTTTCTCCGTCTTATCATCAAGATAATGACAACGATGGCCTGCCAGACTCATACGAATCTGAACATGGACTATCTTCAACAGATCCATCCGACGCCCAGCAAGATAACGACGGTGATGGACTAAGTAATTTGCAAGAATTCCAAAATGGCACTAATCCCAACGAATCGGATACAGATAATGACGGTATATTAGATGGCACAGAAGTTGAATTGGAAACGGACCCGATTGAAAACGCATGTTTGTTTTATGCTGAGTTACTTACTGAATTCACTGACATAAAAACCCATTGGGCTAAAAACTATATTGCTCATTTGCATAGGATAAAAATCCTCTACGAACATATCCGCATTGTCGATGGATTTGGAGATGGTCCTCAAAAACTTTTTAAACCTGAGCAAGAAATCTCACGTTTTGAGCTTTTAAAAATGGCACTGCTCGGAAACTGCATTCAGCTCTCACATGACCAGCCAAATTTATCTGTAGACTTTAAAGATGTGTCCTCTCAACATCGTCCATTTGAACACCCTGATATTAAAAAACAAAGACGAGTTGTATACACAGCCGTAAGAAAAGGCATTGTAAAAGGCTACAGCGATAATTCATTTCGCCCAAGCGTCTCTGCAAATCGCGCAGAAGCACTGAAGATATTAATCTTATCATCAGGATTTAATACGCCTCAAAATGAATTAACAGATACAAAATTTTTGGATATATCTCAAAGGGATTGGTTCGCCCCTTATGTAAAACAGGCCACAGATTTAGGCGTTATTAAAGGATATGAAGATGGTACATTCCGACCAAATCAACCTATTACACGCGCAGAGGTTGCTAAGATTTTATTAATGTTGATGAAGCAAAATGTAAATATCAATAGTGAAGTCATCCATTCGGATTAAAAAGATAAAAAAAAGAGACAAAAGAACAAATCCTTTATCTCCTTCTTGTCCTCCGTAGCCTCGTGACAGCCATAGCCTTGGCGACGGCTGTTGGCGAAGGAGGATACTTCTTTTTACTCTTTTAACTCCTTTTTAAACATAGCTCTTCATCTCTTGGAATGCCGCAATAAACTTATCCAAATCTTCGCTATCAAACATGATAGTTGTCTTTTGGCCACCACGAGACTTCTCTGATACTTTAAAGAACTTTCCATTAGCTGACTTTTTAAGGTCAATGTAGAAAGTGCGCTGTGCTGCATGAATAGTCACAGAGTGTATTTCGTCGGCAAACTTACGATCGCCTCCGCTATGGCCACCAGAACGTGCTACAGGTGCAGATGTGCCTTCGTCATCTTGGATACCACTATCCCCTGCTAAATCTGACATAGGATCAAACATACTAATAATTGGTAAAAAATAAAGAATTCAAGCTCCCTTCGCCTTCCCTTCACCTTTTCGCATCGTCGGTGATGGGCCACTCCTCAGCATCTCGCTGAATTGTTTGACTTTTGAGAGCAGAATTAGTTTAGCAAGCGCTCTGACGTTATCAAGAAAAAGGATGATGAAACTGAAATCAAAAAATAGGAGAGAGATTCCCAATAATAAGAGTTAAGGAGTTGCGCAACTCCTTAACTCTTTGTAACATAATTATATGAAAGATCTCGCACTACTCGAAAAATATTACAAAGTACTTTCCAGTAAAAAACGTCTGCACATTCTCTCGTTACTTAAAAAGGAGAAAAGTGCAACGGTAAGTGATATTGCAGATGCAATTCACATGAAAAAATTTGCTACATCACAACATCTAAGAATACTCAGAAATCTTGATATTGTATCAACACGCAAAAGGGGTAGTTTTATGACATATCGCCTGACTCTTAAGCAATCGCCTGTAATAACTCAAGCACTAAAATTTCTGTAATACCTACTCCAAAGGCTCAAACAAAATCTCCGGCTCTCCTACCTTCTGCCAATCCTTTTCGCTTCCCCAATCTGTTTTTCCTTCAAGTGTTTCTGGCACCTTAAGGCCAAGTTGGTTTAACATTCTCTCAGCGGTATGAGGTACAAATGGTAGAAGCATTAAAGAAATATGTCTCAATGCCTCTGCCAACTCAGATAAGACTACGATCTTTTCATCTCCTTCTAATCCCCACGGCTTCTTTTCATCAATGTACTGATTACATTTGCTAGTTATATCCATAGCGAGTGCCAAGCCATCCTCTAATTTGAAATTATTCAAACTCTCTTCATACGCTTTCCAGCCATCACACAAAAGATCAGAGCTTGCACCTCTGTCTCCCAGTTCTCCTCCTTCTTTGTTAATAAGCACTAGTACACGATTTAACAAATTCCCAAGATCATTCCTCATCTTAGAATCATAAAGCTTAATAATTCGATCCCAAGAGAAATCACCATCACGCCCAACTGGAACCTCGTGACTTAAGTAAAACCTTAATGGATCTGGATTGCCTTTAAATTTTTCTAGCACCTCACTTGGCACAACTACATTCCCCAAGCTCTTGCTCATCTTCTCCCCCTCGCTTGTAAGGAAACCATGTATAACAAGGCTATCCGGAATACGAACTCCTGCGTACTTGAGCATTGCAGGCCAAATAAGTGCATGGAACCTAGCAATGTCTTTTCCAATAACATGTGTGACATTCGCATCATCCCACCATTCGCTCTCTTCATGATCTGTGAAGTAACCAAGTCCAGAAATATAATTCGTAAGCGCATCACACCATACATACATAGTGTGATCATCATCTCCTGGTACAGGAATCCCCCACTCTAAGCTTGTTTTAGGCCTAGAGAAAGAAACATCCTCTAAACCCTGATCTATAAGCGCCAATGTCTCATTTTCTCTCGACTGAGGAATAATCCGATATTCTTCTCCATCCCAATTTTTAGTTAAAAGATTTTTTAAATTCTCTCCGTCTGCACTTAAAGTGAAAAAATAATTTTCCTCTGTTACTTCTTCTGGCTCTTTTTTGTGATTAACACATTTTCCATCCTCTAGATCTTTCTTGGTCATAAACCTTTCACAACCACTGCAATACAATCCGGTATAACTTTGCTTTTCTAATTTTCCTGCCTCATTTAATTTCTTCCATAACTCTTGCACTGTTGGCCAATGCTTTTTCTGATCTGTTGTACGAATAAAAACATCGTAAGAAATGCCAAGCTTTTTATATAAATCTTCAAAAAGAGGCACGTTTCTGTCTACCAATTCTTTAGGTGTTATCCCCTCAGCTTCTGCTGCTCTTTGAATTTTTACACCATGCTCATCTGTTCCAATCTGAAAACGAACTTCGTCCCCTTGCAACCTAAACCAGCGCGATACAACATCTGCAAGCACCTTCTCTAATACATGCCCCATGTGAGGTGCAGCATTTGGATAATCAATAGCGGTGGTTATATATTGTCTAGACACGGCAGTAGCGTAAGTACAAACAGGCGAATTGTCACCTATTTATCAAAAGAAGCATGCGCATCTTTTTACATCTATTACATTAAAAACCAAAGAAACTACACGTGGCGCTAGATCCAAGAATTCCAGAAATAAATTTGCATACAAAATTCATTATTGCTTCTGCGGCAATGGCTAAAATAAGCCCAATTAGAGCTGCAATGATAATTTTTTTGGCGTCCTCCTTTCCCTGATCATTTCCTCCAGATGCAATCAATTTAATACCTCCATATATTGTTGCAATAACCGCAGCTCCTGCAATTAACATCGCAAAGAAATCTCCAACCTGATCAAAAAATTGAATTACAAATTCGCTGCCACTACCACAATCACCTGGATGCAAAATCCCACAGTATCTGTAAATATTGTCAGCATAAGCCTTTTCTACCAACGAGCCGATTATAATGCCTATTGTGCTCATTAGAACGGAAGGGTCATAACAGCATTAACAAGTGCGCTTGCTATATTAACAGTAATTGCTCCTGCCACTGCCCAAATTAGCATACCTCTTGCCTTTGTGAATTCATCACTACTACCACGAGCGAAAGCCATACGAAAACCAGCACCTATCATCATAAGCAAAAAGACTGCATTAAAAGTAACAACCATTGCCCTAACGGCAAACTTCATGAAATCAAATACAGGATCTGCACTGCCCATAAGACCACCAAATTGAGCTCCAATAAATGCAATAAAACTCTGTGAGATAAGAACAATTCCCAGCCCTACTAACGAATACACAATCGACATTTTGCCCTTTTGTACTTGTCCCTCGTCTCCTGCACTTATTAGCATGAGCGCACCGCCAACTACTACGAATAAAACCGAAAGACCAGCAGCAATTGCTACAAGCATATTTCCTATAGGTGCTATAGCAGATCCCAATGCATTTACTGGACCACAATCACCAACAAAGGCACATGCAGTATCACTGCCAGCGGCAAGTGCCGTGGCAGAAACACTACTGGCAACAAGGCCTACAAAAAAATAAATACAATTCATCAATTAAAGAAGCTGGCATTTAAGAAGTTCAAAAGCACACCGATCAATGCAAGTGTTATTAATCCAATAATCGCCCATTTCATATGCTCTATCCATTCCCCGCGCTTACTTTGATCTCCTCCAAGTAAAATAATCATTCCGCCACTAACCAATACCCAAAGTAATACAATTCCAAATGCAACAATCTCCAACCATTCCCATGCCTCATTTACATAAGTTAGAATAGGTAACTCTCCTTGAGGATTAACATCTATATTTTCAGCTGAACCAAATTGCTCAAGTAAAGGTACTGAGCCCCAATGCTGAAAATCTTCATCTTCTTCTCCTGCATCATCATCAGCCGCTATTAAAACAGAAGAAGCTGAATATTCTGTAGCAAACGTACTGGAATAATGAGCAAAACTCACAAGAACCCCTAGGAGTACGCCAGTGGCCATAAAACGCAAAGACATCAAAGTATTATACCATAAATTAGGGGCTAGGGGCTAGGGGCTAGGGGCTAGGGGCTAGGGGCTAGGGGCTAGGGGCTAGGGGCTAGGGGCTAGGGGCTAGGGGCTGGGCTAGGGCTAGGGCTAGGGCTAGGGATTTGTGATCTGGAATTGACATCGCGTACGTAAAAGCGTACCATATATATATGACTGCAATTTCCATTACCAAAGCACGCGCGCAGCTGTATAAGCTGATTTCCTTTTTGCAATTGGGGCAGTCCCCCATTTTGATTACTGGAAAAAAAGGTAATGCTGTACTGGTATCCGAAGATGAATGGCGCTCAATATCAGAAACACTTCACTTGATCTCTATCCCCGGCATGAAAGAATCTATTCAGGAAGGTATGAAAGAAGAAATAGAACAATGTACCGATCGCATTGATCTATGAAATACCGCATTGTATATAGCAAACAAGCAGTCAAGGATGCTAAAAAATTGAAAGCATCTCCATTACGAGAAAAAGCAAAAATTATCCTAGAGCTACTATCTCGCGACCCGTTTACCTCGCCACCCACCTTCGAAAAACTTGTCGGAGAACTGGAGGGTGCATATTCAAGAAGGCTAAATGAGCAACACAGAATTGTGTATCAGATCTACAAAAAAGAGAAGGTGGTAAAAGTAATACGACTGTGGACGCATTATGGATGATGAAACTGGATAGCGGAGCTTATTCGGAACTGATATGAATATACTTTTAAATCATAAAAGAGTTTAATTGATCAGCAAATCATGTAAAATCCATTTTCTTATGAAAGATGAAATTACCAACAAAGTCCTTTTGGAGCATATTCAAGGCATGAAGTATGAGCTGCAACAACAGATTGAGGGCTTGGAAAAGAAAATTGAGAAAGTGGAACAGCAAATGAAAGGTGGATTTGATGAAGCAAAACAGCATCGGCAAGCATTGCAAGAAGACCTAGAGGCAACAATTGCAATGCAAGCAAAACATCAACAGAAGCTTGAGAAAATTTCAGTATGAGATCTGCGAACTGGAGCGGGATACGGGAATCGAACCCGCGTTACAAGCTTGGGAAGCTCGCGTACTACCACTGTACTAATCCCGCTTAGAAGTGGAGCGGATGACGGGGGTCGAACCCGCGACCTTCGCCATGGCAAGGCGACGCTCTAGCCAACTGAGCTACATCCGCATGTAGGGCTAAGGAATCCTACGAATTAACGGCGAAGAATGCAAGAATGTTTGTAAAAATGGTACAACTAATATAAATCAAACCTGTATCATAGTAATATGAAATGGGGACTTGTACTATCTGGCGGTTCCGCACTAGGCATGGCAAATGCCGGAGTCCTTGAACGATTGGAAGAAGAGAATTTGAAACCAGATTTCTTAGCCGGAAGTAGCATGGGCGCTATTATCGGATCACTGTATGCACTTGGCCATCCTCCAAGTGTATTTCGTGATCTTCTGAAAGAATTAAAAGTAACAAAAATTGCAAAACTTTCAGACTCCCCATTAAAAAAAGGCCTACATGGAGGACTGCTTCGTCAGCGTATTACAGATTACTTAGAACCGTTTGTAGGAAATGCCACTCTGGCAGACTGCACCATACCATTCGTCTGTGTAGCAGGCCGTGTAATCAAACCAATCAAATGGGAGACACTACCGAAAAAAGGATTCCTTGCTCACATTACCAAATGCGTGGATAAGTACACCTTTCCTCCAGAAACACGAATTCTTGATGCCATTCTTGCTTCCAGTTCTCTACCTGTCATTTTTTCTCCAGTAAATATTGGAAATAACACGTTTGTAGACTTATGCACATTCGGAGCAATCCCCGCTCGAACACTACGCGAAATTCATAACCCAGATATAATAATTGGTACGGATACAACTCCACGCTATCCACTACTGAGACGCTTTAGCCCTGCTTCTGTTCGTGAATTCATTAAAGCAAGCCAAGTAAGTCGAGATGAAAGCCGTGAAGAATGTGACCTTGTAATAGAACCGAAACTTCCTGCAAATATGATGCGCTTCGATAAAGGAGAAGAGTTTATAGAATCTGGAAAAGAAGCGACGGATGAAATAATGCCAACACTTAAGAAACTAATTAATTAAGACAATCCATAAAACTCTGTCGTATTTTTAGTAGTAACTCGATCTACTTCTTCTAAAGAAGAAGTCTTCAATCTAGCAATCAACTTAGCAACCTCCACCACAAATGCAGGCTCGTTTCTTTCTCCTCTGTGAGGATCTGGTGCAAGGTACGGCGCATCAGTTTCTATCATTATCTGTTCCAACGGGCACTTTTCTATTACTTCGCGAATTTCATCAGCCTTTGAATATGTTGCTATTCCTGTAAAACCAAGAAGCGCTCCTCTCTCCACTAACCACTCTACGTCTTCCCACTTTTCGGTACAGCAATGCAGAACCATTTTTTTATGATCTACATCCTCAATAATTTTTCTCAAATCATCTATCGCATTGCGACAATGAATAACAACTGAAACATCTAATTCCTTTGCAAGTTCAAGTTGAGTTTTGAATACATCGCGCTGAACATCCCGCGGAGAATTGTCGTAATAATAATCCAAACCGATCTCTCCTAGAGCAACCACCTTGTCATTACTCAACATTCCAATGAGCTTATCCCTATCCCCTACACCCCACCCCCTACTCCCATGCGGATGCACACCAACAGTCGCAAATACCTCAGAATACTTCTCAGCAATCTCGATGCACTGCCTGCTCTCTTTAAGGGTATCTGCAATTGTTACACACCTATCTACGCCTGCTTCTTTTGCACGAGCAAGAACCTGATCAATATCTTGAGTAAACTTTCGATCAGCTAGATGACAATGGGAATCGATCATATGTGTACTTTAACACAAAGATATTTGTTTCAATCTCAATAAATTTGCGTACAATGCTCTTGCTGAAGGGTCAGTAGCTTCCTCCTGCGTTCCGCTAAAGCGGAACTACGGCGGACATACAGTGGCCACTTCGCAGGATTGCATAAATAAGCATGCATGAATATCTTTCACAACATGGGTCAGTAGCTCAGTGGTAGAGCAGTAGGCTTTTAACCTATTGGCCGTGGGTTCGATCCCCACCTGACCCACCATTCGACTCAGCCGCTTCGCGGCTTCGCTCATGGCAAGCCATTTATACCAAACAAACACCCAGCCCTAGCACTAGCCCTAGCCCATCCCTAGCCCTATCATACAAACAATGAAAGTAGCCATAGTCCACGAGCTCCTAACTATGCGAGGAGGCGCCGAGCGCGTTCTGCGAATACTTGGGGATATGTTCCCAAATGCACCAATATATACACTTCTATATAACGAAGAGAAACTTGGTGATTGGTTCCCAAGGAATCGAATCAAAACAAGTTATCTTCAAAATAAGATCTTCCCTACCCCCTACCCCCTACTCCCCACCCCCTATAGATATAACCACCACCTCTACCTCCCCCACTTCCCCAAAGCCGTAGAAAGCTGGGATTTCCATGATTTTGATCTAGTGATATCCACATCTTCTGCATTCGCTCACGGAATAATTACAAATGGTAAACCTAAACATTTGAGCTACATCCACTCCCCTGCCCGCTACCTGTGGGATCGCACACATGATGTATTGGACCGCGCAGACAAAGGGATACTTGGACCAATTAAAAGGAAATACCTTGAACGCACATTCCACAAATTACGAATATGGGATAGCGAAGCAGCTGCCAGACCGGACAAACTCCTCTCTGCATCTAAAGAAGTACAAAGAAGAGTGGAGCTTTATTGGAGACGAGATAGTGAAGTCGTTTATCCGCCGATTGATGACAGTTGGCTGGAAAATAAAATTAAGAATTTAGAATTAAGAATTAAGAATTATTATTTAATTGCCTCGACATTAGTCCCCTACAAAAAAATTGAATTGGCCATTGAAGCATGCAATAAAGACGGAAGAGCATTGAAGATTGTTGGCGAAGGGCCAGACAAAAAGAGATTGCAGAGCCTTGCCGGACCCACAATTGAATTCCTCGGATATGTACCACATGAGGAGCTAAAAGATCTATACACAAATGCTAAAGCAATTATCTTCCCCGGGCTGGAAGACTTTGGCCTTGTGCCTGTTGAATCTATGGCATGTGGCACGCCAGTTGTCGCCTACGCAAAAGGAGGAGCTTTGGAAACTATTACGGAAGATACTGGCGTGCTCTTCTCCGACCAAACTCCAGACTCACTTACACAAGCTTTAGAAAAAGTTGAACAGAAAAGGTTTGATGCAAATGTTCTGCATGCTCAAGCGGAAAAATTCTCACGCAAACAATTTGAAGAAGGGATAAGAAGAGCGATATATGAAATTTAAAATTTAAAATTCAGAATTAACGTCGTAATTCTCAATTCTGAATTCTGAATTCTCAATTCCCAAAGAGCTGTCCCTGCACACTATCCGGAATCGCCATCCCTAATAATTCATATGCAAGCCTTGTAGCAATTCTGCCTTTTGGAGTGCGCTGTAGGAATCCTTCTTGGAGTAAGTATGGCTCGTACATATCTTCTAGAGTTTGCTCTTCTTCCGAAGTTGCAGCTGACAATGTAGAAAGCCCAACAGGTCCCCCATCAAACTTCTGAATAATTGCCTTAAGAATCTCACGATCTGTTCTATCCAAACCTCTATCATCCACACCAAGTGAATCGAGTGTTTCGCATACACGCTTGATACTTACACACTCCTCATCATTTACCTGAGCAAAATCACGGACGGCTCGTACTAAACGATTACCTATACGAGGAGTTGCTCTGCAACTTTGTGCAATTCGTTTTGATGCATCATCATCTATTTTAATTTCCAGAATTCCTGCTGTGCGCTCCACGATCTGTTGCATCTCGATACCAGAATAGAACTGAAGTTTAAACGATTGCACAAATCGATCACGAAGTGGCGCGCTTATAGATCCCGCTTTGGTTGTAGCACCAACAAGCGTGAATGGCTTTAAATCTAATCTCATTGAACGTGCAGTTGGCCCTTTTCCTATTACAAGATCCAGCGCGTAATCTTCCATAGCACTGTAAAGCACCTCTTCTATTACAGGGCGAAGACGATGAATCTCATCTATAAAAAGAACATCCCCTGTTTCTAGATTTGTTAACAAAGATGCCAAGTCACCTGGCTTCTCTATTGCCGGCCCAGTAGTTACACGTACTTGGGACCCCATCTCCGTTGCAATGATATGCGCGAGAGTTGTTTTGCCAAGCCCCGGAGGTCCGTGCAACAACGTATGCCCCAATGGCTCATCCCGTTTTTTAGCTGCTTCTATATGAACAAGTAAATGTCCTTTTATTTCACCCTGCCCAACATACTCACTCAAACGTTTAGGACGAAGTGTTTGCTCAAACGCATCGTTATCACGCGTCGTTTTGGCGGGCTGAATAACATGTTCTTTTCTTGATGTTCTCTGAAGAGCCATAGGAGATCATTGTAACATAGCTTGTAGCTGGTAGTATTCCTATTATCCTACAAGCTACCAGCTACCAGCTACTTAAGGTACAATCCCCTACATGAACAAGTTGACGGTAACCCTCGGCCTTATAGTAGTCCTCTTTGGACTTGGTACAGCCGATGCTCTTTTTACTCAAGCTCGTCTGCCTGATCCAGATGCAAATCCGAGTGTTGCTGTTATTAGACCACCAGACGAGAGACCAACCATGGTACAAAAAACATACGGCCCAGATATTATGGAGACTATTGTTTCTCAGAGATTCGCTT
Organism: Kiritimatiellales bacterium; assembly: GCA_021734665.1. GTDB lineage: Bacteria > Patescibacteriota > Gracilibacteria > Peribacterales > Peribacteraceae > UBA2144. Next base: position 13,571 of record JAIPIN010000017.1, read on the forward strand.
TTGATAAGACTGGTGAAACCAGTTTGATCGAACGCATTATCACAGATGGAACTGCAGTGGAATCGCTCACCCTTATGAAAGATGGTGATCGTATCGGACTTGCAGCATGGACAGAATCCCCTCGCGTAAAGGTTTACTTCCTAGCACTCAAAGAAGCGCTTCACACTTCCTTCTCCCCTCAGGTTCAAGATTTAATAGATGAAACACAACGCGAACCTGGTAGGCCAATTCAAAATCTACTCACTTTCTTTGACCCCGCAATTAGCGAAGAGCGACTTGTATTTGTACGTGTACGCGAGCGCCTATTTGAATTTCATATCGCTCAGGGCAAAGATGATGTTCTATTTGGGCTAATAGAAGAGCTAACTAAATAGGAATCTCTGAGGAAAATAGACACCTTTCGTTTGACGCTCTTTATTGTAATCCGTAGAGTAGCGCAGCTACACCTCGATAACCTCAGTATAAATGGCAAAAGCAGTATCCAAAGTAATAAAGGCACAAGCAAAAGGCGGACAGGCAAATCCTGCACCTCCTTTGGGGCCTGTTCTCGGGCAAGCTGGTGTTGATATCAATGCTTTCTGTACACAATTTAACGATCAAACTAAAGATCGTATGGGCCAAGTTATTCCTGTAGTTATCAAAGTTTACGAGGATCGCAGCTTTAGTTTTGAACTTAAGCAGCCACCTGCAGCAAACCTAATTATGGAAAAAGCGAATATCAAAAAAGGAAGCGGAGAATCTAATAAAACTAAAGTTGGAAAGCTCAACAAATCTCAACTTAAAGAAATTGCAGAAATTAAGATGCCCGATCTAAATACAAACGACATCGAACAGGCAATGAAAATCATAGAAGGGACCGCTCGAAATATGGGTGTAACGGTTGAATAAGTATTAAAAAAGGAAAGATAAGAAAAGCAGTAAAAATATAAAATGCTTCAAATATAAATATAATCTTTTTCTTTTTTGCATGTTTAACTTTTTTATTAACAAAAAAATAACGACTGTTAGAACACGCGAAAGTAGCATTGGCAATGCTAAAAGCGTGCAGATTAAAGGGCAAATCCGTAATCTAGCCCAGATCCCTTCCCTTTCCCTTATCATGATTGAGAATCCACTATCCACTGTTTTTGGTTCGGTTGGCGTAGTATACGGACTGATAATGCCACTCGTACTAATTTTACTTTTTGCATTGTTCTTAATTGCCAGTTCACTTAGCCCAGGTGCAAAAGCTCGCGGGACTGCGCAAGCAATGTATTGCACTGTCATGATGGCGATGGGTGTATTACTAATGACAATTGCAGCAATCCCAACTGTTACAAGCGTGCTTGCTGGTGAATCTTATGCAAGCGAAACATACTTGGGACTTCTAATTGTGTTTGCCGCTGGCGGAAGCCTCTTCTTGTGGCATGACCACTGGATCCGAACTTTAGATCCTGCATCACGCCTAGTTCCATCTTTGATTTTCCTATTCACAATCAAAACAATTGGAACACTTACCGCACTACTATCTGGCCTCTCTATTGTTCTTACTTTGACCCTAGGCGGTGCCGAATATGATTGGTGGGTAATGCCTTTGACCCTATTCTTATATGGAGCTGTTCTCTTTATAAGCACAGGATCAGTACGATCACCTGCATCAAAAAAATTCAGCTATGCGCCCCTATGCAAGACCTGCTTTAAACCAAGTATCCCTAAGAAAGCAGTAACAGCAGCTCCAGCTAGGAAAACAGCAACAAAGAAGAAGGCTGGCAAGAAAGTGGCAAAGAAGCGAAAATAAGTAGGTATTTCGTTGCAAACTCTACCATCATCGGACAGAATCAAATCTCCTTATTTGTGGGAGCCCTAAAACGTTACTTCGTTATCTCGTTATTTCGAACCTATCTCATAACTAATTAACGAAATAACGAAGTAACATTCGTTTGGGCGCTTGTACCACATACCCCTCCATATCATGTCTACAAAAAAAGTTCCCGTCGCACGTAAGCGCGGAAAAAAATATGCAGAAAAGCGTGCACTAATCGAAAAGGATAAGTATCCAATTGATGAAGCAGTGTCTTTGTTGACCAAGCTAACAACTACGTCTTTTGATGCTACTGCAGAAGTTCACATACGTATCAAGGCAGATACAACTCAAGCTGACCAGCTTGTACGTACCACTGTTTCTCTTCCACATGGAACTGGGAAAAAAATACGCGTAGCTGCATTTGTACCAGATGACATGATCGATAAAGCAAAAGCAGCAGGTGCTACAAAAGCTGGTAATACAGATTTGATTAAAGAAGTTGCTGCAGAAAAAATCGATTTTGATATCGCAGTCGCACATCCCGATGTAATGAAAGATCTAGGAAAGATTGCAAAGATTCTTGGTCAACGTGGAATGATGCCTAATCCAAAAGCTGGTACTGTTACTCCTAATATAGAAAAGACTATTGATGAGTTAAACAAAGGCCGCATCGAATGCAAAATGGATAAACAAGGCATCATCCATACTATCTTTGGAAAAGTTTCCTTTGGAGACACCAAACTTAAGGAGAATCTAGAAGCAATTATAAAAGCAGTAAAAGATGCAAAGCCAGCAGGAATTAAAAGCACTTACATCATCTCTGCAACAATCGCTCCAAGCATGGGACCAGGGGTAAAAATTGAAGTCTGAGTCATTTCATAATTATCTTATTTGATGAAATATCCGTTACGCGTTAAACGTTCAACGTTAAACGCGTAACGTTTTCATACTCCCAATATATTTCTCACCTCCTCCACACTCTCCACCAGCACTAACTTGGATCGTAAATCTTTTGCCCCATCAATCCCCTTCACATAACTCGCAAGATGTTTTCGCATTTCAAACATTCCGCGCTTCTGACCTTTTAACCGAACTGATAATTCACAATGTTCGATGATAAGCGGTATTTTTTCTGCAAAACTAAGTCTTTCGATTGTTGGAACAAACTTCTTGGAACTTGGCACTTGGAACTTGGAACTTTTAAAAGCATCACAAACATCCTTCATCACCCACGGATTACCAAATGTGGCACGCCCAATCATAACTCCATCCAGATTCCCAAGTTTATCTACTGCAACTTGCGCAGACGTAACATCTCCATTGCCTATTACTGGAACCGAAACTTCCTTCTTAAGTTCATAAATAGGATCCCAATTTGCCGCACCACTGTATTTTTGAGCATATGTTCTACCATGAATCGCAAGTGCATCTGCTCCAGCCTCTACGAGCTTTGTGCAGAATGAAATTAGATTATCTGGCGACTCCCATCCTAAACGCGTCTTAACACTCACGGGAATCTTCACGGCTTCTTTGGTAGCTTGTACCAACTCCGCAGCAAGTACTGGATCGCGCATAAGTGCAGAACCATGACACGATGATGTCACTCGTGCTGCTGGGCATCCCATGTTTATATCAATTCCATCTGCTCCCATCTCCTCTACAATTTTTGCAGCTGAAAGGAAATTCTCAGGCTTTTTACCAAATACCTGAACTATAAAAGGCCTCTCAGATTCCGGATCAAAATTCATCATCCCCATAGTCTTTTTGGCTCCATAGTGAATTGCATCTGTACTCAAAAACTCTGAATAAACGATAGTTTCCGGTGCTAGTTTTTTTATTAGCTGACGATATGCAGCATCAGTTACTCCTGCCATTGGCGCAAGGGCGACAATGGGCATTGGTGTAGTTGCCCAAGAGAATGAAGATGAGTTTTTCATTGTTGTACGATAGCTTTTAGCTTGTAGCTTGTAGCAGAGTCAAGAAAATTACTACCTACAAGCTACCAGTTACCATCTAAAGACCAAGCAAGTACACAACATTTTTGCGTCATGACGAGCGAAATCTTTAACAAGCATCCTCACTTTGACGCACAATAGGAAGTAATATGATTAGACGTTATATTTATCTCAACATTATCCGCGCTACAACACTGCTATCTCTTCTAGTTAATCCAATAATTAGCAAGGCAGCAACTAATATAACTCTAATTCCTGATAATGTCGGTGCATGCGATTTTAAAAACGGAGATGTGAATGCCGAGTGTATCAAAGATTATATCGGCTATTTAATCGGAGTACTTTTTGCACTCATTGGCGCATTTTTCTTTATTATGATTCTTGTATCTGGATATCAAATTGCAATTGGAACTGTAGTTGGCGAGAAAGAAAAGGGGAAAGAAAAGCTAAAATGGGCTATAGTTGGATTCATAATAAGCGCACTCGCATTCTTCATTGTTAACCTGTTTGTATCCGCCGTTCTTCTTGGTACATAATCATGACTCCTAAAAAATCTCAAAAGGCTTTTACTTCCTTGCGCATCGTTGGCGAGAAGGCTCAGAAAATAATAGAGCGAGCACGTAAAGGCGCCAAAGACACCAAAGGGAAATCAGTCCCTCCTCCAGCTCACAAAGAGCATGATTCTATTTTGGTACATATTTCTGTAAGTAGTGCTATTAAAGCTGCATTCTCAATTTTACTTATTGCTATTGGTGTATATGCAATTTACCACCTACGCGACAAGTTGATTTTGCTCTTTCTTGGAGTATTTGTTGCTGCAGTAATAGATCCAGGCGTAGAGAAATTGCAAGGCATGGGAATACCTAGAGGTCTCGCTGTTCTAATCCACTACGTCGTGGCTCTGCTGATTGTATTCTTCCTCCTCTTCTCATTCATTCCAATCATCGCCAAACAGTTACAAGATATTGCAACGTTTATAAGTACTGAATTTAATGTTTTCCTCGCTAACCCTCAAATCTCTGTACCGCTAGTTTCCGATGAGCTCAATCATCGTCTAACTATGCTTACGCAAACAACGCTACAAGGTTTATCTATAAATGAATTTAGCGATGCACTACAACAAATGGGACAGACATTGTCCACAGCTGCACAAGGATCAATTGTATTTGCAGCAAAAATTGCCGGATCTGTTGCCAAGTTCCTAGTTAACTTAATCGTAGTTCTTGTACTTGGATTCTTTATACAACTTGAGAAGGAAAAAATCATCAAATGGATAGTTAGCTTTATGCCATCCAAGTATCGCATGTACTTGCATTCTAAATCCGAAGCGATGCATACCAAGATTGGACAATGGGCCAGAGGTGAACTTTTGTTAATGCTATCTGTGGCCACACTAACATTCATTGCACTTATTATTCTGGGTATGCCATATGCATTAACACTGGCTGTACTAGCTGGCTTCTGTGAATTTATCCCAGCAGTTGGGCCACTCATTGCTGCTGTGCCTGCAGTAATCATCGCACTTTCCGAGCGTGGAATGATATGGGCTCTTATTGTAACTGGTGTGTACTACATAATTCAGTGGTGCGAAAATAACCTATTAGTCCCATTGATCATGCGCCGCGCTGTTGGCCTATCCCCTGTCGCAATCTTGTTTGCCATGATGGTTGGCATTAGCTTCCCCAACACAATTCATCCAATAGTTGGAATAATGCTAGCGATTCCTATTACAACGATTTTGGCTCTATTTCTTGAGGATTGGCAGAAGATTCATAAGTAGGCTAGGTGTCAGGTTGCAGGTTACAGGTGTCAGGTTTCAGGATCTATTATCTGAAATCTTAAGCTTTTTTATAAGCGCATTTAGCATCTTCATCACTTCGCACAAAATAGAATCAACATTCCTATAATTAAGAGAAGATGTCTTTGGCAACCTTTTAGCAATCTCGATTTGTGCTTCAAGTTCTGTACCTGACCCACGAGCGATGTGAAGAAAATGAGTGTAATCCTTTCTTGTGCCTCTAGCCTTTCCTTCGGCAATATTCGAAGCAATAGAAATTGATGCTCTTCTCATTTGGCTTGTAAGCCCATACATCTCTTCTTTTGGAAAATGACTAGTCAGATCATAAAGCTTGGTAATCAAATCAAGGCTTAATGGAAAATTTTGGGGGCTAGAAACCACCTAAAAGCTCTGAAATCAGCTTTTGTTTTCGTTCGATTTTCAATCCAGGATGTACATTGATTTTACACTTAATATTTGTAAATGAGCCTTCTAAAGAATTGGTG
>JAIPIN010000018.1 GCA_021734665.1 Kiritimatiellales bacterium
TCTTTTAATATTGCCTCCAATGATCCTTGGATGATATCCATCACATCTTGCTGTTCACAGAAGCTCATCTCGAAGTCTAGTTGCATAAACTCAGGCTGCCTGTCACCACGTAAATCTTCGTCTCTAAAACATCGTGCTATTTGAAAGTATCTGTCCATCCCTCCGACCATACAAAGCTGCTTAAGTTGCTGAGGGCTTTGTGGGAGCACAAAAAAGTTTCCGGGGTACATGCGAGACGGAACTAGGTATTCCCTTGCTCCTTCTGGAGTTCCTTTTATAAGGCATGGAGTATCAACCTCTATACATTCTTGATCCACAAAGTATTTTCTAATTACTTGGAATACTTTTGATCTTAATTTTAGGTTCTTTTGCATGCGCTCACGACGCATATCCAAGTATCTGTATTGCAGTCTCAGCTCTTCGTTAATTTCTTTTTCTTGATCAATCTCAAATGGAGGAGTTTTGGCTTCGTTGAGGACTTCTATTTTTTCTACCAATACTTCTATTTCTCCAGTCGGGTTATCTTCTCGTTTTGCACCTTCCAAACGATTGCGAACAGAGCCTGTAACTTTAAGAACCCATTCGGGTCGTACTTTTTCTGCCACAGAAAATGTTTCTTTGTTATCGGGATCCAAAACTATTTGAGTGAATCCATAGCGATCCCTTAAATCGATAAACATAAGACCTCCGTGATCACGGCGTCTGTGGACCCAGCCACAAAGTGTAACTTCTTTGTCTAAGTTTTTTGCGTTGAGTTCTCCGCAGGTATGTGTACGTAGCATGGTTGAGAGAGTATCGGATGTAGGCTTGTTCTTCTAGGAAATTATAAGCAATTAGCTAATTAGCAATTAGCCAATTAGCTACAAGCTAACTGCTAATTGCTTATAAATTGCATAATTTTGTGCAGAAACGGGAGTTTCCATGTTATCTTAGCTCCGTGCACTGCCCTCATTGTCGCTCAACGGATACTTCGGTAGTAGATACCCGCATTTCGGAGGAAGGACGTGCTGTGCGTCGCAGAAGGGAGTGTGAAAAGTGTTCACATAGGTTTACTACATACGAGCGGCAAGAGTTAAGCTCATTAATTGTTGTAAAAAGAGATGGGACTCGTGAGCCTTATAGTAGATCTAAACTTGAGCGCGGATTGTGGGTGGCGTGTACCAAGCGTCCAATTCCAAAAGAGAAAATTGACGAGCTCCTTTCCAAGTTGGAAGAAAAATGGGGAGCAAACAAAAAGGAAGTTGCTAGTGCCACTATTGGTATGGATGTTATGCGAGCACTAAGGAAGATCGACAAAGTTGCATACATAAGATTTGCCTCCGTCCACCGTGAGTTCAAAGATGTCGAGGAGTTTAAGGAGGAACTAGGAAAGCTTTTTGTTTAAATTATGAACGAACCAAAATCGCGCCGTAGACGGGCGAAGGCGGATCGAGGAGTTTAAGGAAGAGCTAGGGAAACTATTTGTATAATTCAGAATTCAGAATTGAAAATTATTATTCAATAATCGGTAGTAAAAGGCTTTGGGTGCGTTAAGACTTATAAAGTAGATATCACTTTTTTTTGAGATTCATTTAGTGCAGTTGATAGGCGATATGTAACAAAAACTCCACGCCTTCGTCGCACAAGGAATCCTGCGTTTTCTAATATCTGTAGGTGCCTTGATGTTGGTTGCTTTTTGAGTTTGATCGCATGCGAAATATCGCTAACTGTAGCCGAATGACTCTTTTTTATAAAAGTTAGGATATACAATCTTTTGTTGTTGGCTACGGCTTTATAAATACGTTCAAGCTGTTGCAGATTTGTCATATATAGATCATATACAATGTGTCTTTATAGAGTCAACAAGTCAATTGACTCGTTTACTATTGAAGACAAAAAATATTTCAATTTCTTAATACCTGAGGATCGTCTTTTATAAAAGATACAACTTTTGAAGGTGTATTCTTTTCTATTCGTCCGCTATCCAAAATTAGATCTGGTTGATTCTGTTTATCTTTAAATTGTTCAATAATTTCTTCGGCACTATACGCACTTGGTTGTCCGGAGACATTGGCTGAAGTGGTACTAATAGGCCTAGGGAATTTTTTGGAGAGTTCTATTGCTATTGGATGTGTAGACACACGAATTCCGAGAGTGGTGGAGTAGTGAGCTGGTGAAGTTGGATAAATTCTTTCCTTAATGCATGGCAGAATGATCGTTAATGGCCCTGGAAGCTCTTCCTCTGCGAGCTTGCGAGCTTCGTTGTTCCATTCCACCCATTCTTCTGTGGCTTCCACAGAAGGGAACAGGGCGCTTACAGGCTGATCTGCCCTTCGATCTTTGATTTGGAATAGCTTTTCTACTGCATCTGGATTTGTCATATCACAGGCAAGGCCATAACAGGTTTCTGTGGCATGGGCTACTACTCCGCCCAACTCAAGAATCTTGAGAGCAGAGGTTAAGGCCACTTCTGATATAGGTAGTACCTTCAAGGCACTTAGGGGTTAGTGATTAGGTGCTAGTTAAAAAGAGTACAGCATGCTGGCTTATTAGCAATATTTCTCTAGCCCCTAGTGCCTAGATCCTAATTGCTGACAACATACTTTTCTATCACCTCATCCACCTTCTTCAATAGAATTGTGGAGTAACTAATTGTCATTGGTAGAGGAATTACCTGTTTGCCAATTTTTAGTTGTATCTTCTCTTTCCCAGGGAATGTTTCTAGAACTTTTTTAAGATCCAAGAGCATTTTTTTTGGTGCGCGCTCTGGCAGTTCGATTGTATGAACAGAGATTTTAGTAGGGGATGTGGGGCTAGGGTTGGGGCTAGGGCTAGGGCTAGGGCTAGGATTTTCAGTTGGGTTTTGGGTTTTGTGTTTTTTTGAGGAGTTATTTTTAACATCATCCAACTTGAGTAGGTTAATGACTTCATCTGTATCCATTCCTTTCAAAATCCAAGTTCCAAGTGGTCCCAAAAATTCTTCTTCCTGCTTGTCTTCACGAATAGTAACTGTTTCTCCTGCAATAATGTTCCCTTCTTCATCCAGCATATCTATCTCTTCTTCATCTAGTTCTGTCTTAACAAACGAGAGTCCGTTTTTGGCTTCCTCCTCATCAAAGAATCCCTGTTCTTTAGCGTGTTTAATCATTGTAGAAAGAGATGCCTTCTTAACAACATTGGCTCGCATCTGCAATTGTCCTGCCCTTAGATCAATTGTACCGGCAGCTACCAGAACAACATCTGGTTTCTCCAAAAAGTCGGCAGCTTCTGCAAAAGTTTTAGGGAATAGTGTGACTTCCATTTTTCCGGTTGGGTCTTCTAAAAATACTATTGCCATGGTTTCACCCTTCTTTGTGGTGATCTTTTTTATACCTTCTACAATTCCTGCAACGGTAATCTTCTTTCCAACTTCTTTGGTAGAAATATTAGCAATCAGCTGAGCCTTCTTGCCGATATATTTTTTCATTCCTGCTAATGGATGACTAGAAACATATAACCCGAGTGTTTCTTTCTCCCATTGTAGCTTTTGTTGCAGAGATGCCTCCTCTGTTTTGGGGAATTCTATAGTAGGAGCATCTACAGATTCATTCATACTTGCAAATAGGTCGGTCTGAGCGCTGCTTACATCGTCACAGGCTTTAGCAAACCCCACAATACTGTCGTAATGTTCTACAAGAGTAGAGCGGTCACCAAAACAATCTAGCGCACCAGCCTTTGCGAGTGACTCAAGCAGTTTCTTATTCAATATTTTTGCAGGAATGCGCTTGGCAAAGTCCTCAACACTTTCAAACTTACCGTTTTCGTCACGAATCGCAATTACTTGTTGAACGGTACTGTCGCCAATTCCTTTAATTGCACTTAGCCCAAAACGAATGTTCATTCCGTTGCGCGTTGCGCGTTGCGCGCTTTGGCCATTTTTATTCGCAGAGGGAACGACTGTAAAATGTCGCAATGATTCATTTATGTCTGGAGGCAATACTTCAATTCCCATGGCGCGACATTCTGCAATTTCTATCATTACCCTATCGGTTCTTTGTGCATCACTGCTCAAAAGGGCAGCCATAAATTCAGCAGGATAGTTAGTTTTTAGATATGCGGTTTCGTAAGAGATGCGGGCATAGCCTGCAGCATGAGATTTATTAAATCCGTATCCGGCAAATGGAGTGATAACGTCATCAAAAATCTTAATTGCTAATTTTTCTTCGTATCCTTGGCTCTTGGAACCAGTGATGAACTTCTCTCGTTGTGAATCGAGTTCTTTTTTAATCTTTTTACCGATTGCGCGCCTAAGAATGTCTGCTTCACCTAGGCTGAATCCTGCAAAGACCTGTGCGATCTGCAAAATTTGTTCCTGATAAACTCCAATACCATGCGTAGGCTTAAGTATTGGTTCCAAATCTTTGTGAATATATTTAACTTCCTCTTTGCCATGTTTCCTTTTAATAAAACTTGGGATCCATTCCATAGGACCCGGTCGGAAGAGAGAGATCATTGCAGTAATATCTTCAAACTCCGTGGGCTTTAATTGTTTTAGATATCTACGCATGCCTCCAGATTCCAGCTGAAAGACTCCGGTAGTATCTCCGCGCTGCAAAAGTTCATATGTTGATTTATCATCAATGGGAATGCTTTCTATATCCAGTTTTTTGTTATTTGTTCGTTCAATAATCTTTAGTGTTGTCTGGATAACCGTAAGGTTCATCAGACCTAAGAAGTCCATTTTTAGTAGTCCTAATGCTTCCAATGGTTTTGCAGAAGTTTGGGTGATGATCGTTTGATCGTCTTTAGGCGCACGTTGAATTGCTGTATTTTGAACAGTTGGTTCTTCGGTAATAATTACTCCGCATGCATGAACAGATACATGGCGAGCTTTGCCTTCTAGCCTCAGTGCAATATCGATAATTTGTTTGTAGGTTTTGTTGCTATCATATGCAGCTTTCATCTCTGCTGTTTCCAGTGCGTCTGCCAATTTGGTTCCTGGTTTTTCTGGAATGAGTTTTACTAGTGAATTCATTTCTAAAAATGGAACTCCATGTGCGCGGCCAACATCTTTAACGGCTGCTCGTGCTGCAAGAGTTCCAAAAGTACATATTTGCACTACGTGATCTGCTCCATATTTTTCGCGTACATATTCCAGAACCTCATCTCTGCGAGTATCGGCAAAATCTATATCAAAGTCGGGCATAGATATACGTTCTGGATTAAGGAATCGCTCAAAAAAGAGCCCATGTTCCAGAGGATCAAGTCCTGTTATGCCCATGCAATATGCTGCAATAGATCCTGCTGCAGATCCACGTCCTGGTCCTACAATGATTCCTCTTCTTTTTGCTTCGTTAACAAAATCAGAAACAATCAGAAAGTATCCTGCAAATCCCACCTGTTCGATAATCTTTAATTCATAATCAAGCCTATCGATATGTTCTTTTGTAGGATTTTTGTAACGCTTTTTAAGGCCTTCTTCTGCTTGCTCACGTAATTCCTGTTCTTCTGTTTTTCCTTCGGCAACAGGAAAGCGTGGGATGTGGTACTTGCCAAACTCCAGTTTTACATTGCATCTGTCTGCAATAATGCGAGTATTTTCTAGTGCTTCGGGGACATGCTCGAATGCTTTTTCTAATTCCTCGAAAGGTCGCATAGAGAAGTCGGTATCTCGCATAGAGAACCGGCTTGGGTCAGATACGTTTGCATTCTTCTGAATACAAAGTAGTACATCGTGAGCCTCGCTATCATCTGGACGGCAGTAGTGGCTATTGCATGTAGCGACTAGTGGAACACTAAGTTCTTTGCCCCACTTAATAAGTTGTTGATTCACTTCTGCTTGTCCGGCAACCTGAGGCAGATCCATCAATTCAAAATAAAGATTATCTTTTCCAAAGAACGATCTGTATTCCTCAACCAATCTTTTAATTTCTTCACCATTTTCTGCCAATGCTGCCTTTGGTATAGCGCCGCTAATTGGACCGCTGAGTGCGATCAATCCCTTTCCATACTTTTTAAGAAGCTCTTTATCTACACGCGGCTTGTAATACATTCCTTCTAGTGCTGCAATTGTTGCAAGTTGAAGTAAATTCATATATCCCTCCTGAGTTTCTGCTATCAGAACAAGAGGGGAACGTTTTGAATCTATGCCACTCTCTTTGTCGTGTCGTGATCGGGCAGCGATGTATGTAGTCATTCCCAAGATGGGTTTTACATTTTGTTCCTTTGCAATTTTATAAAATTCCGTAAGTGCGTATGTGTATCCCTTGTCTGCAATTCCCACAGACGTTTGCCCTAGCTCTTTTGCTCTTGCCACAATTTCTTTTGGGCTTGGCAGGGCCTCCAATAGAGAATAGGTAGAATGGCAATGGAGATGGACAAAATCTTCAGGTTTCATGAGGGTTTGATTCTAGCAGATTAGCTGGTAGCTGGTAGCTTGTAGGTTTAAAAAACAAGCGTTTCCTACTAGCTATCCGTCTCGGCGCGGCCGCTTGTCGGGTTGCGCCTGTCTACCGGACAGGCAGGGGTTTTAGGTTTTTGTTCGAAAAGATAAGGTCCAGGGATTATTTCACAAAACCTGACACCCGACACCTGCAACCTAGCCTAGGAGCCACAATCCACATCCACTCTAGGAGAACATACTTTAATAAAGCTGCCCAAAGTGTGAATCCTATATCCTGTTAGATCGGGATCGGTTTCGTCTGGATCTACAGGGAGCGAGGTAAGATATGTTGGAGAGAGCACTGCAAGATCGTAACATGTTCCTGTAATCCCAGTGCGACAGATGTCTTGCGCGTTGATTTTGCCAGATGGCAAACCTGCGAATGAATTACCATCAATAATATATTGAATTACTGCATTCTCAATTTCTCTGACTGATGCATGTCTATTTGCTCCACGAGCTTCGCTAAGTTGTTTTGTTGGATTGATTGCGATCATAACTATGGTTGCTAGGATTCCTAAAATTCCTAGTACGATCATTATTTCTAGAAGTGTGAATGCTGAGCGCTGTTTGTTCATAGTAGGGATGGGAAGATGTTTTATATTCTATCAGATTAGGGATTAGTGGCTAGGGACTAGGGATTAGGGGTCTAGGTCTGGGAGGGATGGTAATGCGCGACTGGCCTCCGACTTAACCCCTAATCTCTAACCCCTAATCGGCAAATTCATCAAGCTTGGCTGCTCTTTTACATTCTTCCCATACGTTGCCGCTGTAATTTCCATCGGTGTAAGGGAAACAGGCACTTTGGAGAACTACTTTAAGTATGCGTTCCAATCTTTCGTTACACGGACGAGTGAGACATGATCGTCTTAAGTAATATGCGAGTCCGCGTGCAAAGCTGCGAATGCCTTTTGAATTAAGTGAAGATGCATACCTAGAGAACTCGCCAACCGATTCTCTAAGAGGCGTAAGCTCTGTAATGATTCGCTGTGGAACATCTGTAGCATGCGTTACAGAAGTACTGGTAAGACGCTCTTGATAAATACCCCAGTCCTTTAGCTGATTTCTAAAGTAGAGCTGCAGAAAATAGTTGAATCCAAATTCCTCAGGAAGCTCATATGCAAGCGGTCTGCGCTTCCCCCATTCTACTCGTAGCTTTTCGTATTCTTGCATTAGCTGTAGATCATTTCTATCTAACGAAAAAGAACCATGAGTTTGCCATCGAATAAGATTATTGGGCCAAACTGGTGGCCATAAGCTATTCGGGTCTCTGCCTGTTCCTTCCTCTTTTTCCTCTTCGGTTAATGGTAGTCTCCACTCCTCTGGGGCTTCGCTGCATCCAAATAAAGTTTTATGCACTCGTTTTACACTTGCTGTTCTTCCAAAGTATGCAAGTTCTGGTGCAGGAGTTCTGCCCATCCAAGTATCTAGTTTAACTGCATTATCTTTTAGGTATGATCCGCTCAATATAAATTTATCACGCTCGTTAATTAATTCTTGCATGGCATCTATTTCAACTTGTATAGCATCTCCAATTTTTGAATCTGGTATATTTAAATCGTTATAACGGTTTAGAACATCTAGATCGCATCCGTATCCAGTTGCAGAGTTTTCAGGTTCTGGTTCGGGATCATTTTCTACTCCAAAATCATAACTACAACTACAACATGCCTGATTCCCCTTTGGCATTTTATCATTACAATCAATAACAGCATGTCCTACGTATACACCTTCATATCTTCGGTTAGCATTCTCGCACCAATTACGACAATTCGCTTCTTGATCTTCTACAGGTTGGTAACCTGCCAAGCAAACTGAATTAGGGATTGTATCGTGGCATATGCCTTTTGGTTGCAGGCAATAAAGGCATTCTCCATCTAGTCCACATGTTGATATCCCAGTATAGGAACCTACTCCATAAGTGCCGGAGCAATAATCATATTCCCATGGAGCATTAGGTGGCATGCAAACAGCTTCGATTGTATTTTCTACAGCTGGGCAATCTGAACTTGGATATGGATTTTCAGGATCGAATTCCGAATCAGGATCAGGCTCAGGGTCTTTTGGTATTATGGTTGTTGGCGGCAAGTAATCGGAATGGAAAGGGCAGATATGACTTTTTGCTGGATATTCAGTCGCCGATACACACTCATCCATTGTTTCAAAAAAGTATGGTCCGCAGAAAAGACCATCTGGATACAGTTCACAATAATCACTAAAAAGATGACAGTAATGTGGGCGTTCATCAAATGAATACACCTCTGTCCAATCTGCAGTGTAAGAATTATGCCGTGCTCCATTTACAAGGTCGTTATACGATTTATCTAGATAGAGAATGATGTCTTTTAGTTCGATTATTGCTACAAATTTCTTTTGTTCAAATGCATATTGAATTTTGCAACGAACTTTTTCCATCATTGTTTCTATTAAGAACAAATCAATGTGCAGGCAAGTAGTATCTTGCATTAGGCTTCGTTCCTGTTGGATAAGATGAATCTTGGTATCAATAATTTTGGATACTGCTTCGAAAGATGTTTCTACCCAGCTTTCAAAACTAGCATCATCAAACGTTTGATCATTAGACATTGCGTTCCTAATTCCATTCTCTGTACGACCAAGTATCCTGCCAGTAAAATGACTTGATACAGGGGGTATAGGGCCTAAGAAATTATTCTCTGATCCAAGTATTGCTTCCACGGATTCGTCTATTCCATTTTCACAAGAGATTTCTGGTTCTGCTGCATTAGTTTGAATCGGTATGCATAGGGATGCGATTATTAGTGAGGCCAGAAATGATAAGCGAAATTTCATGCCACTTCGCCCCGCCTTGCGGGGCTCCGCGGCATTAATCGCAGATAGTTCACATTCATAGCCGGCACGGTTTGTGATAAAATTTAAAATCATCTTAATTAGTGCTGTATCTTTTGCAGGATTGATTAGGGAATTGCAAAGAGGAAATTCCTCCAATAAGTTCGTTCGCTCCGCGTACCAATTCCCAGAATGCTTTTCCGGCTCGTTCCAAGTAGTTTATATATATGGTTGTTCCTAGCCTTGCACCGATACTAGAAGCCATATTTTGTACTACCCAATTTTCTTCTTGTGCTTGAGATGTTTGTCCTACAAGACCATAACCTAAAAGAGAAGTGCTTGCAGGCCTAAGTGCAATTTGCCTAAGTGCTTGGAATGCACACCTGTGAGGAGGCTGAAGAATTGGGAGACCGCTTAACTGGCACAGGGCTAGATCCATTTCTTTTACCAGTAATTCTGGTTTGTATGATGGGATCTTTGTGAGAGGCAAAGGGGGGATAGGCATAACAGAACCAATAAGAGGGTCGTCTTTAGCTTTGCTTTCCCATGGGAATGCTTCGTCTTGACTAACAAATGGCATGCGCCCCGGAATAATGCGCTGAGTTTCCAACGATTCTTCGGTGCATTGTGCGATGTAACATGCATTGTTTCCGATTGTATTTACATATTCTGCTTGGCATTCTGCAGAACAAACAAGAGGTAGAGAATTGCGGAACATTTGTACGCGCGGGTCCATATTGTTTATAGCGTCTTCGCATGTTTCTGGAAGTCCGGCCAAATTTTGATGAGTTAAATCTTTAATTTCATCAACTAAATCATCAATCTCATCTCTGGTGAAATAATCTCCTGTACAAGGCAGCTCGTCGCTATCTTCTGGCATTCTGTCTAAACAAGAAAAATTAATAAGGGCACTAGTGCAAAGCTCTACAGACATGTCTGTTCCTTCAAAGTGACCATCCTCTGCAGCCAAAGAACATTGGGCAAAGTATGTTGGCTGTTCTAAAGCACAACATGCCTCCGGATCTTCCAGACCCCTCTCCATGAATTCTTCTGTTTGGTTACAGAATTGTTGTGCGTGAATTAGCTCATGTATTAATAGGTATGTATTGCTTTTATGAGTCTCGGGGAGGCATATTTTTATTACGCCATTTTCATCT
This sequence comes from Kiritimatiellales bacterium, assembly GCA_021734665.1. Lineage (GTDB taxonomy): Bacteria > Patescibacteriota > Gracilibacteria > Peribacterales > Peribacteraceae > UBA2144. Next base: position 10,366 of record JAIPIN010000018.1, read on the forward strand.
TTTGGATAAGTTGATGCTTGGTTAATACACTCAATTGTATTTCCATTTTCATCTTCTGCTTCGCCACTACAAAATAGATCTACTGCACAATTACTACAATGGAATGGTCTATTAATATAGTCATCTTGTTCAGGCGTGTCGTTTACTGGAATAACTACACCTTCATCATTTTCGTAACCCACTTGGTTAAAGCGCCACCCTCCAAGTTTGCATGCATCCCACCCTGATTCTGTAGTTCTTACTACGCTATCTAAATTATCAGCATCACAACGCGTAAGAGTTATTCCGTCGTAGTTTATAACATTTCCATATGCATCTCTTTCTGGCGGGCAGTGTGTTTGATCTAGTTCTCTACACATATATCCGTAAGAAGAGAATGGCATGGTACATACTTTTTCTGTTGGAGGAGGTTCTCTGGGCGGGTCTAAATACATGCCGCCTAAAATGATGCCCTTTTTACATTCATCAGTTGGATCGTTGTAGCATGCGTCTCCTCTAAGCCCTGGCATACAAGCTGGTGTTCCATATCCATCATTTTTCCAATCGCATTCTAAATTAAGCATGATTGGTCTTATTTGGGCCAGATTGCCCAGCCCAATATCATCTTTTTCTGGAGAAAAATTCATATGTACCCACAGAAAAATTTCGCCTTTAATTTTCCATGGAACGAAGATAACAGATTCTCCATGCTGGAGAGGTGGATCAAATACAATAGTTTCATGTAGACGATCGAGAACTTTTTGCATTACATCTTCTAGGCTATGTTTTGGGTTTTGGTCACATCCGCGCATAAAAAGTGAACGCACTTCTGTATCATCATCTTGTATTGCCCAGCAATTAAGCCAATCCTCGCATGAGTACCATGAGCTGCACTCTTCTAATTTGGGATCTTCCTCTCTTACTGTGTGCAAGCCCCATTTATAACGCTGTGCCAGCTCTTCGTCTCCATATATGCCGCCAGTATTTAGAAGTCCTACAATGCCAGGATAGTTGGCTGTATCTAATGGATCACCCAATACTAATTTGTTTAATTCTTCATCTTCTTCTTTAGTTGGGAATGCTTGAGAGCGAATACGACGTTCTGTGATTGGTGTATATAACCAGTCTGAACTTGATTGCCAAATATGAATCAGGCTTGGCATACGAGTTGCCATTTGCATAGGACCTATTGCATGATCCGAAAGTGGCAGTTCGTATCCAAGGGTTATTAGCTGTAAGTCACGCTGTAGTGTTTGTGAGATATTTTCTCTGTTAGCGATATCACGTATTGGTTGTGCGATTTTACATGGCGCAGATGTATCCCTTCTCTGGCAAATATCATGAGATCTATATGCCATTGCATCGTAAACATCAGATGAAGTTATATCTTCTGTGAAGACTTGTTTGTGTGTAACAAAACCTGCCACTGAGTCTGAGACATTGCCAAATTCATTAGATGTAATTCCACGAATTGTGTCGTAAATACCTGCAGAACTTTCGCTTGGAATTAAGAGAGTAGTAAGTGCTAATATGCCAAATGATAATCGAGATAGTTTGTTCATGGATTTACTTATAATCACGTAAGACATCTTTGTTGTTCCAGATGCGTGGCAAACAAGAGCTGGCATCGGCAGCTAGTGCTAGGCCATTGCGAATATCCAACGAAGCTTGTTGCAAACACGTAAGCTCCATATCTATTGGTCGCATGCGGTTATAACTAGAAAGGAAAGATAGGGTTCGCTCCAAAGATCTGCGAGCCTGAGTTAACTCTTGCAAAATTAATTGCCTATCACCAGCCACAAATTCTATGTATCTGGCCCAGCTCAATGGCCTATTCTTTATAATTTTTAAAAGTGCTTCTAGCACATCATCAGATGCATCTTCTTTTAGTTCTTTTATCCTCTTCTCTCGATTTTGCTCTTGGCTAAGAGTGTCGCGGACTAGGAATAGGCTGCGCTCTACCATCGCACATTCATACATTTGCAAATATTCCAGAAGTACGGTGCCAACATCCAGTTGGCTTAATTTGTTGATATTATCATTGTTCCTTTGTGGGTCGACTTCAAAATCATCTGGATCTATGTCTCTAGGTGGTATTTGCCATGTTAGCTTTTTCCAAGATGGAAGTGATTCAGCTAATCTTTTTAAGCTGCCTTTAAGTGGTAGCATTTGTTCGTAGCTAGATGCAGTGCAAACTGGTGAACCAGAACCTTTATAAGATTCTTCCACCACTGCGCCTACCGTTGAGTGATATTGTTTCATCCATTTGCTAACATCGCTGATTTTCATAACGTCTTCGTATTCAATATCATCAAAATCTATACTCTCAAAAATATCGTATTCAAAACGAGTGCAAGCAGCCAGTATAGGGTATCTTTTTGGGATATTTCCGTAGGCAGCTGGAGCTAGCTCCGCTCCAATTACAATCAATATAAGTGCAAATATGAACATTGGTATTGTTCCATCCATTTTATTATTAGAGGTTTTCTTGGCTGGCCTAGATTTGCGAGTAGTGTTTTTCATTAAAATTAATCAGATCATTTTAAATGGTTAATAAGTATCTATGGAATAAGACGAAGGAGGATACTCGTCACAACTAGAAACAAAGCAGGGGATACGTCCAAGAGATCCGATAACAGATGCTGCAGTGCGTATGCTTCCTGTTATAGTCCATCTAAACTCTTGTAAGAATTCATCAAACACGCCGGCAAATTGCAGAAGTGAACGATATGCTGCATCGTATTCCACAAGCATTTTAAGAAGATCATTTTCTCGTTGGATTAATCCACCGCTTACCTGTTGGCAGTATGGCAAAGTGTTAGCGACGTCTTGATATGAGCCGCCTTCGTATCCTGCAAAATGACATGCGGGAATAGAGTTCCACTCTTCTGTGTCTACGTGAATACATCCGCTTACTCTTATAGATAATTCCTTAGATTCAGTTCCGCCAGCTTGGTCTGTAGATTGTTCTACCCTATTGCATACCATATCAACTCTGCAGTTGAATGCGCGGAATGCCTGTGTTAAATATGGAATTAACTCAGATGTCATTGTGCGTTTGGTATCTAGGATTCCTCGCCGTGGGAGTGCATCAGGACTTAAGTCTGCGCCTCCTTGATCTACAGGAACGCTATCAACCTCTGCATTTCTATCCATATCATAATTAGAATAGGTATAGTCGTATTCTTCAGTTGAAGATATCCATTTGTTTGCTGCGGTTTTATAAAATGCACCTCCGTCTTTGTCGTAACGCACTTCTCCAATTGGCGTATCTACTGCTCTTTTTCTTCCAAATAATACTGTGCGATAGATTCGCAGTTCTTTTGCCAGAGCTTTATCAATTTCTGCACGACATGCATCACCATTTGGGGCTGGAGTATCTTCATCTTCTGTGATCCCACTAATTGGGATGAGGAGTGAGAGTAGGAAGCCGGAGAGTAAGAGTGTTCGACGCATAAAGATTTGAAAATAGAATTATTATTCAGGCTCTGTGCCTTCGTGATTTATTTTTATATCGTCTGGTATATGGAAAGAGGGGATAATGTTTTCTTTTTCGGTAGCGAACGGATATTTATCTTCGCCACCATCTAAATCGATTAGTGTTTCTTTAAAGAGACAACTCCGCAGTTGTTCAGCAAGGGTACCTCTTGCGCCTGAACAAAGAGAGCTTCCCAAATTGGGCATTTCTCCTCCTTCCCATTTTACCTCCCAACCTTCGCGTGAATTTATTTCTGATCCGTGTAGTAATTGGCATGCCCAATCTTCTGGGGAACAAGATTCAATTCCGTATCCTACATCTGCGGGGTTTTCTCTCCATGATTCAATGGATGCGAAATCTTCTTTAAGTAGAATTGCAGGCCGCGATCCAAATCTCATTAGCCGTTCATGTAGATCCATCTCTGCATGTACACAAGTGTCGTCGTGTCTTACATAACAGTCCTGTTCAGTGAATGGTTTAGGCTGAGGAGGGCTATCCTCAGAGTTGGGATTGGGATAGCTAAACATTGATTGGCTCTCCCAGAATAGTCTGTATTCATTTTCCATCCCAGATGTAACCGCATGAATCTTGCCTAGGCTTGATCTAAAATCTCTTATTTCATCCGAACTCCATACATCAAATTGAATGGATGGTGCCATAGCACCTGTCCCGATATCAGGGTAAATACTCCTGTAACCAGATTCATAGTTATCAATAATATCTTTAATTGATGGGATAGGTGGTAGATTGGGTAACGTTGGCACATCTACTTCTTTTGCATAAATACTAGGTGGTTCCAATATTTCCATGGCAATTCGCACTTGGATTGGATCAATAACTGGTGCTTCTAAAGATCCGGTTGCAGATTTAAGAGTAGTAAAATCAAAGCCAGCATTTACCCCTCTGTTAACTTCTAAGTTGGGTAGAGAATTACCATCTAGACTAGAGCGGCCCCACATCCATGGATCTAATAATGAGTAAATTGGTACAGTAAAACGATCGTTGTGACACCATGGCATAGAAGATTTGTCGTGCATTTTAATGTAATAACTTTGCGCACTTTTCCATGTTCTTTTTAGTGGTGCTAAATTATCGCTAAGTGATCTAAATTCATCATATTTAGCAGTTACATCTTCGTTCAACCATTCGCCAATTACTTTAGTAATAGTACGTTGGTAATTAAATAGCTTGTTGTTAAACCACACCATTTCTCCACGTAATCTTCGAACATCCTCTATATGCCTAGCGTACTGTTCTAATTTTGCGGCCAAATCAATGGCTTCATCTGCGCCTTCACCACCTCGTTCTGCTTGTGCGATTGCCCAGCCGTGCCATTTTTCCGCGAGCGCGCGGAATTCTGTTGGTGATCCAAGTGGTACGAGAACAGGAATGAGTTCCTCCTCTAATTTTGGAGTGAGCGCGCGGAGCAAGAATGCTTTTACAGAATCTATAAGATCTTCATCTGCTTTTAATTGAACGTCAATAATCTGCATTCGTGGGTCTTCTTTTGAGGCAATGTTAATATCTTCTACTATTTCTGGAGTGAATAGTGGATCAAGTGGATCAAGACCTACAGACCAAGCGGGAGGTAATAATAGGTGGATTGATGGGGGAGAGAATAACAGGTTGGCCATTGTTTCTTGGCGTTGCCACCATTCTACAATAGCGCGCTGATCACCTCCTTCGGAATGAGCTGTGTCATCAAATGCTCTAAGCAGTGCACCAGGCGAAAGATCCATTTTCTGTTTATCTTCATCCGGCTCATCTTCTTCTGTGTAATAAAGCTGAATAGTTGATTGAAGATGTGCAGAATCAGCAGGTTGTAGCAGTACCATGGAGAGATTCTCGTTGTAGAGCTCCTTCATTACTGTGCCATTAGTAAGAGAAAAAGCATTGCCTATACCGGAGTACCAAAGGTCTTTTTTATTATCAAATGTAGTGTTGCGAATCATGGCTGGAATATCTTGAAATTCGGAATTATATTCTCCATGACCCTCTTGGGTTCCACGAATCTTTTCTTCTTCATTCGAACTACCTCTTTTTTGCCTTGCCTTGCGGCCCATTTCGTAGAAATTGCGATGTGGCTCTTGGTAATAAGCAGCGATTACACATGCCTTTTCGTAATTACTCGCCGAGCTTGTCTTGTAGTCCTTCTCGCCGTACATGCGGTAACACGAGACAGGGATATCATATTTTTCGTTGTCGTCCATGTCATCACCGTATTTTTCGCCAAGCCTATCTGTGAATTGAATTTTGTCACGATAATATGATCCTGTGTAATGACGGAAGTATGATAGGTATGTTTTTCCATGTTCTCTGCTGTGAAAGGTAAGCCCATCTGCGGCTTGTAAGTATTTTTTGCAGGGGTAGATTTTTTCACTCCATCCTTCTAGACCACATCCAGCCTTGCTCTTTTCTTCGGTATCTAAATTTTCACAATAGTAACACTCGCTCCGTTCATCTACTTCTTTTACCCATGGTGGATAATATTGCAATCTTGGATCTGGTGAATTATTAGTGTATCTGCATTCCTCGTCTTCACATGAAACACAATTTTTTATCAGATTTGAATTATCACCTGTGGTGTCTCCAGGGCCGTCTGGTCCGTAAATAGTGCCGTCACTATTCTGAAAAGTGCAACACTGTCGTTCTGTAATCCAATCTTGCCGATAGGCAGGGTTGTTTAATCCAGGATCATCAGGTTGTGAATTATTAGCTTCATCTCGTAGCTTCACTCTGTTAGGCATGCCTAGTTCAGCATCTTCTGTTGTTACATAGCGGCATTCAGTTTTCCCTGAATAAAGGGTTATATCACATAGAGTTGGCCCAATAAGTTGTGATCCATTGCCATTTGGATCTCTATTGTCGTTACAACTAAAATCAACAGGGACTACTTTTTGGTAATATCCAAAGAGCCAACGGTTATTTAAAAATCCACACAGCCCTCCATTTGTACCTGATGGAACGTTTGAACAAACATGACCGTCTGCAGGCATTGTTGATCCACCACACGTAAAATCAAAATCTTTGTCGTTTCGTCCGAGCGGGACAGGATCTTTATCTGGAGTTGCATCACCAAGAGGGCGTTGGCAGGGGAATGTGCTAAAGAATGGAGGATAATAATTAGCATTATCAGTAGTTTTAACGCCTCCATCCCACCAGCCTTGGTGATCTGGCCTGCAGGCTGTTCTGTATCCACAAACATCTACATCAGTTCCTGGCGCTATAAAACCGGCATCATCACGCACTGCCATACCCGAAGGGATATTTCCAAAGTAATCACCATCTCTTCCGGGGAGGCCTTCTACTTGTGGAATTTTTCCTTGTACAGATTGATCGTAATCAAAACCTCCGCACTGAGCTTTCTCCAAATCTTTTGGAATTGTTCCTTTATCTACAAATTTTCCTATGCCTAATACTTTTTCAATTTCGGAGAAGCTAGTGGGGTATGCATTAATAGAAAGTGCATGACTGGTTTCTGCAAAAAATACAGATGCTGCTAGAGCAATTATAATTATTTCCAATGCCTTCCCTGTGAGAGGAAGTTTTTTAGATGACCAGTCGCGCATTGGTACATATAGTAGCGCTATTCGCTACTGTTTGGGTTTCAACAACTGTTGACGGAGGAGCGACATGAGTTTTATTTACTATTAAGGATTATCAGAACATTTTTTTAAAAGTTATGCAATTAAAAGTAGTTGTCTGGAAGTAGGGGGTGGGTGTACAAGTGTACAGTCACATAAGTGCGCACACCTCAGTGACCTCCTTTAATTCCATACCCCTTCAGAGACATGTTTTCTCTCAATCGCGTACACATCATCGGCTATCAGACACAACCAGTTGAAGTTCGCCAAACACCAGGTGGATCTAGTGTTACGGATCTCAACATAGTTGTTCCTTATCAGTTTAAGTCCGACAGCGGCGAAACTCTTACAGGAAAAGGCTTCCACACTGTAACTATGTGGGGTCCTATGGCAGACATTGCAGGGCAATACGTTCGTCCTGGTTCACAGATTTCTATTTCTGGTCGTTTACAAACAGACAGCTGGGAAGATGAGAAGAGTGGCGAAAAGCGCAGCAAAACAAAAATTGTTGCAATGGATATGATTTTACTTGATCCAAAAGATGGACAACTGCCTGCACCATCAGGTGCTTCTGCAATATTAAGTGCAGTTAACCGTGCAGATGTAATCGGAAATATTACCCGTGATCCAGAACTTCGTACTACTACAAACGGTCAGCAAGTTCTTTCTCTTGGTGTTGCAACCAATGAACGCTGGAAGGATAAGTCTTCTGGCGAAACAAAAGAGCGTACAGAATTCCACAATGTTGTTATCTGGGGCGATCTTGCAGAAGAAGTTAGCAAGAGTGTTAAAAAAGGACAGCGCCTCTTTGTTTCTGGTCGTGTGCAGACGCGTAGCTGGGAAACGCAACAAGGGAACAAGCGTACAACTACCGAAATAATTGCAGATAATATTTCTCTTCTTGGTGTAGAGAATCCCGCAGCTATGGAATCCGTTCAGTCGGAGGCTGCGCGTTCACATGGTGCACCAGAAACTTCATCTAATGCAGAGCCACAAGGTGAACCTGCAGGCGGGGTGCCCGAAGTCAATTACACATCTGATGTAAAGGCAGAAGATCTTCCTTTCTGATTTTATAAATAAGATTGTCATGTTGCACTTTTCCATATTACCCCTCACCCATCCTCTCCCCTTTCTAAAGGGGAGAGGAGATATGGAAAAGTCCATATCTTATTTCAGTGCAGTTGAGCACCGTAGTCTTCTGTGCTGAATATTTTTTGAGTGCCTTTTAAAGGGAGAGGGGGCTTTAAGCTCCCTCTTTTTTAATCTATAAACCCCCAGCGTAGCTGGGGTGTACGTTTGAAGGCGAAGCCGTACGCTAAAGCTGCCTGGCAAGGCGGCTTTAGCAACTTAACCTATTGCACATTATGACATATTACAAACGTACAATCCGTAC
>JAIPIN010000019.1 GCA_021734665.1 Kiritimatiellales bacterium
AGAATACAGGGGGCAATATGTCATTGTTCAAATCCACATAACAGATCACTGGATGAAGGTTTGGCAGGAGACTGGTTCATCTGCACATCTGTTGCTACAGAGATCATTTAAAGTGTAAACGTTTATTTGCTCCCTAACCCTAACCCCCTTCCTCCAAAGGAGGAAGGGGGAATATGGCATAATTATTTATTATTATTTACCAAGCTCCCCTCCTCCTGCCTGCCACGCCGTAGCCCGAAGGCGAAGGCTGGTGGAGGAGGGGTCGGGGGTGGAGGTTTTCTGCTATCCTATCTTCCGCTAACTCCCCAACTTAGATATGACCACCCTCTTACTATTCCTCATTCTCCTATCCAACATAGCATGGAGCTTTGCTTACCTTGCAAGTGCAAAAATACAGGGTACTAACTGGCTACTTTCGCTACTCACTCCAGGAGCCATTGAGCCAGAAAGCTTTATCCCGATTGCACTCGTAATCGCAATTGTCTTCCAACTCGTTGTTGTCTTCATATTGCTCTGGGATAAATCACGAAAGATTGCACTGCGCTCTAAACTTCAATCTGAACGTGAAAAAAGGAAAGATTTAAAACAAGAGACCAAAGAGGTTAAGAAAGAATTCCAGCAACAAACATCTCAGCTATCAGAAGAAAAGACTTCTCTGGAATACGAGAACGAACAACTAACTCAAGAAAAAGAACAACTAGCTTCTAAAGTCGCAAGCGTACCTAAAGCACAAGGAAAACTGAATAACTTGCTCACAAGGTTTGGCAGAAAGGATGACTCCGACTCTTAGTTGTTTCGTTTAACGTTACGCGTAACGCGTAACGCGTTACGAAATCAGGAAACTTCATTTCACCACAAACATCCTCACCCTCTGGTTCCACCATCACACAGCCATCGCAGCTACAGCACGTATCCCCTGCTCTGTGAGATTAATATGTTTACGATCAATTGTAAGCATCCCATCTTTTTCTAAATCATTTAGCTGCTTTGTAACAGTTTCACGAGTTAGTCCTGTCATATTACCAAGCTTCTCGTGTGTAATCTTTGTTGGTTTTCTAAGTACTTTAGGAAGAATGTTTTGCTCATCCTTCTCATTAAGAAGTCGTATAGTTGCTAAAATACGATCCTTAGCCTGCAATGAAGAAAGCGCCCTGATCTGTGATTCATACTGTGCCAGTCGCTTGTTAAGCACCTTCAAAGCCCTAAACGCAATCTCCGGTCGCTTTTGTAGTATCTGCAGGAAATAGTTGTGCGGCAAAGTACAAAGATATGCTTTTTGTGTGACCTCCGCATAATGCTTATCTGCAGACTCGGGATCAAATCCAATATTACCAAAAACAGCACCTGGCTTGAGTATATCTAGAATAACGCGCTTACCATCAACAGACTTATACAAAGTAACTTCACCCTCCTTAAGAACAAAAACGCTCTCTACACGATCCTGTGGAGTGTATACATATTCCTTTGGATCGTAGAGTTTATCGATCACACCAGAGACCATCTCATGCATATCCTCTTCGCTCACTCCAGCAAATAGCTCAACGCTTTTAAGATACCAAAGTGGTGGACGTGGCATAGTGTAATGAGTGTATGTTTTTTGCATTAGCGACTCAATGAAGAACGTCGTTTTTTTGAACGAAACGACCTGAACAAAAGATAAGAGAAAGATACTGTAAGGCCAGAAATGAAGGAAAATCGAAACATAATTAAACTTAATAATGAACACTGAGACTATCGCAGATCATCCTATTTATATCTGTGTGATGCCTTACAAAAAACAGTGTATGAAGTGTAATTAGGCTTACAGAAATATTGATTGCAACCAATCATAGTACATTCATCTACTTCCTTACCCATCCTATTATGCTTTGCGGCGGACACTGCTAAACCAGATTTTCCTCTATCAAGTGCTGGGCGTCTTCTCTCACGCAGGGGGTTTGGCGCCTAGCTTTTGGTATAACAAAAGAACAAACTAAGAACGCTCAAAACAACCCTTGCTCAAAGCAATGCTAATATTTTCTTAATCGGTTCAGATTGTTTAAGTGAAATTCTGTACGAGACAAACTGGCCACGCTTTTTCTGTTCAACAATCCCAGCCATCCGGAGAATCCTCAAGTGTTGAGATGCTCCTTCTATGCTCATTCGTGCATTATCTGAAATCTCACTAACTGTGGCACTTTTACTTTTTTTAATAAATGAAAGGACATAAAGCCTCCTTGCATTAGCCACTGCCTTTAGCTGCTTTTCTAACTCTCGATAATCTACTGACATAATATTTCAATTATAAATTGTATTTAAGTAATTGCGCAAATACTTGAATAAGAAAAATTAGAACATATATTTACTTTTTTCTGCCCTATTAAAACAAATCCCCCATCAGAACGAATCAAAATGAAGGAGTTTGTTTTGTCATCAGAAGGAATAGAGCAAGCTCTAAACAACCGACGACCTATATAGTATAGCAAACTTTACACTATTTTGGAATAGCGAAATTTGGACTTAAAAATGCCGTTTAATGGCATTATTTCACACCACTTCCCGTCATTTCTATCAAAATATCCTTAGTAGCTTTATGTTCGCATGACTCAACCCATTTCCTCTCCACTGTTGTACCACGTCCAAAACGCGGCTCAAGCACATCTCCATCATGCAAAGGTATACCCAATTCACGCTTTCTTCCATTAACTCTAATCTCCTTTAATCGTGAACATCGCTTTGGATTTGTACTACATACAAAATCAAGTGCGGTCGCTGGCTTCTTAAGATGAAACAGATTATTTTGGTGATCAAATATAGCAATATGATCTTCTCGGAAATATTTTCTAAGAACTTGCCCAAACTGCTGCGGCGTCTGTGACTCTGCACGCAAGCTCTCAAGATTCTTGATAAGACTTACACGCGATAAGGAAGAATCTAGTGCATAGTTTTTATTCTTATATTCACCGTGTGCTAATGCTCCAAATTCACATTCTTTGTGCATAGCAGAAGTTCTAATCTGAATTTCAATTGGGTACTGAGTTACACCTGGCAATGGGAATACAACTGTATGAATAGAACGATAACCATTCTCTTTTGGCGCACCAATGTAATCTTTTAGCTTACCAGGCATAGGATGCATGATGCTATGAACAACTCCTAACGCCCTATAGCAATCGATATTATCATTAACAACAACACGTATGGCGAGACGATCTGTAAGATTTTCAAATGTACGCTTCTTGAGCATCATCTTATGATAAGTTGAAAAAAGTGCCTTACGACGATTTTCAATTTCACAGTAAATACCTTCTTTAGCGAGATTATTTTTTATGAACGACTGGGCATGGTCCAAGCACATCTGATCCTCTTCCGCATATGTACTAAATTTAGTCTCAATTGCTTTTGCGATTTTTGGGTGAACTTCCACAAAACAAATGTCTTCCATTTCGTGACGCCACTTCTGCATTCCAAGTCGTCCTGCAATTGCCGCATACATGTATAAAGTTTCACGAGCAATGCTCTTACGCAGATCTGGCACAAAATTTTTCAGATTACGCACATCATTCATACGATGTGCCATACGAAGAATAAGAAGCCTTTCGTCATGATGGAATGCTTCCAAAAAGGCGTCCAAATCCTTTGTCTTCTCATCTATATGCAATCTTCTAAGAATATTCAAATGTTTTACAAGTCCCCTTTCGTATCTTGTTAGAGGTGCCAATTTAAGCAATTGCTCTCCATCTTCTAACAATGGAATATCATGAAGAATTGCAACTTTAAAAAGAGAAATATCCTGCGTTGCCTCACGCAATACAAGCGCAAGTTCTATGCCGTGTGCAAGATAATCTTCTTTGCTACGACGATTTAGATGAGCTAGATGCTTACGCCCAAAAGAGATTGTTTCCTGAATTTTATCTTTGTCGCTTTTAGGAAGCGATTTGGTGAGTCGTCGTAAGTCTATCCTCGGCGGCATGTGATCTAAGCATACATAGCGATATCAACCGAAACAACCTTGCATTACATCAGTTATTTTCTGCCCTATTAAAACAAATCCCCCACCAGAACGAATCGGAATGAAGGAGTTTGTTTTGTCATCAGAAGGAATAGAGCAAGCTCTAAACAACCGACGACACATATAGTATAGCAAACTTTACACTATTTCTCAATAGCCATTTTAGAGCTAAATTTGGCAACTATGAGCTGCTTTAAACTCTCTTGTAATGTAAAATTCTTAATTCTACATTCTCAATTCTCAATTCTCAATTCTTCTCTACGTACACAGTCTGAGTTGGGAACGCCATTTCGATCCCCTCTTTTGCAAACGCTTCTAGAATAGCTAAGTTCATCTCTTGTTGTGCATTCATATAATCTATGTATTCCTTGGAATCGATGTAATACACAATCTCAAAATTTAAACTGAAATCACCAAACTCCCAGAAGTGTGCTCGATCTAACTCAGCTTTATCTACATCTTTAATACATCTCTCAATAATATCAGGAATCTTTTTTAATTTGTCTGGTGATGTACCGTATGTAACACCAATACTAAAAACAACACGACGTTTCTTAAGCTTGCGGAAATTCTGCACGCGCGCAGTAGTAAGCTCCGTATTTGAGATCACAATTTCTTCACCCTGAAGCGATTCCAAACGTGTTGTCTTGATGCCAATGTGCCGCACGGTTCCTTTATCCGTTCCTACTACAATAAAGTCACCTTCTTTAAATGGCTTATCTATAGCAATAGAAAGTGAACTAAATACATCCGTCAAAACGCTCTGCAGAGCCAAAGAAATCGCCAATCCTCCAATACCAAGGCCTGCAACGAGTGATGTTATGTTGAATCCAAGATTGCTAAGTATGAGCAATAATCCAAACGACCAAAGAGTAATTTTTATAAATATAGAAAATATTCCAGATACTTTCTGCTCTTCTGCAGATGTTGCTCCTCCGCTTCTGGCCTTCATACCCCTTATCACAAAGAAGCTTATGATTCTTTCGGAAAGCTTAATTACTTCATAAATAATTGCAAAAAGGAATATTCCTTTAATCAGAATATTTACAAACGGAGAAAGCGCCAAAGATTGGACCGAAGCATAAAGAGCAACTGCAATATAAAAGAGCCCTCCTACTCCTTCGAAGACATCCAAAATAACATCATCTAATTTAAACTTAGTTTTTTTTGCAATACCTCGGATACGCTTAAGTAAAAATCTCCAAATAATAGTCAACGCTACATATACAACTGCAAATGTCGCCAGCGCAATAAGTAGATCCTGAACACTATTTGGCCCTATCTGCCGAGAAAGAATATCCGCATAATTCTGCATTTCTTTACCATTATACCGTATTTGATCAACAATTGACAGTTAACCAGCCTTCGCCTTTTTAGCATCGATTTTTGGCCAGGATACAAGGCTACGGCTGGCAAGCAATTGACAGTTGACACGCGTTTTCAGAGCTTTTACCACAATAATTAATGATTGATAGTTGATAGTTGGTTGTCGATAGTTGATAGTTATCCCATGAGACACGTCATTCTCTGCAATGAACAGGGCAATCCCACTGGCAAATCAGAAATAGAAGCTGCTCACAAAGCTCCTGGTCAATTACATAGAGCCTTTTCGGTATTTCTATTTGATCAACACAATAAAGAACTACTCATACAAAAGAGAGTTCGTGACAAATTATTTGGCGGACTGTGGTCAAATACGTGCTGCTCTCATCCACAACAAGGAGAAAAAATAGATCAATCGGCCATGATTAGAACACAAGTGGAATGCGGTTTTCAATGTCCGCCACTCCAAGAACTATTCTCTTTTGTGTACCAAGCAGAAGACCCCAATGGTAAAGGCTGTGAATATGAATACGACACCGTACTTACAGGAAAAGCTTTAAAAGGAATTCCTTTTAATCCAAACCCACAAGAAGTAGACGAGCTAAAATGGATAGAGCTAGACGAATTATTAAGTGATTTATCTCCAGATAAATATACTCCGTGGTTTATAACAGCCATGAAACGCATACTTCAAAACTCTAATGGATAAGAATCAAGCATTACATGTGGCTATTATCCCCGATGGCAATCGCCGTTGGGCAAAAGCACGTACACTTCAACCGTGGAATGGGCATGAAAAAGCGATCGAGAATTTTAGATCACTAACTGAGTGGTGCAGAAATGATCCACGAGTATCTACTCTAACTGTCTGGTGCTTCTCTACCGAAAACTGGAAGCGCGATGAAACAGAAATTGAAAAGCTAATGACAATGCTAGAGGATTATTTAAAGGAAGAAGGCGATGGATTCATAGAAAAAGAAACTAGGTTTCTGCACTCCGGAAGACGTGACCGACTCCCCTCTTCTCTTATACAAGTAATTGAAGAGACAGAAGAAAAAACAAAAGATCAAACCGGATTCACATTGAATTTGGCTGTTGATTACGGCGGAAAAGATGAAATTTTACGAGCAATAACCAAAATCGAACCTAATGAACTTAATCAACTTAATGAACCTAATAAACCTACCAATAATGAACTTACCATCCGTAATCATCTCGACCATCCAGAACTGCCCGACATCGACCTAATCATCCGTACATCTGGAGAGCAGAGAACCAGTAACTTCTTTCTCTGGCAGAGCACTTATGCAGAATGGGATTTCTGCAAAAAACTATTCCCAGATTTTTCTGCCGAAGATCTAAAAGCATCTGTTGATAATTTCACTCAACGAAACAGACGTTTTGGCGCATGACAAATATAGGATCCGCTACAGGCAAAATAATTCTCTCAGGTGAATATGCAGTTGTCTTTGGTTTCCAAGGAATCGCAATTCCTTCTCCTTTAAGGATGGAGGCAACATTCGCAGAAGACCGATCAATTGATGAAATAGTTATTAATTGGGAAGGAATCGCGGGAGATAAACAATGGAATAAGTATCTGCAAAACATATTGAATGCCATTGAGAAGTTCAAAGGAAAACTATTCCAAGGAACTCTGACCATCCACAATGAACTACCACTTGGAAAAGGAATGGGATCTTCAACATCTCTCGTAATTGCAGTAAGTCGCTGTTTACTCGGCGAAAATTGCAAAAGCGAAGCGCGCGCGATTGAAGATCAGGTGAATTCCGGCAACAGTGGAATCGACTTCGCGGTAATTTGGCAAAACACACCATTATTATTTAAAAAGGGAGCAGATCCACAAACAATTGAACTGCCAAATGATTTATTAAAAGGATCGGTGTTGATAGATACTGGCAAACCTAATGAAACAACTGCGGAGCTTGTCGAATACATTTCGTTACGCCGCGGCGGCGATTCGAAAATCGCCGATGCATTCGAACAAATTGGCAACTGCACCGATCGCCTAGTTGCCAACGAACCATTACAAAAAATTCTTCCTGATCATCACCGTGCACAAGTGGCACTCGGTGTTGTGCCCGAAGCAGTACAAAAGCTAATCGAAGAAATCGAAAATATTGGAGGGTCTGCCAAAGTACTTGGTGCAGGCGCCAAAACGGGAGGCGGTGGGATGGTGTTGGCACTGCACAAAAATCCCGAAAAACTTATAGAAATAGCAAGTAAACAACAATTACAATCACAACAACTTTCCTAGCCCTATCCCTAACCCCAGCCCTATGAAAGCCCACTCAACACCCAACATCGCCTTTATAAAGTACTGGGGAAATCGCGATAACGATTTGCGACTTCCGCAGGCTGATTCACTCTCGATGACATTGAATACTCCAACTGTAGAGATCGATGTCGATCATGCCGACACACTTTCTGTGCAATCTTTCGAACCAGATGGATCACCCAAAGAACTTGGAGAAAAACATGTTCAAAGATTTGCAAAACACTTGGAGCTCACTAGGCACTACCTTAATAAGCTGGGAGTTACAGACGCGATTCCTAATAAGGCTTCAATTACTGTTCGCTCTGGAATCCCATCAGGCATCGGACTTGCCTCTTCTGCGGCAGTGTTTAGCTGCCTCGCTCGTTCTTACCAAGGATTAATAAAAGACACAATCGAACTCAACGATGAACAAGCAAGTGTTATCGCACGCTTGGGATCTGGTTCTGCATCACGTTCTATCTTCGGTGGTTTTTCTGCTCTAGTTGCAGGAGAAGGAAGCGAAATTGATAGTTCAAAATCTGTTCAAATTGCAGACGAGAATCATTGGGCACTGCATGACATTGTCTTGGCACCTTCATTGCAGCACAAAAAAGTTGGTTCCACCGAAGGGCACGCATTAGCTCAAACCAGTCCTCACTTTGCAGACCGAATTGAAGCAATCATGAATCGACGACAACAGGAATGTATTGATGCCATCTTGGCAAAAGACTTCGAAAAATTCCAAGCAGTTACCGAAGAAGACTGTATGGATATGCATCATGTGATGGAAACAAGCACTCCACCACTCAAATACTTAAATGAAGTCACTCATCGCATCATTGCAGACATCACGAATCTCAGAACAAGCCAACACTTGCCTGTTCTCTATACAATGGATGCCGGCCCAACTGTTCACCTTGTTTGCACCGAAGAAGCTAGAAGTGCAGTAGTTGATTTTGCGCATGCACAAGCGGATTGTACGGTGTTCGAAACAAAGATCGGAAAGGGTGCACATTTGATTAAATAATAAAGTCTGCTGAATAGTATTTAGTATCTCGTATTTAGTATAACGGGAAATATTTCCTTAGTACCCCCTAGATACGAAATACGTGATACGAAATACGAAACTATACAACTATGTGCGCACATAGTTGTATAGTTTTCCTCTGCAAAACTAGTGTATTTGATCAAAATAATGCATTTTTCATTGTTCATTTTTCATTTTTCATTCCACAATGTAATTAATGGACCTCAGAAACCTCCCCGAAGGCTTAGACTCCGCCAATCGCTGCGAAGCGCGACGGGAGCTAATAGAAAAATCACTTGATGCTGACCTTTCTGCATTAAAAATAGATCCTAAAAAACTTGGTAATGCCGAAGAAAAGAACTGCGAACAAATGTTTGGACATGTCCCAATTCCAGTAGGACTGGCCGGACCATTAAGCATTAATTTCACCAACCGCAGCGGCGATTCGAAAATCGCCGATGCATCAGAGATTTATCTCCCCCTTGCCACAACCGAAGGTGCACTAGTTGCTAGTGTGAATAGAGGATGTAAAGCAATTACAGAATCCGGCGGCGTAACAGTGTCTTCAAAATATCACGGAATGACTAGGTCAATCGCCTTTCAAATTCCAAAACATAAATCAAAAATTCCAGAACATATTCGCAACACTGCAGATCAATGGAAAAAGATCGGAGAAGATACAAGCAGTCATCTAAAAATAATGAACTACACAATAGATGAAACAGCCGATTATCTTTTCCTTACAATAAACTGTGATACCGACGAAGCAATGGGCATGAATATGGTTACAATCGCTGCACAGGCAATTGGATCTTGGCTAGATGAACAGATAAAAGACCTCGATTTTGTAACTGTAGCCGGCAATGTAGATTCGGATAAAAAACCAAGCCAAAGAACACACGATAATGGCAGAGGCTACGAAGCAACTGCAGAAGTAATTCTCACAAATAAAGTAATTACAGAAGTTTTAAAAGCAACACCAGAAGCAATGCTTATTACGGCACATGCAAAGCTAGATATCGGCTCACGAGTTGCAGGTGCGATCGGTTCTAACCTACAGGCAGCTAATATCATTGCCGCTTTGTATCTGGCAACAGGTCAAGACATAGCTCACACCGTAGAAGGATCACTAGCAGATACACATGTGTTTAAGCATGAAGATGGATTGAAGATCGCAGTCCGCTGTCCTGCCATTCTTGTTGGAGTACGCGGTGGCGGAACAAATCTCCCTGCCCAAAAACAATGCCTCGACCTCCTCCTACGCCCGACGCCCCTGCCTGTTCGGCAGGCAGGCGACGCCCGACGCCCTTCAACTCTAGCCGAAATAATCGCCGCAGCTGTTTTAGCCGGCGAAATCTCGCTACTTGCAGCTCAAGCCACACATACACTTGCAGAATCTCATTCAGAATTGGCACGATAATATTTGCCATTTATGCAAAAAATATAATAATTATACTATGTTACTGCAGCCACTGACTGAAAAACGTAGGAGAACAAATAACTCATCTTGTCCGACAGATATCATAGAACGATTTTATGGTGCGCTTGGTGAACTTGAAACATATGGCGCACTACAAAGGAAAGTATGTGTTCAGCCGCATGATCCAATAGATAATTTGATAGCAGAAATAACTTCCTGCATTACAGCACTGCACAATATAGGCGAACCAACACCCGCTATCGATATTACAGAATTGCCAAATGAATTTGTAACAGCAATGTGGTGTCACCCAAACCTTAAACAGCCAATTCAACAAATGCGTCTCAAGGCAGAATTAATAGCAAAATGGGGCTCACGAGCAGAAAGACGTCAAAGATTAAAACATATAGTAAGTTAATTCTGTTAAAATCTCTGCAGATGAATAACTCCTCCATCATCGGCTTTGGAATGTATATCCCTTCTAAGAGAATTACGACCGAAGAGATAGCAAAAAACTGGAAACAAGATCCCATCGCGATTGAAAAGGGATTAGGTGTAAAGGAAAAGACAGTCCCCGATCAGAATGAAGACGCATTTACAATGGCATTGGAAGCTGCGCAACAAGCACTCGAAGTTTCTAATCTTAAATCATCACAAATATCCGCACTTTTTGTAGGCTCCGAGAGCCACCCATATGCAGTTAAGCCAACTAGTGGAATGGTTGCAGCCGCACTTGGCATTCACCCATTCTCACACTGTGCAGACTTGGAATTTGCATGCAAAGCAGGAACAGCAGGAGTGCAAATTGTAGATAGTATGATTCGAGCTGAGCAAATTGAGTATGGAATTGCGATAGGATCTGATACTGCGCAAGGCAAACCCGGTGACGCATTGGAATACACTGCAGCAGCTGGTGCAGGCGCTTTGATTCTTGGACCTTCGGATGACAAGAATGCAATTTGCAGAATCGAGAAGACTCTTTCTTTCACAACAGATACTCCTGACTTCTGGCGCTGCGATGGAGAGAAGTATCCAGAGCATGCAGGACGCTTTACAGGTGAACCTGCTTACTTCCGTCATATAGAAGAAGCTCTTAAAGGAATACTAGAAGTTACTAAGTTGAAAGTTTCTGATATAGATCACATAGTTCTGCATATGCCCAATGCCAAGTTCCCATCCAAGGTTGCCAAAAAGTTTGGTTTGACCAAAGAGCAGATGGAATACGGTTTTATTGTTCCAGAAATTGGTAATACATATTCGGCATGTTCATTACTTGGACTCATTAATGTCTTGCAACATGCCAAGAAAGGCGAAAAGATTCTGCTTGTCTCTTATGGCTCAGGAGCAGGATCGGATGCTTTCTTATTAGAGATGCTTAAAAACGGCTCTCCTTTGCCACCGGATACGCGAGAAGTAGAATATGTGAATTATAGTGAGTATTTGCAATGTACCTCCTGAGGAATCCTAAAAAACCCAAGAATCCTAAGGATCCAAGGGGCTATGTTATAACTACATAATAGCCTGTATATAATCAAATTTATCCCTTTGGTTTCCTTGGATTCATTGGTTTCCTTGGATTCTTTTATGTAGGATATCCCTCGAAAAGCCCGATCATGAATCAGGACATATTCCTCATAGGCAAAGGCCAAACTCCTTTTGGTGAACACTGGGATAAGAGCCTTAAAAACCTAATGGATGAAGCTGTAACAGCAGCTATTGATGACGCTCCTATCAATGCACTTGATATCGACTTCATCGTGGTATCGAACATGCTAGGTGAACGCACAAATGATCAAGCACATCTGGGAGCAATGGCATCATCTCTTCTCCCTCATCGCCCACCAGCTATAAGAACAGAGGCTGCATGTGCATCAGGATCTGTTGCTGTGCATACCGCACTAAGCTTACTGGAAAGCGGGCGTGCAGAAACTATCTTAGTTGTAGGAGTAGAAAAGATGACAGACGTTTCTACTGACGAAATATCCTCTGCACTTATGGGCGCAGCCGATAGCGAGAAAGATATCCCATCTGGGCTTACATTCCCCGGTATCTTCGGCTTGATTGCAAACAGATACATGCATGAGTACGGACTTACAAAAGAACAATTGAACTTGGTAAGTGCACGTCATCATGCAAATGGAGTGAGTAATCCAAACGCGCAATTTAGATCTGCAATACCTGCAGAAAAAATATCCGAGAGTCCAAATGTAGCAGATCCACTTTGTCTTCTTGATTGTTCACCAGTGAGTGACGGTGCCGCAGCGATTATTTTATCTAACAATCACGAAAGTCCTATCCGAATTGCAGCATCTCAATTAAGCACAGATACATTAAGTATTACAGACCGACCATCTTTGACATCATTTCCTGCTACAAAAGATGCTCTGGACCGTGCTCTGGAAGAAGCAGAGATTACTCGTGATGATATTGCACATTTAGAAACTCATGACTGCTTCTCTATAGCTGCTGTTATCAATTTAGAAGACCTAGGATTCGCCAACCCAGGTGCTGGAATTCAGCTCTACGAAGCCGATAATCCAACTCCTACTATAAATGCTTCTGGCGGACTTAAAGCTTGTGGACATCCGGTTGGAGCCACTGGCGTAAAGCAGATTGTAGATCTTACCAAGCAACTTACAACTTCAAATAAGCGCTATGCACTTGCCCATAACTTTGGCGGGGCCTGTGCAACATGTGCCATTCACATTTTAGAAAATACAGATGCCTGATTCTCCTTCCATAATCCACCGAGCGCAGCAAAAGATGCAACACAAGATGCAAGAAGGGACAATTATTTCGTTTACAACCATATCTCATCCTCCAAAAGGATTTGAAAATCAACCAAGAACAATTGGGCTAATAGAATTAGATGATGGAAAACAAGTTTTGGGAGAACTAAATCTTTCAAAGCTCATAGCTACAAGCTACAAGCTAATTGGGTATCGCGTAAAACCACACACCCGTCTTTCAAGAATCAATGAACAAGGCCTCCGCATTTACGAAGTCTGTTACGAACCACTGGCCCAAAAACCCATGGAAACCAAAAAGGAATTCCCCGGATACATTGTGGCACTTACCGGCCCTTCTGGCGTTGGCAAGACTACAATCAGCAAATTACTGACCTCACAAATCAGTATCTATACCGTACAAGTTCCAATTCTAACAACGCGCAAACCCAGTGATCAGGATGAGAATGAATACACATATATTGATGCCAAAAAATTCGAAGTTCTTAAGAAACAAGGCAAACTTGCAGCTGCATCAAACATTCCATCCACTACAGACACACGTTGGTATGGATACCGCAAATCAGATATAGAAAAAATTTGGGAAGAAGGAAAAATTCCAGTTGTGATTACAGAAAAAGGACTGCTTCAGGATCTATCCAGACATTTTGGACGTAGATCAATCCTCTCCTTCGGCCTTTTGCCCCCAGGAAATAGCAAAAGGATGATGCTTAGCTGCCTGCTGCACCGCCTTAGGCAACGTGGACGTGATAGTGAAGCAAGTATTCAAGATAGATTGAAGAATGCCCAGCAAGATCTAGAATTCTTTGAACAGAAGAGTCATCTCTTTGATGATCTTATTGTAAATGAAGACGTAGACGCTGTGTTTAACGCACTTAAAGGGCGGGTGTTGGAAGTAGTTAGCCAGTAAATCAATTCGTATTTCGTATTTCGTATTTAGGGGGCACTGCCCAAGCCATACTAAATACTAGATACTACATACGAAATACGAAAACTCTATGCTATGATTAATGCATGAAACGCATTGATTTTGAAGCTTTTCCTCCGGCTATATTCATAGGAAGCATATTCTTTGCGTTGGTATTAGCAGTCGCTTCTAATGTTATAAAGGATTATTACATCCCAGCTCAATTACTAGATTTA
The DNA here is from genome assembly GCA_021734665.1 of Kiritimatiellales bacterium. GTDB lineage: Bacteria > Patescibacteriota > Gracilibacteria > Peribacterales > Peribacteraceae > UBA2144. Next base: position 13,927 of record JAIPIN010000019.1, read on the forward strand.
GATCTAGAAACGGAAACAGAAACAGGTTCAATGCTCACAGAAACAGGAAGCACCTTAGAAGAAGATCGACAACTTACTCCAGAAGAACGCACCAAGCGCATTAATGGTTTTATAATACGAATAGAAACTCGCTCAGAAAAAATTAAATCACAACAAATGGCACAGCAATTGCGCAGACAAGAAGCTATAGAATATCAGCTTGAATGCAAAGATGATGTGCGAAGCTCAAATAGAGATACCAAGCTATCTACAATGTTTAGATGCTACAGAGGTATACTAACTCTTAATTTAGAGACGCTACGCAAAGAGCGCACCAATCTGGATGACATCACCGGAGCAACTCCAGAAATAATTGAAGAATCACTTGGAACCATAAATGCTCTGATGGATGCAATCGCAACAGTTATTGATGCCATTGATGCTGGAGTGTATGGCTCTGAAGAAGATCTAAGAGAGGCTAAGTTGAATCTCGCCGAAAAATATTGGACACCCAAATGGTTGTCATCCACCAGGCTACGCGCTGACAATATGCTTACATGGACTTCTCTTCTGATGAATGAAGCATCTGCAATTATTGTTAGAGATGATCTACTTTTAGGAGAATCTGAAATCTACACAAATGCCTACAGCTGCCTTGAAGATGCAGAATTACGTTTGGTTGCAGTGCTTGATGCAACAGATTTGGATACTGCATCACAGAAAATGGAAGACTCTATAAATGGCCTTATGCAATGTAAAGTAATATTTACAAGTGATCCGATTCCAGTAGAAGAAAATGAGCCAGTTGACCTGAAATCTGAACCCGAAACAGAAGAGCTGGAGCCAATACTCCCCAAAAAATCACTTAGAAGGAGCAGATATTAGGAAAGTGAACGATATGTGAGAGGGGCTTGCACTATGCGCTATACTACGTCTCTCCAATGCCCACCAAAAGAATACGCCACCGGGTTGAAAATACCAAAAACAAGCATTCCCGTGCTGTATTTCATGACAATACAATCATCATAAGACTTGCTCGAAACCTATCTAAAACCGAAAAAGAAGAGCATGTGAGTGATTTACTAAGAAGAATGACCCAACAGGTACTAGAAGAAGAACAGAAGAAAGTGATTGATCCTTTCCGTCACCTTTTAGATGGCGGGCAGAGCCTAACGGTAAGAACAATTACAGGCAAGAGCACGTTATTTACTCTTAAGCCTGGTAACAAAACACAGGCTCGCAGAACCGCACGAGGATGGAATGTAACAGTGGGGCCACATCTAAAACGCAAAGGTCTGCACCTATTTTTGTGGAATCTTCTTTCACAAAGTGAAGAGAGACGCGTGCGCATGCTTCTGCACTCGATCAATGATGAAACCTTCTGTTTTCCCCTCCGCAAAATCCGAGTGAAATTTGCTACATCTCAATGGGGAAGCTGCTCTCCTAAAAAGATTATCATGCTTAATGCTTCTCTGCTTTTCACACCACCATCCGTTCTTAAGTATGTGATTATCCATGAGCTAGCACATCTTAAACATGCAAATCACTCCACCAAATATTGGAATACTGTTGGGCAAGCGATGCCACGCTTCCGAGTAGCAAGGGAACTCTTAAAAGATTATAGATTGCCGAATCTTTAACTAGCTTTTAGCTGGTAGCTTGTAGAATATGAATAACTACCAGCTACAAGCTGCAACCTTATTGAGCACAAGTATGATTTCCATTATACTTAAACTCGTACTTCCCCACTTTTTACCATGTTCTATGAAGATGAAGACGATGAAGATCAGGAAACAAACGGTGAAGAGCAAATCCTCGAAGCTGGAGAATACGATCTTGGAGATGATATTGGTACACGCATAGGAGAAGGAGATGATTCCGAAGCCGAACCTTTATAATTATGAACGAATTAGATTTAGATCAAGCGCTAACTCGAGCAATAGAGATAGCAGAAATGGCAGCTGCTACTGCGGTAGAATTTCATAAAGAGATTTCTCCCGAGAATGCTGGACGAACTTTGGAAGTAGAAACAAAAGACTCTCCGCGTGATTTTGTTACCAAGGCAGATTGCGCAGTTCAAAAGAAAATAATTGCTGCTATACAAGAGTATTACCCAGATCACCGTTTTATTGCAGAAGAAGAAGGTGCATCCAGCTTTGGAGATCCATCTTCTCCATACGAGTGGATTGTAGATCCGATTGATGGGACTACACCTTTTATCCACGGAAGAAATAATTTTGGAACAATATTGGCACTGCGTAAAAATGAAGAAGTTGTACTTGGAGTTATGATCATTCCACTTAAAGATGAACTCTATTACGCGATTAAGGGGAAAGGAGCATTCTTCAATGGAAAACCAATAGTTCTACGTAATACAAAAGATTTGAATGACGCCACTCTCTGTTCCAACACAAGAAGAATTAAAATGATTGATGGTACGGCATACATCTCTACGCCTCTTTGTGGAGGGTTAGAAAACTATGGCGCTGCATGTGATGAATTTGGACATATGTTGCGCGGGCTCAATGATGGATGCTTCTTCGACGGACCTCGTCTCTGGGATGTTGCCGCTGGATGCATGATGGTTGAGGAGGCTGGAGGAAAATCTGAATATATTCTTAAAGATCCAAACAATGTACGCAGCGGAGTTATCTGCGCATCATCAACTGCACCTATATTTGATGAGCTTAGAGAGTTTGTTTTTGAGAAGATGGAACCGACACCAGAGTAAGAGAAACATTAAGACACGTATTTCGTATCACGTATTTAGTATCTAGTATCTGGTATTTAGTATGGCGATATATGTATATAAGTCTTAAGGCCCCCTAGATACGAAATACTAAATACTAGATACGAATCGCTTTTCACTTCCCCACGCCCGCTTTCCTCATCAAATCCCCCAACAGATACAAAGGTAATCCAACTACTCCAGACCAATCTCCTTTTAATTCTTCTACAAGTGTTTGCCCGGGTCCTTCTATTTGGAATGATCCTGATCGCCCCTCCCAAAGCCCAGTAGAAATCCACCAATCGATATCACCCTTGGATAACGAACGGAATCTAACATGCGAAGTAGAGATTCCCTCATGTGATGTATCCTGACCTATTAAACATACACCTGAATGAACAAGAGAAACTCCCCCGCTCATATGCTCAAGCATTTCCCGTGCATGTGATTCGTCTTGTGGCTTTTCTAAAAGATGACCCTGAGGTGAAACAACCAAAGTATCGCTACCAATAACCCACGAATCTGAATTCTGTTTTGAAACATCTTCAGCTTTAAGCCGTGCAAGCGTTACCGCACGCTTCTCTGGATTATCTTCTTGGCACAATGCTTCATCTACTTCACTTGGGATTGTATCAAAATCTAAACCAAGACTTGCAAGAAGCTGCTTTCGCTGAGGGCTAGCCGACGCCAAGATAAATCGTGACATAACATTATGTTACTAGCCCCTAGCCCCTAGTGCCTAGCCCCTAATTTCCTAATCTAGCCCCTAGTGCCTAGTCCCTAGCCCCTAGTTCAGTTTTATATAAGGTGTTGGCCTTCCTGGTTGTTCTTCAGAATCCCTTCTATTAGATCTATCAAGAGCCTGCTCAAGCATTTGCATTCTTAGCTTCATAGAAGGTGCTGGAGCTGAGTAACGACCTCTCATCCATTCATTCAAATTAAGAAGACCACGCCTTGGCTCGGTAGTAGGATCCTTAGTTACTGAAATACACAAATCATAGAAACCATCCAACCAGTATGTCTTAAGAGATTCGGGACAATTATTTGCACGCTGATAACGCCTAAGCAAATGGCGCTCTTCAATTCCAATGTCCTCCAACATCAAAGTACTAGTTGGCGTGTCATCAACTTCATCTATCACCTCTTCTTCATCTGCAACTTCTACTTCATCTTCCGCTGCTGCATGTACACGCTCACTTCCTGCAGCAACATTCTTGTCATCTTTCAAATATTCTAAGATGGACTCATAGTCATTTACATCTGGAGGCACAAGACCTTCTGCACCATCTCTGGCCATATTCTGATAAACCTCCATAGCAGCCCAATACTGACGCTGTTGCAAGCGATCACGAGTACGATCTTGAATAGCACGTGCCGTATCGCGTCGCATCACAGTTGCATCTTTCACATTAACAAGGGAACTCGAAATGTCCCCGTTAACGCGATCTGTTAAATAAACTGTCGCTGCAAGAGGAGCTGTAAGTATTCCAACGAGCATTAGTACTCCTAATCCTGATCGTGCATGTGGCATAGTTTTGTGTGGGTATTGTAGTATTATTATAGCATATTTTTATATATTAGGTAAGTGCAAGAATTCCCGAATTCAACAGTGAAATGCATAAAAATATCCTCTTTTGAGAGCTGATTTACCTCGAGTACGGTAGGAGGGAACGGAGTTCCATCCATTTCCCAACCTACCGTATGGCCCATTTTACCCTTTCTCAGCGACACAA
>JAIPIN010000020.1 GCA_021734665.1 Kiritimatiellales bacterium
AATTCTTTAGAAGGCTCATTTACAAATATTAAGTGTAAAATCAATGTACATCCTGGATTGAAAATCGAACGAAAACAAAAGCTGATTTCAGAGCTTTTAGGTGGTTTCTAGCCCCCAAAATTTTCCATTAAGCCTAATTTTATGATGTTGGTGGTCCAGGTCAGGATCGAACTGACGACACCTCGCTCTTCAGGCGAGTGCTCTACCAACTGAGCTACCGGACCACAAGGTGATAATACTGACACAGAAAGATCGAGAACAGAGCAAACTATTTATAACGGCCCGCAAGCGGTCCTAGGCAACTTGAGCTACCGGACAACATACAAAGGATATACTAAGATTTTAAACAGGAAAAGAAATCTTTGATAAATTGAGAAATGATTATTTAGAAGGTAAGCTTCGTTCAATTCGGGGCTGTAGCTCCCACCTTCGTCCGCCTGTGGCGGACTACGGAGGACAGGCAAGAATGGCACATTTGTTCATTCAGAAAATCATCATACACCGTGGGGCTGTAGCTCAGTTGGTCAGAGCGCCTGGTTCGCAATCAGGAGGTCGGGGGTTCGACTCCCCCCAGCTCCACCACCAAACCCTCTAACCAGAGGGTGTTTTTAAATGTTGCATAAACTTAAAAAATATTGTATAATACAATAAACACATAACACATCAAAACATATGAATCACCGCATCAAACGCCTATCTCATATCAATGCACTCCTTCTGGGTGTACTTACTTTAGTTATCTCAGCTCCTGCAGATGGCCCATATACAAACCAACAGGAATACCAAATGTTTGCTGCTAGAGTAGGATCTACTGCAGATTATCAACGTTTAGGAAGCCAAAATAGTGTTCCAGATACACATGAATATAGGGTGGCAAAAAGGCTTAAAACTAGACTTACAAAGAATAAATACAACTCCCCCGATATTAGTGTTATTGCTAATGCTATTCGCAATAAGCAGAAGTTACTTCAGCATTCTATAAGCATAGAGCTTAATTCTGATAACGGAGAAATAACAAAAGAGTGGGATGTTTCTCTTCAGCATTATCCTACTTGGTTAGTGCCTAAGTTTTCTCGTACTAAGGGATCTTTTGAGGTTAACGAACAACGCATTATTGATTACATGAACAATCATCCTTTTGATGAATTCATGCCACCTGTTGATGTCACATTAAATGGAACTGCCATGAGCGGATCTATACTTAGAGCAAAAACAGATGGAATAGCAGCTCCTGGGTATGAAATTGATTTAGAAGAAACAGCAGCTTTTATAAAAGAAGCATTTGATCAAAAGAACACAGATCTTGTATTTACGTATGTAGGTAGAAGCGGAAGTATTTTTTATAACGACGGATTAGAGGAAAAAGAACTAACTTTACTGGGACAAGGCAAATCAAACTACAAAGGATCTACATGGGCACGCTCAATTAATGTAAGTAAAGCTATAAACGAACATGTAAATAACGTTATTGTAGAGCCAGACAGTAAGTATTCGTTTGTAGAAACACTAGATGCCCCAGTTACATTAAGCAAAGGATGGCGTATGGCAAAGGTAATTTATAACGGTGGCGAATTAAGACCATCTCCAGGTGGTGGAATCTGCCAAGCTTCTACAACTGTATATAGAGCTATTGTAAATGCGGGGTTGCCTGTAGTTGATAGGAGAAGTCACAGTTTGTATGTTAGTTATTACAAAGAATATGGAGTTGGAATCGACGCAACTGTATATCCAGGTACCCAAGATCTTTCATTTATAAATGACACTGGCAATCCAATCATTATCCAAGCCTTTAATACAGAAGATAAAGATGCAGTTGTTAATTTTTACGGAATTCCAGATGGAAGAGAAGTTGTGTTGGAAGGACCATTCTTTTCTCATACTGCACCAACCGATGTGAAGGTAAATCAAAGAGATATGAGAGCTAACGAAATCGTCTGGACTCAAAATGTAATATATCCTTCAGGATACGAAAAGCGCAATTTGATAGTCTCGCAATATAAATCAATTCCAAAGTACGTATCTAGGGAATTCACAGTTGCCGAAGAAGATGTGCAGATAGGAGCTAATATGTAATCAAATAAAGCTTCAAATTCTAAGGTAAAAGTGCCAAATTGGAACTTGCTACTTGGAACTTGGAACTTATTTGGTATAATCCGCACCACTATATACATTTCTATATCTTAACTATTTTTCGTATGTCTGAATTACCCGCAAAGAGCAATCCATGGTTTGCAGTCTCTATGGGACTTGTAGGCGTTATTGTTGGTTACGGATTAGCACTTGGTACCGGCGGAATTAGTTTGCCTGGTACAACAGCTGAAATTGTTGAACCAACAGCCGCAGCACCAACTCCACCACCAGTCGGAGAAGTCACGCCTCCATCTGATGCAGATCATGTACGTGGATCAGCAGATGCTGAGATTACTATAATTGAGTACTCCGACTTTGAATGTCCATTCTGTAGCAGGCATGCTCCTACCATTGATCAACTTGTAGAAGACTATGATGGCAAAGTTAATGTCGTATTCCGTCACTTCCCTTTGAGCTTCCATGCAAATGCTCAAAAAGCAGCAGAAGCATCTGAATGTGCGGCTGATCAAGGAGGTAATGATGCATTCTGGGGTTTTCATGATTCACTCTTTACAGAAGGTGTAGAGCCAGAAAAATACGATGATTATGCTACTGAATTAGGATTGGATCTTAGTGAATTTAATGACTGTCTTGATACAGACAAATTTGCTCAGAAGACAAAGGACGATATGGCTTCTGGAAGCAAGGGTGGTGTACGCGGTACTCCTGGTAATATTATTTATAATAATGAAACCGAAGAATCTGAGATGGTTTCTGGTGCACAGCCTATTGATAACTTCAAAGCTGTCATTGATGGAATGCTCAAATAGTTTTTAAAAAGTAATCATTTAGAGGGGCGATATAGCCCCTCTTTTTTTCAGTAAATAGCAACTTGACGTTATTTAAATATATTATTTATTTATATTAAAGAAAGCTATACTACTGACTCAATTAATTACTTAAACTCCTATGAAAAAGTTCCTCATCCCATGTTCACTGTGTTTATTATTCATACTTGGTTGCACTCCACCAGAACAGCCTCCAGTTGCAAAATTGCCAACTGAAACAGAACCTGATATTGCAATGCAAAATGAAGAAGAGCCTCCAATTCGAGAGACTAAGAATGTTATTTACCAAGGTATTGTTAAGCCATCTGGCATTAGTATTTATATGCAAGGAAGCCATAGGTTACAACTAGAAGATGGTAAGTTCATTTTATTAGAAAGCGATACAGTAGATTTAAATGGATATGTTAATGAAAAAGTAGAATTGCTTGGGGCATTGCGTCCAACTGTAGAAGCTGGCGGAATGATTATGCGCGTTGAACAAGCAAGCCTTGTTGTTGAAGATGAATCAGAACCCGAAGATGAATTGAATGAGGAATCATCTGATGATGATTCAGAAGAATTGCCTCCTGCAGATGATACTATCGCCTCCAATGATGAAGAAAACACAGAGGAGGTAGAAGAAGAACCTAACGAGCCTTCTGTTCCCCCTTCTACAGAACCAGAAGAATTACCTCCGCCTGAAACAGAAGTAATTCCGGAAGAAGAGGAATCAATTGAGATGTCACCCGAACTTATGGCTCGCACAGAAGTTATGGCTGCAGAAAATTTTTCATCTGAAAATTGGACTCAACAGTACTGCACTGGCCATATAGGTTTTTGTATTCCTATTCATCGTAATTGGTGGTTTAAGTCATTTGGAGCGACTATATCTTATCTCTGGCACATTGAACTAAGTGCTGCAGAACTTAATAAGCTTAATGATGGACCTATCCATATCAATCTTGTCTCTGGCACAATTGGTTCAAAAAAGGCAACAGATAAGCAAGTTCGTGAACAAGGCGGTCAAATTGTTGGTTATCGTACATGGATCGACAATCGTCACTTCGAGATAAAAGCCCCGTTGGAACTTGAAGAAGCTGTACGTTATATCACTGAGAATTTGGAGGAATACGTTGAATAGCTGTATCTAGTGACTAGGCAATTAGGGGCTAGAATAATTATAGATTTTATCTGTTTATACTAGCCCCTAGCCCCTAGCGCCTAGTTCTTTGTAAGTTTAATTACAAACAGTTGATCTGCTATACTCTTGGCATATGCCCCTCTTCTCTTACACAGCACGGGATGGTGATAATAAAACTGTTAGAGGAACAATGGATTCCGCAAGCCTTCAAGCAGCAAGAGCTGCTCTTATGGAAATGAAACTACAGCCTGATGAAATCCACGAGACTACCCAGAGCGAACAAGATAAAGCTTTTAATGTAATACCTGAAGATAACGATATAAAAGATATCGGCGAAGATACTACTAGAAAAATTTATTTCCCAATTACTGATACATTTAGGCTTTATGCAGGATGGCTTCTGGCTGGCTACTTTGTTGCGTACATACTTGGACAATATCAGCTAACAAAACCTCTTCCATTCCAAATTCCATACGTTTTAGCATTCCTATATTCTCCGCTGATCTTAAGTTTCACATTGGCAGCATTCTTATATCTGCTTGCTACAAGTATCCACAAGCAACTTAAAGGAGGGTTTTGGAAAGGGGTTTTTATTGCTGCAATTGGAATCGGAATATTTGTGCTGTTTAGGATAAACACATAAAAAATTTAAAATTTAGCCCACTACGCCAAGGCTACGAGGGCCAGGAAATTTAGAATGCAGAATTAAGAACGAGAACCTTTTTTAATTCTCAATTCTTAATTCTAAATTTATAATCCGAGTTGCTTCCTAATCTCATCAGCTTGGTCTTGCTCTTCTTGTTTTGCGCCTTCCTGAACAGTAACTGATTGGAGATCTCTCCAGTCTTCGCTGTGCTTTTGTTCTAGCTTCTGAAGTTGCAATAGATGTTTAGGACTAAGCTCAGAGAACTTCTTCTTCTCTTCTTGTAAAATCTTTTGAAGTTCATCAATCTGGAACTGGCTCAAGTTTGGCATTGCTTGAATAATTCTCCACTTTTCATCTCTTGTTAGAGAGATGCTACCTCTTAGTAGTGTAAGAAATGCTTGCTCATCAAACTGAGTTTCTGGATGTGCAGGCACAAGTATATTATCGTTATTCAGCCCTGCATTAACACTACCAAATCGATAATCTCCCACTTCTCCAAGCACTCGTAGATCTTCATCATCATAACCTTGATCCTTAGTTGCTTGTGTACCAGGAGGAGGTGGAGGAGGTCCACTATCCTGAGGTGGAGGTGGAGGTGCTCCTGCATCCTGCCCTGCTCCAGCTGGCTGTTGACCTGCAGGTTGTGGTGGAGGTGGAGGAGGCTGAGGAGGTGATGCAAATACCTGAGTTGGGTCTAATCCGCCCTGAGGTACGCTATCGCCAGGTCTAGGAGGTGGTGGAGGTGGATTTCCTCCTGTTGGAGGAGGTGGAGGTGTTGGTTGATCAGCCATAAGAGTATTGAGTAATTAGTTCATCGAGTTTAGCAGTCAAATTAGCCATTACAAACTAAATTTAGACCAATATAACAAATTATTATGCTACAAGTGCTTCAAAACGTGCCTGTGCTTCTTCTTGTGTTAAAACTACAGTTTGCGCAGTGCAGGCAGAAGAAATAAGTGAATCATTACTATTTGCATCGCAAGTAAGATCCGATACAAGTCCTGCAGTATTATTTGCGATACAATCAATGGATCCGGTGCCATCATTTGCATCGACAGCCAGAGAATATTCATAACCTTTTCTAATAAGTTTGGCATTCTTAAGGCTAGGATCCTCCTGGTTTATGAATGTAGTTTTACCGCTAGGATCGAGAACGGGCAAAAGATTAACCATGGGAATAAGGGGGAAAGAAAATAAGTAAAATGAACAAAAAACCCTCGCTCTGCGAGGGATTGGTTCTAATGGAAGAAAATATATTACGACCGAACCAGACCTCGCTGAGAGCGCATCATCATTGCCATCATCATGCCCATGGAGGAATTGGAAACAGTCACGAGCGAAGAATAGCGCCTATTGGATACTTGTCAAATTGTTTTATAATCAATCCACAGAAATTCCAACATGTTCACTAACAGTTACCATCTGCTTCATGGTTGCAACCAAATCTTCATGATTTGCTTGTGAATCTTTTGCAAGAATATCCACTCTATCTTCTATTACTTCAAAGCGCTTATCGACTGCATCAAAGCGTTTATCCATTTCTGCTTTGAGCGTACCAATTTGCATGGTTATATGATCCATAACCATTTTTAAAGTGATGTTTTTATCGTCATCCGCCATGAAGGAGCATCGTAACGAGGCGCGTAGATTAATACAAGCAGAATCGTAGAAACGGTATCATTTCATGTTGATTGCGTCGTAGAAATGCCTACTGCCAATTCCTTCTCCGCAGCTCTTCTGGCCTTTACCACAAGCTCTGGGCTGAACATTCTTTTGAGATGAATATCTGGTACACCGCTTTGTCTGAGCCCAAATAGTTCACCTGGTCCTCTAATCTTTAGGTCAATCTCTGCAAGCATAAAGCCTGAATCATGCTGTTCCATAGCCTTTAGACGCGGAGACCTAGATTGCTCTGGAGTAGTGGTAAATAAGAAGCAATGGCTCTTATAATCCCCTCTTCCAACACGTCCACGGAATTGGTGGAGTTGGGCTAGACCAAAACGCTCGGAACCTTCTATTACAATTATCGTTGCATTTGGAATATCAATTCCTACTTCAATCACAGATGTAGAAACCAAAATATCTTCTTTGCGGTCCTTAAAATCATTCATTACCTCATCTTTTTCGGATGAACTCATTCTTCCATGCAAAAGAGCAATGTTTCTATTTGGGAATTCCAGTCTAAGTCTTGCTGCTTCTGCTTGCACACTTTTAATTTCCATCATGTCTTCGTTTTCTGAATCTTGAATTAATGGGCAAATTACAAATACTTGCCTCTCCTCTTCTATTTGCTGATCTATAAAACGTTCCACTGTTACTCGATCTTTTGGCGATACCACCTTTGTGTGAATAGGCTGGCGCTTGCCAGGTTTTTCCATAAGAACAGAAAGATCATGATGACCGTGAGCTGTAAGAGCTAATGTTCGTGGAATCGGAGTGGCAGTCATAGCAAGGAAGTGAGGACTGCCTTTATCTGCAAGTCTTTTGCGCTGCTCTACTCCAAAGCGATGTTGTTCATCTACTATTACAAGCCGAAGGTCATTAAATTGAACGTTATCTGTTATCAGAGCATGAGTACCTATAACAAGATCTATTGTTCCATTGATCAGACCTTGTTTTATTTTCTTTGATTCGGATGACGGAACAGATCCTGTTAACAAAGCCACAACCGGCTGTCGTAATTCTACATTCTGCATTCTTAATTCTGAATTCTCTCGGTTGAGATAATTATAAAAATGAATCAGCATTTTCCCGATGCTTTTCATGTGTTGTTTAGCTAAAACTTCTGTAGGAACCATAAGCGCACATTGGCCTCCAGATTTAAGCGTGTTTGCAATAACTGCAATAGCTACCAGAGTTTTACCTGATCCTACGTCTCCTTCAAGAAGTCTAGACATCGGTCTATCTTTTTCCATATCTGTTAAAATCTCGTATATTGCCACTCTTTGGCTATCTGTTGGAATGAAGTTGAGTGAAGAGAAAAATGCCTTAATCAAATCTACCTCCATTGGAGTTTGCAATCTTTCTTGAGTATTGCCCTGCCATTCTTTTTTGCGATTAAGTACATTTAACTGTAGTAAATACATTTCTTCGAACGCAATTCGCTGCAATGCCTTTTCTACTTCTTCTGGATCTTCTGGAAAATGCAAAGCCCTAATAGCATCCGATCGTGATAAAAACTTTTCTTCTTCCATTACTTCTTTTGGTAATGTTTCTGGTAATAACTTGATAGCATCTTTTACCAGAATCATTTTTTCTCTTAGCCACTTTGTATTAATACTTTCGTGCTGAGGATATATAGGCACAAGACGTCCAGCATGAATAAGCGGGCTATTGCCTGTTCGTTCAAAGGTAGGGCTTTGGAACTGAAGCTTGTACCCTTTTTCTATTAACTTGCCTGTCATAACAACTTCATCTCCATCTTGTAACATGCGTTTAATATGTGGCTGATTAAACCACATAACATCCACTGTTTGACCTTCCAAATCTGTAAATATTGCAGTGACTAAACTTTTACCGTGTTTAGTTCTAATTGCTCTTATCTTTTCTACCGTTCCTCTAATCGTAACTTTTATATCAAGTGGCGCAGAAGTAATTGTTTGCATCTCACTTAAATCTTCATGAGCACGAGGAAGATAAAGCAATAAATCCTCAACAGTTTTAAGACCCATATCTTTTAGACCCTCTATGTGATCTTTAGTGGTGCGCAGTACTTCTTGTAGGGTCGTTTTTAAATCCATAATGTCATTATAACGTAGTTCTAAGCATTATTGCTCCATAGCTTCATGGTTCCATTGTTATATCGCAAAACAAGAACATGGGTCAACAATGAAGCAATGGAACAATGTTTTTTGATGTCATCTCGCATTTCTTGGCTTTCTGCCGCGATTAGTACAGAATAGTTGCCTTATGAAAAACTTATTAATACGCACTAGTGCAGCATCTTTAGCACTAACACTTTTGCCAGCCACTGGCTTTGCTTATTACTTCAGTCAGTTCAACCTGCAGAATTTATTGGATGATACCGAAACTGCTGAAGAATTACAGGATCAAAAATGGGATACACAATGCAGAGATCAATTAGGAATACCTGGGGGAGATCCAATAGGAGCTATTAAATTTAACTTAAATAGATGCATTAACACACAACGCAGGCAAGCTGCATTAATGGAAAGAAACAAAGCTCGTGCAATACGTAAAATTAAACTAATGCAAGCAAAAGACAGCCAAGAGGTAAATGCTCAAAGATTTCAACGCACTACGTTTACTCAAAGTAGTATTAGAACAAGGGCAAGATCAACAAGCACTCTTCCTCAAACAAGCATTCAACAACAACGATCTTTTGAGCACATCAGATCACGTAACCGTGTTGCAGTTCAAGCTAAAGAACAAACAATTCGAAGAGCAGAGAACAACAGGAGCATGTATATCAAAGAAGCCAGAACTCAGTGTGCTGATTTATATGGTAAAGAAAGGACTACTTGTATCAACGAAAAGCTAAAAGAGTTTATTAATGCTCCAGATGAAGAGGGTTAAAATCGGTCTCTTTATCAAAGAAATCTTCGTTTTCGATCTTTTTAAGGAAGCCAACTAATTTGTATGTAACAGGAGTAAACAATACTTCTATTCCTACTTTAAAAATATAATTCGCAACTATCAAACTTAAAGCAATCGCCCAAGGGAATACCCCAAATGCACATGCAATTAGTACAAAAATAACTGTATCAATCCCCTGCCCTATTAGTGTGGAGCCAATAGTTCGAGTCCAAAGCCATTTTCCAGCTGTTGCAATTTTCATTTTTGCAAGAACGTATGAGTTCGAAAACTCTCCGAACAAATATGCAGCCAAGCTAGCCACAATAATTCCGCCACTACTTACAGAACCAAGTATCGCAGCAAAGGCATTATCACCTGCATAGCCAAGCCATGATTCTTCTCCAGGCATCTTCTGAATTATAAATAAGCTTACGCTCATCAAAATCGCACATATAAATCCTGTCCATATAACTCTTCGTGCCTTGGCATATCCATAAACTTCTGTGAGTACATCACCAAAGATATAACTTAACGGAAAGAGCAATGTGCCTGCATCAAAAGCAAGGCGCAGACCAAAGATTGACGTTTTCCAATCTATAATTTTGGCAGATGATGCGATGTTGCTGATTAGTAATACAGCCACAAACAGTGCCATTAAGATATCGTAATAACGGTAGGATTTCATGGAAGGCAGTGTAGCGATGAGTACAGCACAATAGAAGCAAATAGCGGATTGACATCAATGTCAACTAAAGCGTACCCTTCGCACATATGGCGACTGGTGGGCTTGAAGATACGGCTGATTTTCATCCATTACTAGATGCAAAACGCATGAGACTAATGATGGGGATCAATTTAACAAAAGCTTCGCATGAAGCTCAAAGACACTTGTGGGATTGTATGGCTATAGCACAACATCAAGACAAAGCTATTAGTACTTCATTTCCGGAAACAGATGCATCAATGGCGTTATTCGAATCTAATAAGGCACAAATAACAGAAGAACCATTGAATGCTCGAGAACAGCAAATTTTGGATGCAGCACGTGCACGTTTCAAACAGCAATATGGGGAGGATATGAGTGGAGAGGTACAACAAAAATTCCGAAGAGGACTGCTGCGAGCACGGAAGGGAATTTAATCTTGGTCGGGGTGGTCGGGCTCGAACCGACGACCTCCTGCTCCCAAAGCAGGCACTCTAGCCAACTGAGCTACACCCCGATATTACCAATGATTATAAAGAGCCAACTGCCTGTCAGCCATAGCTTTAGCGAAGGCTGAAGCTCTGCCCGCGGCTGACCGCTAGTATGCTGAAAAAATCCTCTGATGGCTAGAGTGCTTTAGACTTTTATTTTAAGATGTTATATTCCTTCCTGAACTATGAATTCAAATATTACAAGAATAGGCTTTACCCTCTTAAGCTGTGTAATCCTAACATCCTGCAATCCACAGCAAGAGATTCGCGTACGTCCTATTACAGAGATACCAGATAATGCCATGTGGGAATATAGAAATGATATTGAGCCTGTTATAGAGCAATATCTCCTCTCGCATAATGATTTCATCTGGGATCATGATGCAAACAGCACGCCCGTCTGTGTGTTCCATAACTTCGATCCACGAAATTGGACAAGCCCTTATTACCTATGGGTACGGTGCAGCACGTTTAGTTTAAAAGATGGATTAATAGAAGAAGAAAGCGGTGTTTCTATTCCTGCAGTACTTTTGTACCCCGAAGAAGTATCCATGCTTGCACCAGAGCATTTTACACACCAAATCCCTGGCAGTGGCTCTGATTATGGCAAAGATATCGAAAAGCTCTTCCCAGAAGATATTCGTAAAACTATGCGAGAAATTCATGACCTAGTGCTAATAGATTTACACTACGAAATGGCATCCAAAGTTATGAATACTTATGCAGAATTCGATCCACCATTCCCTTGGGCTCTTAAGCAAAACTGTTCTAAAGATTCAGATTGCATGTTACCCATGAGCTATGCCATACGTTCTAATTGCCCGTATGGAATGCAATGTAAAGAAGAAAAATGCGAGGTGGTGTGCCCAGATTTTGAGCATCCGGAGATTTGACAAAAAGATAATATCCGACGCGCTTTCAATTATGCCTAAATTGGATCATGATACTTTTCCCTCAGTATTATGAAATGCACCGTCATCACATCTTCGCGCTCTCCGGGAATTAGCGGTGGATTAACGTACGATGCGAAGGATTTACAGGTTCAGGAAGGTTCACATGTGGTTGTACCTCTTAGGAAAGAAATGGTTGAAGGAATCGTAATCGATATCCAAAAAGAGAAATCTAAAGAAGAATTTGATCTAAAAAATATAGAAGAGCTTATTGGCGAACGTCCACTATTAAATAAACCCCAAATCCAAACATTAAGATGGATGGCTGAATATTATCACTGTTCATTAAGGCAAGCTTTGCGGGTGTGGCTTCCTTCTAAAACTTGGATGAAACTAGGTCCACAGAAAGTTCGTGGATATAAAATACTTAACTATCACTTGCCAAAAAGCAGTTACAGATTAATCAATGCCAGAAATCAGGAATTACATTTAATGAGGCAACTGGTTATAGAATATGTAAAAAGCAATGAATGGGTATCCAGAAAAAATTTAAAAGCACAATTCGAGATATCTGATTCTCAATTAAGAGGTCTGCTTAAAAAAGGAATTTTATGTGAAGAAGAAAGAATAGACACAATTGAATGTGATCTGGTTTCACCAGAAGTAACGCTTCCCTCGCTTACGCCCGAACAAAAAAAAGTTTTTGAATCAATTAAAAAAGATGACCGTCCGTCACTTCTGTTTGGAGTTACCAGTAGTGGTAAAACCGAGATTTATGCCGAACTTATTGCGGACGTTGTAAGAGATGGAAAACAGGCAATCCTGCTTGTTCCGGAAATCTTACTTACAGAACACTGTATTAACAGATTCCAAGAACTTCTTGGAGAAGATCACGTAGTAGTAGTACATAGCAGGCTCACTCCTACTCAAAGAGCTGCAAATTGGCGCAGAATTCACCGTGGAGAAATATCACTGGTTATTGGATCAAGAAGTGCACTGTTTACTCCATTACCAAATCTAGGGCTTGTAATTATGGATGAGGAGCACGAATGGACTTATAAAAATGAACAAACACCTCGCTATCACGCACGCGAAACAGCTCAGGCACTTTGCAGATTCTCGAAAGCAAAGTTTGTTATGGGAACGGCAACTCCATCTTTGGAAGCATGGTCACGTGCCAAAAGCGGAACGTATAACTTAACTAGATTGCCCAATCGTTACAAAGATCAGCCCATGCCCGATGTGCGCATAGTTGATTTGGCAACTGTAAAGTTTGGATCACTGTATCCGTTCTCCCCTCCTTTGCTGGAGGCAATTGATAAGAGATTAAAAAACGGAGAGCAGTCTGTATTGTTTTTGAATCGAAGAGGAATAGCTAGTTCTATGATGTGTCTGGATTGCAGAAGACGAATGGTTTCTCCGGAATCAAATCTTCCATTTACTTTACATCGTACTCTTCAGGGCGAAGCCTATCTTTTGGATCATACATCTGGAGTTAGAGCAGAAATTCCTACTGAGTGTCCTGGATGTGGATCAACCAGACTTCATGCTTTAGGTGCAGGAACACAACGCATAGAAGAAATACTGGAGAAGCAATTCCCTAATGCTCGTCTTTTGCGAGCAGACAGCGACACTCTCACACACCCCGAACAAATGCGCCTGCTACTTAAAAAAATGCGCGAAGGACATGCAGACATCCTTCTGGGAACACAATCTGTAGTAAAAGGACTAGATCTGCCTAACGTCACTCTGGCAGCTGTATTGGTTGCTGATGTAGGACTCTCACTCCCCCACTTCCGTGCAGGAGAACGCATATACCAATTGCTAACACAGTTAACAGGGCGTTCTGGTAGAGCTAAAGCCGGAGAAGTAATTATTCAAACATTCAGACCAGATGCACCAGAAGTAAAACTTGCAGCCAATCACAACACAGAAAAATTCCTAGATGATGAGTTAAAGCTAAGATTGAAAGGAGGTTATCCTCCTGCTACTAAAATGATCAGATTGATTATAAGAGAAGAAGGAGCACCTTTTGCTAAATCACTTTGTGAAAATATTAAAGCGACTGCAATTAAAGAAAAAATTGAACTTACAGCTAACTATGCTCCTATGCTTTTTGGCGGAGGAAAAATGTGGCATGTACTTATTAAAGGAAATAAACCTGAAGCGATTCTGAATAAAATAGATCTAAAAGGAGTGGTTGTTGATGTAGACCCGATGGAATGTGTGTAGATAGGAAAAATGAGCACACCAAGTCATCATACTTGTCATTCGCCACTCAGTCACCCTTCGAGACGCCCCGCCTGTCATGGTGAGGAGTTCCGCGTATGCGGAACGTCTCGAACCATAAGGCGGGGCTCCTCAGGATGACATGAGTGGCTCACTGTGTTCATATAAAAGTATTCATCTATACGACAATTGATCGTTATTCTAATAACGAGTAAACTATCCTTTATCCTCCCCCATTAAACTATGAAACGATTCTCTTCCACACTAATCACACTAAGCTTACTTGTTCCAACAATTGCCTTTGCAGCAACTTTTCAAGTTGCCAAAGATGATGACGCACTATTTATGGTAAGTGTTCCTGTTCGTGATGACTTGTACGTTGCAGGAGGACTTGTTCAAGTAAAAGAAGATATAGATGGAGATCTAATAATTGCGGGAGGAGAAGTTACTATTACTGGAGACATAGCAGATGACATTTTATCTGGAGGCGGACGTATCACTTTAGAAGGAAACGTTGGTGATGATGTACGTATGGCTGGAGGAGATATAGAGATTAGAGGCACAATTGAAGATGATCTGATTATAGCTGGAGGAACTGTACGCATTAGCGAAGGATCTGTAATTAATGGAGATGCAGTAGTTGCAGGAGGAATGCTGATAATAGACGGAATAATCAAAGGAGATCTAACTGTGGGTGGAGGTCAGGTCTATTTAGCTGGAACGGTTGAAGGCGATGCACTTGTAGACGTTGAATCACTACAATTAAACGGAGAAATTTTAGGTAATGCGAAGATAGTTTCTAAGGATGTGACAGTTCAAGAAGGAGCATCTATTGCTGGAGATTTGGAATACTGGTCATCGGAAGATGATCCTTATGCAGGAATTGTAGGTGGAGAAATATTCAAAAATCCTGATTTGCATAGAGCTGGTAAATCTATACCTAACGAAGCATTCTTAGGTGCTATCACAGTTGCATTTATGGCCTATTTTGGATTCACACTGCTTAGTGCCGCTTTGATCATTCTGATCTTAATTCTAGCAACTAATAAATTCCCCAAAGAAGCAGCTAAGCTAATCAATAAAAAAACATGGAAGAGCCTATTTATGGGTCTTGCATTCTTCATAATGACGCCAATTGTCGCTATGTTGTTCCTTATTTCAATAATAGGAGCGCCTATCGCATTGTTCATGATGATGTCATACGGATTCGCTATTTTCTTTGCAAAAGCCCTTACTGCCTTTGTATTTGCATCGTTTATTGCACTGCATTACAAAAAGAAGTGGGGCAAAGTTGCATTATTCTTTGTGAGTATTGCACTCTTTGTGCTTATGAAGCTTCTTGGCTTTGTACCGGTAATTGGATGGATTATTAACATTATTCTAATCCTCATTGCATTTGGTGCTCTTATGCAAGTTAAGATGGATGTTTGGAAGAAGGTGGCATAGAACAAACAAAGGCTAAAGCCATTTGCTATTCGCTCGTTAACCCTCAGGGCTAACATGCTACTCGTTCGTTAACCCCGCTCTTAAGAGCGGGGTTAACGATATGCTTATAATTGGGCTTTAGCCCAGATCAACATTTTAATGACACTACACTGCTTTGTAGTTGCCTGATATGAATTCATTATCGTGTCATCTGAAACAGTGCAACACCAGTTGCAACTGAAACATTCAATGATTCCTTTTGCCCCTGCATTGGAATTTGAACTTTATCGTCACTAACCTCCAGTAATTCTTTTGGAACACCCGTTACCTCATGCCCAACAATTAGGCATAGCTTCTTGGGTGCATCATATTTAGATAAATCTTGAGCATCATCTGTTAACTCCAAAGATACGATCTTATATCCATCATTTTTGAGCTGCTGAATTAGTTCTAACGGTTCTTTGTGATGTTCCCACTCAATAGTCTCCTCTGCCCCAAGAGCAGTCTTAGAGATCTCTCTGCGTGGTGGAAGAGCGGTGTAACCGGTAAGCAATAACTTAGATACTCCAAATGCATCACATGTACGAAATAATGAGCCAACATTCCACAAAGAACGAATATTATGTGCCAGCAAAACTACCTCACGATTCATAATTATCTAAGCATGCTTAAAATACTCGCATGTGGGTTAGAAAGCACCTCGAGTAAGCTGCTTGTATACAATTGTTGTTCGTTTATGTTCCCTAACACATAACAAATACCAGACATTGCCTCTTTTCCTAAAGTGCCGGCACCTGTGTCGGGATCATCACGTCTTAGCAATGCAATCCCCTTTTCCAATGGGCTATTTGAACTCTCTTCTTGCTTTGTATCGGGGTTCCATTTTGTAACATTCGATCCCCTTTTGATATAAGCAATTTCTTTATTAGGATTGAATAGCGAAAGGATAGAAAGAACCTGTTGAGGTTCCATTTCTTTTGAAGAGAAATACTTGAGTTGCTTAACAGAAATATCTGATGCCACTCTTCTTGCAGCTTGTTCTACTGTTCGCTCTTCATTATTCACAATAATCGTATCTATAAAAATTTCTGTATCACGTTTATCATGATCAGATAACGCAACTTCCTTTGATTCAAAAGTATCAGCAGATAAACCGCCGCCCCTACCCTGCTCAATCCAATTCCTCATAGAGATAAAGTAAGGATCACCTGCAATTGTTCTTTCGGGATGTGGCATAAGAGCAACTACGTTACCTTCCTTGTTACAAATACCAGCCGCACCAAATAGCGATCCATTCGGGCAGATCGGTGCTTCATCAGACACATTCCCCTGCGCATCACAGTAGGAGAATGCTATCTGATCATTCTGTTTTAATTCTGCGATAACATCTTTATCGCGTGTGGTAAAACGTCCTTCCCCATGGGCAATGGGCAATTGCATAGCGCCTTCCCAATTAGATGTCGCACAACGATCCTGCGCACATGTTGGCGTAATCCATATCCATTCATTCAAAAAACCAACTGATTCATTATCTACTACGTTTCTAGCCAAACTCATCCTAAGCCCTTTATCCAAAGGAATAAGACCACTCTCTACAAGTACCTGTGCACCATTACAGTTTCCTATAATTACTTTTCCTTTAGAGGCTTCCTCTGCCAAAAATGCAAGTAAAGGATCTCTGGCAGCCACCATTCCCGCGCGTCCACGATCTTCGTAACTAAAACCTCCGGGGATAAAATATCCATCTATGTCTTCAAGCTTCTCATGAGAATCATTCCACTTAAAAAAAACTGCTTCCATTCCACAGCGCTTAATTGAACGTAGAGATTCTACTTCGCAATTATTGCCGGGAAATGAAGGAATAGCGATCTTAATCATATTTGAATTCTAACCTAGCCCAAGCCCAGACCCTAGCCCTAAACAGTCATCACTTCCTCTTCCTTCTTTTTCATTGACTCCTCTACCTTTTCGTTTGCTGCTTTCACTGATTTTTCCAATTCATCCAATAATGTATATCTTGCATCCTCGTCCTTCTCATTATCTTTAATGTCATCATTTACGTCTTGGCGCTGTTGTCGAATAGAAATACGCGCCTCTTCCGAAAGTTTATGAACCAATTTTGTAAGCTGAATCCTGCGCTCTTCTGTCATTGGTGGAAGAACAATACGAATTACACTTCCATCATTTACAGGTGATGTTCCCAAATCCAATTGCATAAGTGCCTTCTCTAAATTCGCTAGAATAGATGGATCCCAAGGTTGAACAACAAATGTTTTAGCATCTTCTACCGTAATTCCTGCCACAGCTTTTAGAGGCTGCCTCTGACCGTATGCATCAACATCTACATTCTCTAATAAAGATGCATTTGCTCTACCTGTCTGAAGCTTCGAAAATTCATTATGTAAATGATTTAGGATTTTTTCTGCTTCTCCATTAAATTTTTCTATACGTGCATCGGGCATGAGTTAGGGGGTAGGGTGTAGGGGGTCGGGAGTAGGGAACGTAGTTGCTACAAAGTACCATTTACAAGCTTATATGTACAATGGTTAGTAGATAGCTTCTAGCTTATAGAAAAGAAGAAATAGGCTTAATGGAAAATTTTGGGGGCTAGAAACCACCTAAAAGCTCTGAAATCAGCTTTTGTTTTCGTTCGATTTTCAATCCAGGATGTACATTGATTTTACACTTAATATTTGTAAATGAGCCTTCTAAAGAATT
>JAIPIN010000021.1 GCA_021734665.1 Kiritimatiellales bacterium
GTCAGATTCAATCTCAAGAAATTGCAAAAGCAGTTGAGAAGATTAATAATCGACCCAGACGTTCCCTCCGATTCCTTACACCTAAAGAGGCTTTTCTCTCAGAAATCAAGGATTATGCGTTTCATAGTTGAAGAAAGCATTATGCTTATATTAAGGAAATTGAAGCAATTGATGTCAGAATCACAGATTGCACAGATGATACTGATTGCACAGATATCCGCGTAATCTGCTTAATCCTTTTTCTCCGCTATTCAGACAATTACTCCGCCTACCACATTGACACCCTCCCCCCTTGGCGTACATTCACACTTGTGAAGAGCCGGGTGGTCTGGTTCTCGCAGATGCTGATCTTTTACTTTACTGCAAGGAGGAAGAAACAATGGATGCCACAGAGGGATTAAGTACGATTGAAGTCGAAGAGGTTGGCGATGTGATCGTCATCCGATTCACATCCGAAAGACTCATCGAAGATCTTTGGATTAATCAAATGAGGAATGAGCTTCGGACTTTGTACGAAGCAAAGAGTCCTACCAAGGTCGTAGTAGATTTTGCAGGTGTTAACTTCGTAAGTTCTGCAGCTTTGGGCATATTGATGAAACTGCGAAAGCAAGTAGAAGGAGAAGAGCGAAAAGCGCACGGAGACCTAAAGCTGTGTAATATGATTCTAGGCATCTTCCAACTCTTCTCACATACACGACTAGACAGACTGTTTGAGATTCAGGCAACCAGAGAAGACGCTCTGGCCACATACCATAACACGGAGGATACTACTGTGAATTCAGGTGCGAGGTATGCGACAATCGACGTCAAGGTTGTCGGTCACGTGACTGTCGCCACATTGGTCGACAAAAAAGTCCTCAATGATACGCTCATTGAGAATATCGCAAGAGAACTTTTTTATCTTGCAGATCGGGAAACTGTCCTGAGCTTGGTCGTCAGTTTCAAACCAGTAACCTTCTTGTCCTCCTCAATTTTGGGCAAGCTCATTACTCTGAACAAGAGAATGAAAAATAAAGGAGGATGGCTTAGATTAAGTGATATGAAAGATCCAGAGATTTATGGGCTTTTCACGCTCACAAACCTGACGAAGGTCTTCGACATCCGAGAAACAGAGGCAGAAGCCATCGCTGCATTCAACTGAGAGGATATACAACCATGCTTCAACGCATCTTAAGATCAGCATCATAACCGGTCCAATTGATCCTTCGGGATTGATCGGGCCGGTTTTGTTTATCCCAACCCCACCGCAGCCCTCACCTGTGCCATCGTTCCACGCGCAACAGATTCTGCTCTCTCTTTTCCTGCTTCCAAAACTTTTTTAGCATCTTTAGAAGTCAGCTTAGCTCGCTTCTCATGCAATGGCTTTAGGAATGTCATCAAATCTTCTAGAAGTCTCTTTTTTGCATCGCCATAAGCAATACCTGCTTTGTATTCCTTAGCCAATTTGGCTGCTGCCTCATCAGAAATTACTAATTTATTTATATGGAAGATAGTAGACTTCTCTGGATCCTTTGGATCATTTGGCCCTTTAGAATCTGTAACCATTCCCATCACTGCTTTTTTGATAATCTTCTCTTCTCCAAACAGCGGGATGGTATTCCCATAACTCTTACTCATTTTTCGTCCATCTACTCCCGGCACTACAGCTACTTCTTCTCTGATCACTGGTTCTGGAATTGTAAGAACATCCTTCTTGTAGATCTTATTAAATTTCTGTGCGATATCCCTCGCCATCTCTACGTGTTGTTTTTGATCCTTCCCAACTGGAACGTGCGTTGCATCATAAAGAAGAATATCCGCAGCCATTAAAACAGGATAAGTAAGAAGTCCTGCAGAAGCTGGAATACCATTTTGCACTTTGTCCTTATAACTCACAGCTCTTTCCAAAAGTCCCATAGGCGTAATACAACTGAGTATCCACATAAGTTCTGTATGCTCTGGAATCTGCGATTGCTCAAATATGATTGCCTTATCTGGATCGAATCCGCACGCCAAGTAATCTAAGATTATATCTTCGCGTGCCTGCTTAAGCTTTGCTGCATCTTGAATAGTAGTTAGTGCATGCAAATCTGCAATAAAGAAGAAGCTCTGTTCAGCTTTCGCAACATGCTCAAGATTGGGTTTAATGGACCCAAAGTAGTTTCCTAAGTGAAGTTGGCCCGATGGTTGGATTCCTGAGAGAACACGCATGGAACTAGCTTATAACTTTTGGTGAATGGCTTCTAGGTTTTTTAATTAGCTTGTAGATGGTAATTTCCTACAAGCTACAAGCTACAACCTCCCTAGAACCGATTCAAAAGCATTAGGCATTGGAGCTTCTATCCTAATATGTTTTTTTGTAACTGGATGCTCAAATTCAACCGCGTAAGCATGCAAAAAGAACTTCCTCATTCTAAACTCTCGTGCGAACTTCCTATTAAACTTTTCGTCCCCGTAAACACTATCTAAGACCAAAGGATTACCAATATTTGCAAAGTGCTTTCTGATTTGATGATGTCGCCCTGTTTCTATCTCTGCTTCTATATAACTTAAATTATTCCAACATTTTATAACTTTGTATTTGGTTTCGGCATCCACATGCCCCTGTCCTCTGGCTGCAAGTGGCTTATCAATAACGCCATTTTTTTGAGGAACTCTACCAACTACCAATGCTCTATAAACTTTTTTCCACCCCACATCCCTAGCCCCAACCCCAGCCCTATTTTTCGCAAAAACAACTACCCCCGAGGTTTCAAAGTCCAACCGATGCAACACCCGCAACCCCGCATAATCCTTCTTTAAAAAATCAAATAGCGGCAACTTTTCCACTTTCCCCTTACCCTTTACTACCAATTCCCCACTGCGCTTATTAACAGCAAGTAGGTTGTCATCTTCGTACAGTATACGGTCGGGAGATATAGTCATGTAGTTATGATACCTCTTTTAACGTCGAACCCGAGGAATATCCGCATCATCTGGAACTATTTCGGTCCCGTATACAATTGTTCCACCCAAACGACCACGCTCTCCACGCTGAATACTACTCACAACATGCTTATCATCTGATCGTTCTGCACATAAATCATCTTTGATATTTCGAATTGGAATAATGCCTTCAAATGCACCTGCAAATTTCATGACAAAATAAGTGAATAGAAATATAGGCGAACAGCCTAAAGCATAAGACAAACAAATCAAGCAAAGACACGCTTTTTATGTTATAATAATACTAACAAACACATATATGATTGATGGATCAGAAATTCTTGGGCCAAACGAACTTGCTGGAGCAACTGCAGAAAAGGCAGCTGTAACTAGTTCAACTGGAGCTAGCCTAGAAGCACTAAAACAAAGTGTGGCACCAACAGTTGGCCCCGCTATAGCCATTGCTGGAATCGCTTACATCACATACTTAGGCATTAGGTCAATCATCACTGGACAAAGTCCACTTAAATCAAAAGGATAACCTAGGATTGAAGAACTCATACTTTAATCACTGTTTCAGTAAATAAGCCTGTGCTTTCCAGCTATTGTTTTTCCAATGTAATAAAACTCCACTTATCTGAACCTTTAATCTCTGAAGAAAAATTTCCATCACTATCTACAAATGCATTCGCTGCAACTTCTATGTAGTAAGCAGTTCCATACGCCAAATCTCTAGCAAGATCTATTGTAATTGATGAAGTACCACCACCAGTTACTTGCAAAGATCTTACAGAGACACTATCTACAATAGAACTGTCACTGACTTTGCGAAGCAATACAGATCCCATATTAGGCATTACAGGCTCCGAAAAAGTAAGAATTAAGTTCACATTTAGCCGAACATTAATTGCACCTTTTACAGGATAGAATGATTTGAATTCGGGAACTATTTGTTCTGTGGCTAGTAACGGAACCATATCTTGATCTAATTCTCCAAGTTCTCCTTGTTGTGTTTTAGACTGTAAAAATACCTCACCATCATCAGTAATACTTTCAGTAACAACTGCATTTTGTCTAATATCTTCTACAATACTACTTTTTCCTAAATCTAAATTTATACTTTCTGGCATCTGGTCTGGTGTTGGAATTGGATGATCCCCTCCTACAACTACAGAACTTGGGTCCAAAAATACTTCTTCTATTATCTCATCATAATTTGGCTGCATCATTTGTATATCTGATTCTTCTGTATTGATTTCATCCACTTCATTCTCAGGTTCTATAACCTTAATAACAACATCTTCTGGCATTTTCCTAGACGGTATAACCTGTTCATTTTCCCTTTTAGGCTCTATCTGGTCCTTCCATGGATGATGTTCTACATCACCTCTTGTCATAACAAGTATCAACAATACCGCTGTAACTGGGATAAATAGAGTTATAATTGCCCAGAATCTTTCAAAACCAGATTCCTTATTTTTATCCTGCTTTTTAACCGGATTTGAACGAACAAATGATATCAAACGAGTAAATATTGCAGCATTCTCTTTGGGGCTTAGCCTTAATTTTTTAGCTGTTCCAAAGTGATGTGCATACACTTTTGTCATTCGTGATGTATGACACTCCTGTCCATTGTTGCTTACAGGATGTGCATGCATAAAATTCTTTAAATCCTTAATACCACTTTTCTTCTCGCTATCACTCAAGCTGATGCGATTTGCTTTGCCAAAAAATTTAGTGACTTTCTTATTCATGTGGCATTGATGAGCGTAAATATTTCACAGCACGATTGAGCTTTACAGAAATCGCATTAGCAGTACCTCCAATTAGACTAGCAATCTCTACAGGCTTGAGCTCATCTATGTAACGCATAACAAGTAAACTCCTGTGTGGCTCTTTAATTGTTCCAAGAACACTCAATACTGCCTTGGCATCAATTGATTCCTTAATCTCCTTGCCACTTGCTCCTTCTATATCAAATCCACTCTCCTGCATATCCTCTAAAGAAACTACTTTTCTTAAATTCTTTCTTCGAATGTAATTGATTACTAAATTATTCGCAGTCTTATATAAAAAAGCTCGCACGTTATCAATATCATTACCCTTAGCGATGTACTCCCATGTCTTCATAAAAGCATCTTGCATCAACTCCTTACCCAAATCGCGATCGAATACACGAAACGCGCAATGCCTAAATATCGCATCAGCATATTCTTCATATGCCTGCGCGAAGTCCTCTTCTATGCTTTCCGAAGAGCTACGTATTTTCATAGTATGAATTAATAATGCACAAATTTAGGCTCAGAAGATAGATATAACTTTAAATAATAACCTTATTAGTCAATAAATTCTTGTAAGACTTCCTATCCTCGGTTGTCATATTAAAACGAAGCTTTCTTAAGTGCAGCTCAATATTTCATTCCCATTTAATATTATGAAAAACCGTTCTATTTCATTCTTGAGCCTGCTCATACTGGGCACAACAAGTTTGATGCCATTGGCATCGTTGGCCATGCCAACAACTGATCAAGGCAACAATGCAATTGCCTCGCGCAGAAATCTTACTTATTCCGCTGATGAGCGCAATCAACTACCGACAATGAAAAAGGGGTTAGATATTGCACCACTAGAAGGAGTTACTATGGAACTCACAAGGCCTATGCCTGAACCAAATCCTATCAGACCATCGGTAATTGCATATCCTTTGCCTCCGTTTGAGGCATCCCCTATTGTTGACGATGGAGATAAAGGGTTTGTGCAAACCGGCAACTGGACTGTCTTTCCTCTCTCAGGTTTTAATGGAGATTTGAGATTTGCAGCTTCCTCATATTCAAGACCTTGTAATACATTCGAAGATAGACCATGTCCTATATCACCTATAGAGAACTCTGAAGCAGAGTGGAATTTTAAATATATAAAAACAGGAAAATATGATGTTTTTGTTACTTGGAAACCATTCGATGCACTTGCATCAAATGCGACTTACTCTGTAACACCAGATAACTCTACTACTAAAAATGTATCAGTGAATCAAACAAAAGAACCCAAGGGGCCTAAATTCGAAGGTGTAAAATGGCAAAAGCTTGGTACATTCAGCGTTTCCAGAGGAATAGTAGTTACATTGAATAACGCAGCAGATGGATACGTAGTTGCAGACGCTGTAAGAATCGTACTAAATGATACGAACACTGTTCCAATTTATAAAAGTGCATGCTGGTCATGTAGAGGAGGAACTGAAGGTCAATGTGAAGCTAATTTAGTAGAATGCTTAACAAAAAAACAATGGGAGAAAATTGCCAAAGAATCATGCGGACCACTTGGGATAGAAAGATTTTCAGTAAATGATAAATGTGATCAAGACCCACAAGAGTGTGCAAGTGCAGGTACAACAATTCCTGTTGTTCCTGATGGACCAGTATGCTGCGAAGGTCTAAGGCCTATCGCAGTCGCTTTTCCTGGAGAATCACAGCCTCCTTCAAGAGAAATTGAATCATCCAATTCATGCACTGCAATATTAGGTTCAATGATTTGTTCCAATTGTGGGGATGGCATCTGTGAAGAATGGGAAAATGAATGCAACTGTTCAGATGATTGCAAGGAAACAAATCCTGTCTGTGGAAACGGTATCTGTGAAAAAGGAGAATCAGACGAGAGTGACCCCGGCGGATGCGGACCTATATCTGATCCAAGCTGCCTAGGCCCACCAGCCACCTTTTATACGGGCACATGTCCTCAGGATTGTGAGATTTCAGAAGATACAGATGGACCAAAAGAGCAGTGTGCCACATACATCCGTGACGCAGAAAAGATTGAGCACTGTGCAAAATGTGGCAACGACATTTGTGAAGCTTTCGAAAGATGCACTTCAAGTCACATAAGTGGAGGAATGTATACTGATGATTGTGGAGGGCTATATTGCCCTGGTGATTGCCAGAGCATCGAAACACTAGAACCTGAATATGACGAAGTTGAAGATATTCTTTTAGAAAGGATAACTAGATAGAACTTTTACTGGAGAAAATGCAAAAAAGTCCCTCCGCACTATGGAGGGACTTTCTTTGACTTCACATAATGATATGGCACATGTACCATATGCCTTGTTAATTCCCCATCTAATTATGAACAGCAAACTATTTGGAATTCTCGCCGTTGTAGGAGGAATCATCGTTGCAATCCTACTTGGTGCATCAATCCTCTCTTAATAAGAGATAATTTAAACTGTTAAGTAGCCTCGTAAGGGGCTGCTTTTTTGCGGTGAAAATAAAGTTTTCGTGGTATTCTGCGCCAGCTTAGACATCTATCAGCCTAGGCTGATAGCTAGACACTTCCTTGGACGATTAGCTCAGCTGGTTAGAGCGTACGGTTCACATCCGTAAGGTCACTGGTTCGAATCCAGTATCGTCCACCAAATGCTTGTTTGAAGAATGATAGAAGAGTATTACATTTCTCTGATCTTTGAGTCTACCGGTCCACCATCGCAATTTGAACCCACAGGTGCAACAATGGAAATTACGGAAATCCGCTTCGAGTTAGTAAACAACCCGCATGCAAAACTTCGAGCATTCTGTTCAATTACACTAGAGGGATGTCTTGCCGTTAAAGACATAAAAATAATCGAAGGCAATAGTGGGCTCTTTGTTTCTATGCCCAGTCGGAATGTAACTCTGCCTTGCAGTAATTGCTATGCACATAATGCCATCAAAGCCGCATACTGTAACAAGTGCGGCACTAAGTTGCATCATGACGAAAGCGCTATCGAGAGGAGGCCAAATGGGCGACCAAAGTTGTACGTGGATATCGTCCATCCAATAAATGAGAAATGCCGCAAACACTTAAGCGGTGTGGTCATAGCAGCATATCTAGAAGAAGTGGAACGAAGTAAAAAACCTGGGTACGTCAAAAAAAAGATTGCATAGAATAGTACTCAACAAGATCAGCTTACCCACCTCTCTAATCCATTAGAGAGGTGGTGTTTTTTAAAAGCCGCAGCCCCGAGGTGGGACTGCGGTTCGACTTTGACATCAATCAGACTTCCTTTCGGACACCGATGGCACGGGCGAGTATGTATGCGATACCCGCAGCCCCGAAACTGAGCAACGCGCCCATCTTAACCTGATCTTGTATAAGACCGGGCTCTGGGAATGCCGCGACAGAAACAAAGAGTGCAACAGTGAATCCGATGGCAGCCACCATACCGAGACTAACTACATGCTTGTAGCCCATCCCTTCTGGAAGCTGACACTTGAACATCTTAACTGCAATCAACGTGAACAACGTGATGCCAAGTGGCTTGCCGATCAGTAGTCCTGTGAGAACGAGCCATGTGCCCGTACCCATGTTACTCAGAACTACGCCTGCATTCACGAGTCCGAATAACCCGAGGATAATCTCCACCGGGTTTTTCCACCAATGTTCGAACTCGTTGAGAGTGTCGTGCCGATTGAGCTCTTCGCGAGCAAAGATGCCCAAATCTGTATGCGCGTGTGGCAAACACGGAATCATCGGCAGTAGACCAAGGGCTGCATGAATGCCTCCCATGTAGAACGAGATCCAACTCAGTATTCCTGGACCCAACAGGTACCACCAGAAGCTTTGCAGCTTCCAACGGCGCATTTGGAATCCCAGAAGGACGGCAGCAATTGTTAACAGGAACCACATCGGTTCGAGCGGAGCCTGCGGATAGAAGATGGCCAAAATCATTAGACCACCAGCATCATCCGCAATCGCAAGCAACAGTAGGAACTTTATGGCCGGATGGCCCTTGCCAAATATCAGCCTCGCGAACATATAGCTAAAGGCAATATCTGTGGCACAAGGGACAGCCCACCCGCTGGAAAGATCATCCATCCTTCCAAACAACAGTGCACCTAAAATAAAAAGACCTGCAGGGCCAGCCATCCCGCCAATTGTAGCCATTATTGGCGTCGCTGCCTTGCGAGGATTTGCAAGGTCACCTCCAGGTAAAAATGCTTCCCAAACTTCCTTGCCCGCAAGTGCGAAGAAGAAAGCCATGAGAACATCGTTAACCACGAAGTGAATGGTCCATCCGTGTTGGACAGCTTGTTCTCCGTGCGCACCACTCCCGCCCAATAACAAGAGATGCACAAACGAGTGATATGAATCCTCGTTTACATTGGCCCAAACTAGGGCCGTCACTGTTCCAATAATCAGAAACAGTGAGTTCTCGATGAGGAAACCAATCACCCCACCATTTTTCCGTTCACTCATAGCACGTACCTCCGTTGGACTAAAAAGAAGCCGTTAGTTGTCAAAGAACGTACTCCCTGCCGAAGCAAGAAGATGTAACTTTTTAGCAGATTAGTGCAGAAAAATCAAGGGTCTAAGGGTTCTATTTCTTTAAGAAAAACCCACTTAAATGCCCACTACATGCTGTTTTCTTGATGTGCTCTCTTCAGCAAATTCAGGATCGCTGTCTAGCCTACTTTCCTCAGGCAACACCTGCCCTTGGTATTTACTAAATGCCTTTTTGTTATAAGGAGTTTCTGCTGGACTACTCATCTGCTCAAACGCAATTTGGCACACACGCATTCCTGGATACAAAGCCACAGGTAAACGATTTAGGTTGCTAATTTCCAATGTGATAGTTCCACTAAATCCTGGATCTACAAATCCAGCTGTTGAATGAACAATTATCCCAAGACGCCCAAGTGAACTCCTGCCTTCTACACGCACAACCAAATCATCTGGCACTGTAATTTTTTCTTGAGTTACTCCTAATACAAATTCTCCTGGTTGAACTATAAATGGATCCCCTTCTTTACACGTCTCAGTTCTTACATTTGTTGCAAAAGTCTCTGGGTTCTTAGGATCTAACATTGCAAATTTACTGTGTTCATACAGTTTAAATGATTCGCCTAAGTGCAAATCCATTGAACTAGCATGGATATGAAAGGGCTCCTGACCCTCAATTTTTACACGCCCTTCTGCAATGGCAGCTTTGATGTCTCTGTCTGAAAGTATCATTTTAATATGTAGGTAAATTAGAGTAGGAACTGACGAGTTACTTGCCCTTCCGTAGCCCCAAAGGGCGAAGGAGGGTCGGAAAGTATCATAATAGGGAGGATCTGAAAGTATAGTAACAAGTGCAAGGTTAACACGGTTCCCGAGTAAAGTTCCAAGTAAAAAGTGCCAAGTTCCAAAATACTTTTTGGCTCTTGGAACTGGAACCTTGGACCTTACGTGCCTTACAGTATTTCATCCTACAAAAGCTACCCAAAGACTATTGAAAGCCGTCGATATTACCTTAAAATGCTTTGGCTATGTCTACTAAATTGATCCCCGAAAGGAGCAATGACCTAAAAGGCTCAGATAGTAACGCAAAAGGAATGAACGGATCATATGAACGAGAAGAATCATCGGAAAAAGAGCAATGCGAACGTTTAAAAAAACGCTGTCTGTCTGCACTAAGCTCATTAATGAGTTCATCTTCTATGTATACAGAAAAAGATCTGGCTTTAGAAAAACGTGGATTGAGTATGTATGCCGAAGAGGAAAATGCAGATGAACTGCGATACAGCCTAGAAAGAATTCCAAACATAAAAAGCCGACTGGATAGAGCAAAAAGTGACTTTACCGCCCAAATTAGCTCTGCTCAATCTGCAGGATATATCACTTCAGCAACTGCAAATCACTGGCGTAAAAAAATATCTTCTAGTAAATACCACTGGTCAGAAAAAGAAGACTTCATTCAGAACAAATTCCCGCGCCTAATGCACAACTGGGAAGTACTAACACGTGATATCAACACTGTAAAAAGTGAAGCCAGTAAGAACCGAATATTTGCAGATATTCCAGAAGTTAAAAAAGTAATCGGGAAGAAAACTACGCTTAAGAAATACAAGGACTGGCGCAACGCAGTAAGTGAGGCCTTGGGTGCAATAGAAGCCAACAAAAGACTGCAACAAGATCTATTTAGAAAAGCAAAATCTATGCTTGAAGGAGCAGCCCCAAAGGACATGTCATCTAAAAAGGTAGGAGTATGGCTTCATAGAATCTTCAAAAGTAACGCACCAAATGACAAAATTGCAAAATTTATAAATGGAGGTGGAGCGGATTCTCTATCTGGAATGATTAACCGATGGAATGGCGTACGAACTCGCTACGACAAGATAGAAAATAAGCGAAAAAAAGGAGACGAACCACGCGGGTTCCATTTTGTAACTACAGATAAATTCCTAGAGTGGCATTACACTAAGAGGCTTGCTTACGTAGATGAAGCAGAAAAACGATTTGTAGATGTTGCAACAGAAAATCCTATTCTATTGGCAATACGCAGAGAGCTAGACAGCCAAGATTGGGAATCTGCTGGAATAATCATTAAACAGGCAGAATCCGAACTACTATCAGAAAACGATAAAAATAAACTCTCTTCTATGAAGTGGTATTTGCGTGAGCATCAATCAGAAAATCCCGTAGAAAAAGCAGGCAAAACTAAAGAGCCACAAACAAAAGAATCAGCACAAGGAGAGCTGGACCAAATACTTTCCTCTCTGCCCACTGTATTACAACCTCTATACAAAAAGGCGATCAATTCCGGAAAGTTCTACTGCCTTGCGGCTTTGATGTATAACCGTGTTTGGTGCCGCGAAAAGGGCAACGTTCTTACAGGGCATAAAGAAGTGGTTATGCGTGAATCTGCACCAGAAGATACCAAGCGCGTACTGGAAAACGGAGATGATGGGAGGCTGCGCAATGCAGCCGTATCTGCATATCGCGAACCATCTATGCGTGGATATGCCAATACTGGTATTAATGCACCACAGTTATTACATGTTGGCGCAGGAGGACAAGATGCTCTGGTTGCTAAGATGATGTCGGAAGATAACGAGCGATTCCGATATTGGACAACACTAATTCCTGAAGGTGTAGATTATGGAACACATTCATACATTGTTAAAAAATTGAATCGACAGATAAAAGGCTGTCTTAGGACTATTGATTCTTCATCAGCTCCAACCATTCAAAAGAAATCAGCGTCAACAAGCTCATCACCAACGCAATATCAGTCTGCATAATTTATTTATAAAAGCCTGTTAATCGCTTGCAGATAAGGAAATGTTTAAGCAATGATACCCCATTCCCCCATTCTATTATGAAACGCTTTCTCACAATCTCTGTACTCTCATTGTTAATTGCCGCATGTTCTCCGCAAAGTAAAAACCTATCTATGACTTTGGCAGAGCGACTACAAAACCCGCTATTTGCTGAACAATATGCAAAAATGATGGTTGGCAGATTAACTGAACTAGCAATTGATAAAGATCCCATTTTGGAAAACGAAGAAAAGCGCAAAATGATTGAAGATACTAAAAATACTTGGATGGAAGCTGATCGTGAAGCAAGAAGAATACAACGCGAGGGCACTAAGGCAGAATTAATAGGAGTAAAAGAATACTTAGTGGGCGAGATTCTTATCCTTAATCACATGCTCTACTTTGGACCAACTTTCGAAACAGACCCAGGACCAGGACTTTCTATCGTTCTATCTGAAGTAGTTGATCCACGAGAAGTTGAGTTCCCAGATGCCACTAGCATCAATATTGGGCCACTAAACTCTCCATACGGACAACAGAGATATGCCTTAGACAAAACAATTGATATATCTGTATTAAGAACAATTGCACTATGGGATACAGAACTAGATAGATTGTACGGGTTCGGGCAACTCTATAAGTAACAGATGACAATTAACAGTTAACATTTAACGGCGCTGTTAAGAGCAAAGCGTGTTAACTGTTAAATGTTAAAAGTGAGCCCCGTATCGGGGCGAACGTGTTAATTTATAGTCTTTGCTCATATCTATTAAGCACTTTCTCCACTGCTGCACTTAGAGTATCAAACCCTGGTTGAACTTTTTCTCCATCTACAAAGAATGTTGGCGTTCCGTTAACGCCTAGCTCACGCCCTTCTTCGTAATCTGCAAGAACAACTCCCCTCTTCGCATGTGATTTCCAACATTTTTCGAAAGCTGGGACATCCAATTCAAGCTGAGCTGCCCAGTCAAGTAACGCGTCGTATCCCAAATCAGCCTGATGCTCGTAAGCTAAATCAATAAACTCCCAAAATTTACCTTGATCTGCTGCACACTCACTAGATTCGGCAGCGTCCATAGCAAAACGATGAATAGTGCGCAGTGGGAATTGTTTGAATTCAAGACGAACAACCTCTCCATACTTGTTCATTAGCGGAATTACAGCACCAGCATGTGCGGCTCTGCAAGCAGGACACTCCAAATCAGAAAACTCTAAAATAGTAACAACTCCGTTGGGATTGCCAGAAGGCATTTTGCTTGATTCCTTAGATATACCGCTGCAGCCAGATAATAGAAGTACAAATACTAGTGATGCAAATTTCCTGCTCATAAGAGAAATGAATAATGAAAAATGAAAAGTGAATAATGCAAATAATCTCACGATTGATAATATCATTATATTCTTACTTTATTCTGTAATTTCTGACACTTTTTGCAATCACAATCAAATCTTCATTTTTCACTATTCATTATTCATTTTTCACTTTTCGCGGTACACTCACTGCCCCATGTCCTTATACCGTAAATATAGGCCCTTAAAATTTGCCGACGTAGTTGGACAAGATGCAGTAGTTACAACACTAGAACAAGCCGCTGCTCAAAATCAGCTAGCACACGCCTTTCTTTTTGCCGGTAGCAGAGGAACAGGTAAAACATCCGTAGCTAGAATTCTTGCGAAAGTCCTTATGACAAAAGGCATCAAGGACGAAATAATTCAAAAGCAAATCATAAAAGGAATAGAAGAAGGAAATGTTGTAGATCTACTTGAAATTGATGCAGCAAGTAATCGCGGTATAGATGATGTACGTGACCTAATAGAAAAGATTCAATTCTCTCCTGTTGTGGCAAGCTCTAAAGTTTACATAATCGATGAGGTGCACATGCTTACAAAGGAAGCATTTAATGCTCTACTTAAAACATTAGAAGAACCTCCTGAATATGCCTTCTTTATTTTGGCTACAACAGAACTGAATAAAATTCCTTCTACTATTCAATCTCGTTGTCAGTGCTTTCCATTCCGCGCAATACCAGAGGAAGACATCATTAGGCGTTTGCAATTAATATCTGATCAAGAACATATCACTATAGATCGTGAAGCCCTGCGTACAATCGCACATCATGTACAAGGCGGACTCAGAGATGCAATATCTATGCTTGATCAAATGCGATCACTGCCGCAAATTACTATGGAAGATGTAGAACAACGCATGGGAAAAACTGGTAGTGAATACCTAGAACCACTTTTTGCAGCCATGGATGATCAGGACGCAAAGAAAGTAATAGAAATTGTGAGAAAGATTGAAGAGGCAGGCATTGCTCTGGACGTTTTTCTGCGCATGTTACTAAATACAACACGTGAAATGCTGCACGAAGCAATAGATAAGAAACAATCCACTCAATTCCTACAAGTAATCTTAGACACTCTGTTAAAAGCTATACGCGATGTAAGAATTGCACCTGTTCCTGGACTAATTTTGGAATCCGCATTGCTACAATTGTGCATCCCAGTAGAGGCAGGCACAAAAGAAAAGGAAAAGCTTTCGCGACCCCTCAAAGAAGAAACCAAAAAGAAAGATGCCGTCTCCACCAAGGTCTCTAACTCCAAAGAAGACTCAGAAGAAACCAAAAGACCAGAAGAAGATATCAAGCAGCCCGAAATAGAAGAAAAAAGTGATATAAAGAAAGCTAGTGTGGAAGCAGTAGAACTAACACTGGAGAATCTGAAAAATCTCTGGCCACAAATAGTACAAGATACATCCCCTGCCTCGGTTAAAATGTCACTTAAGAACGCACAACTGGTATCGGTAGATGATAAAACTGTTACGGTTGGCTTTTCTTCTTCTTTTCATAAAGATAAAGTGGCGCATCCAGAGGCAAGCCGCAAGATCGAAGAAGTTATGAATAAAATTCTCAGACATTCACTTAAACTGGAGTGTGTAATCGGTGACGGAGTACCTACGGAAGATGCACCACAACCAGAAGTTGATTTAGCTGAGGCAGCAGCGGAGATTTTCTAGCTTCTAGCTTTTAGCTTGTAGCTTGTAGCTTGTTTCTACTAATCTGTAGTAGCCCCTACAAGCTACCAGCTACCAACTCAACTATGTCTATCCTTGAACAAAAAGACCAAATAAGAAAAGAAATAGATAAAAAAATAAAAAACACGTCATTAGAAAACCGCACAGCTGAAAGCCACGCCATTGCTAATATATTACTTAATCTAATCCCAAAACATTCCACTGTCTGCGCATACAGTGCCCTACCTTCCGAAGTCGATCTAACTGAACTTATAACTATACTTATAAGTTCAAAACATCATGTTGCTCTGCCGCGTTACGAAAAAGACACAATAACTTTTTATAAAATCGAAAATCTCGACACCCTTACAAAAGGTGCCTTTTCTGTATTGGAACCTGATACCAATTCTACTGTGGTAGATAGATCCGATATCGATATCGTTCTTGTTCCCGGTCGCGCATTCGATTCAAAAGGAAATCGCCTCGGCAGAGGAAAAGGAGGATATGATAAATGGATCGCAGAACAACGCAGTATAAATCCTGAAACAAAGATGTGGGGAATCGCATTTGAGTGCCAGATTGTCGATGAAGTGCCTATGGAGAAACACGACGAGCGGCTAGATTCTATTATTTCATGCTCAACTAGCCCCTAGTGCCTAGACCCTAAAATACTGATACAAGAATGTACTCACAGCCACTTGTCTCGGAGGGGTATCATTCGATACTCTTGAAGTACTATGACATCTGTCTCTACACCTACCCCACCAAAGACCATGACATACCTCCCTGCTCTAGAAAAGACTGATCCAGAGATTCGTGATCTGATAATTACAGAGGAGAAGCGTGAATTTAATAAAATGCGCTTAATTCCATCAGAGAACTACGCATCTCATGCTGTTTTTGAAGCCACAGGATCATGTCTTACCAACAAATACTCCGAAGGGTATCCAAAAAAGAGGTATTACGAGGGGCAGCAGATAACCGACTTGGTAGAGACCTTGGCGATTGAACGTGCAAAGAAAATATTTGGAGTAGATCACGTAAATGTACAACCATATTCTGGAAGCCCAGCAAATCAAGCTGCATACAGAGCAATATTAAAACCAGGTGACACAATTATGGGACTTTCACTTCCACATGGAGGGCACCTTACACATGGATGGAAGGTTAATTTCTCTGGTTCACTATACAATTCAGTTCCTTATGAACTAAATCCAGAGACCGAAATGTTGGATTTCGATAAAATCCGTGAACTAGCACTTGAATGCAAGCCACAACTTATTATTGCGGGATACACTGCATATCCTAGACTGATTGATTGGACCAAATTCCGCGAAATCTGTGACGAAGTAGGAGCAAAGTTCCATGCAGACACTTCTCATATCACTGGTTTAATTATTGGAGGAGAACATCCTAATCCATTCCCAATCGCAGACACAGGAATCACAACAACTCACAAAACACTTAGAGGACCAAGGGGTGCTATGATCCTTTGTAAGGAGGAATATGCAGAGGCCGTGAACAAGGCAATCATGCCAGGACTACAAGGCGGACCACACAACTCTACAACCGCAGCAATTGCCGTCGCACTTAAAGAGGCAGAAGCACCAGAGTTTAAATTATATGCTCAGCAAGTAGTGAAGAATGCAAAAGTGCTAGCAGATAAACTTCTTGAACATGGATTTAGACTTGTAACAGGAGGAACCGATAACCATTTGCTTCTTATAGAGGTATTTGAGAGCAAGGGAATCCTTGGTCGTGATGCTTCTAAGGCATTGGATAAAGCTGGAATGGTTTGCAATTGCAACATGGTGCCTTTTGACAAAAACACTCCGTTCAATCCATCTGGAATCCGCATTGGAACACCATCTATGACATCGCGCGGCATGAAGGAAGATGAAATGAAGAAACTTGGAGACTGGATGAACGAAGCAATCGCACATGCCGATGATGACGCAACTTTGAAGAGGATAGAAGGTGAAGTGCAAGAGTTGTGCCAATCATTCCCTTGCCCAGGGATTGATCCTAGTAAGTGGAACCGCTAATAATATCGAATAGATCATGTGTCATCCTGAGTGCGCCGCCGGTCGCACTTCGATACGCCCCGCATACGCGGGGCTACTCAGTATGACACGGCGGCGTGTATCGAAGGAGACATATGATCGCATCATGCTGTCAAAGAAGTAAGGAATTGACCTTGTACACCACTACTTTTTTGGCTTTCTGAAGCGCAAAACATAAATTACTCGAAGAATGTTGACTTCGCAAATTTGGAGCGTAGTCTGCGCGTAATAATTTATTCCCTATTCATACTATGCTAGATCCAAAGGAAGAATTTTCGATTGTAGTAGCAGAAGACGATCCAGACCGTGGCTTCAGAGAGGAAGACATGTCATCAGCCACCAGTGAAACTGTTACATGTGGCACGTCACAGACAGGACAAGATATAGATGCGTTATTCGAAGAAGATAACTGCTAAAAAATTTCAATATCGCTACAGAAGTAAGCAAACTTACTTCTGTAGTAGTATTTTCTAATCCAAGAATGAGCCTGTAGAAGAGTCTTTAAGAATCACAGGACGAGGAGAGTGTAGCAGAAGAATCCAGAGCAATCTTGAGAACCTGCAATCTTGCTTCTTGAAATTCTCTGGCAGCTTCATTCGGA
>JAIPIN010000022.1 GCA_021734665.1 Kiritimatiellales bacterium
TAGCACGATGTTTTAGAGACGAAGATTTACGTGGTGACAGGCAGCCTGAGTTTATGCAACTAGACTTCGAGATGAGCTTCTGTGAACAGCAAGATGTGATGGATATCATCCAAGGATCATTGGAGGCAATATTAAAAGAATGCGGTACAAAGCCTCTTAAGAGTAGAAAGGTAGAAAAATACACATGGCAAGAAGTTATGGATACATACGGCTCAGATAAGCCAGATCTTAGATATGATCTGCCTATCACCGACGTGTCTGATATAAGTGAAGGATGTGGATTTAAAGTTTTTGAAGACGCGCTCAAGAATAAAGGTACGGTACGCGCACTTTGTGTGCCTGGGGGATCAGAGTTGTCACGAAGTGAAATTGATAGATGGACAGAGCTTGCCAAAGAACAAAAAGCGAAAGGCCTTGCCTACATTTTGTTTAAAGAAGATGGGGCGCAATCGCCACTTCTTAAATTCTTTGCAGATGGATACCTAGAAAAACTACAAAAAGCCACTGGAGCAAAAACAGGTGATGCAATCTTCTTTGGTGCAGACAAATTTATAACAGTTTGTGCAGCTCTTGGAAAAATAAGACAGGAAGCAGCCCTAAAATTCTCTTTGATTGATGAATCTATTCATTCAATGTTGTGGGTAACCGACTTCCCTCTTTGCGAGGAAGACGAAGATGGATCAATCACCTTCTCTCATCATCCATTTACACAGCCTTGTATAGAAGAGTGGGATAAACGTGATACAGATCCACTCGGAATCCATGCGATATGTTACGACTTGGTATTGGATGGATACGAACTTGGATCGGGCTCTATTAGGATTCACAATCCAAAAATGCAATCTGAAGTTTTTGATCTACTTGGAATATCCAAAGAAGATCAAGAGAAGCGATTTGGGCATATGCTTAAAGCTTTTGAATATGGTGCTCCTCCACATGGAGGATTCGCCTATGGAATAGATCGTGTAGTGATGATCTTGGCTGGAGAACCTAATATCAGAGAAGTAACACCGTTCCCTAAAGATCAGAAGGCCAAAGATTTGATGCTTTCCGCTCCATCGGAAGCATCTGATAAACAATTGGATGAATTGGGGATTAAAGTGAAGATTAAGTAAAACATCCTTCGAGATGCCCCGACTGTCATGGTGAGGAGCACGAAGTGAAATGAAGTGCGTCTCGAACCATAAGGCGGGGCTCCTCAGGATGACAACCTCTTGCGTTTTTAGCAGCTTTTCTTGCACTAAATCATAGGTGAATGGCTATTCACGGCTATTTATGGTAAAATACCATGATGCCCAAGAAGAACCCAAAAAGAAAATCGGCACGTAAAAAGTTAAATAAACATACTGATCGAAAGGCATATTTGCGTAAGCAATTCGAAGCATCTCAAGTATTTGTTTTTAAAGAAAAAGAGCGTCTAGCGCAACGCAAGAAAAAGCGTAGTGCCGCACAAACCGCCGAAGAAGAATTAGCCCAAGAACAACTTAAAGAGCGAGAAGCAGAAGCAGAAAAGGAAAGACTTAAGAGAGAAAAATGGGAAAAAACTGAAGTACGCAACAAAGAAATTCTTGCAGAAATGAAACGTAAGCAAGAAGAAGCCAAGGCAAACCGAAAAAAATTCAAAGATCGTCTACTGGCAGAAGAGAAGAAAAATAAAGAATATATGGATCAACTTGCAGCTGCTAATTCTCTTAGAGACAAGCTGGAAGCGAGAAAGAAAAAAGGCGAGAATCTGGAACATGAAATTAAATCAGAAGCAAAAAGCACCTCAAGTCGCAAAGGGCTAGAAGCAGATACAAGTGCAAAACAGAAAAAGAAGAAAGTCAGCATAGAAACAAGCAAAGCCATAGGAAGCATTGATACAGATGAACGTAATCAGGTACATGCATTGGAAGATGATGCGCGTAAGCAAAAAGCGAAATTAGATCACAAGGAACGACAGAAAAAATCTGAACTGTTATTCATGTATGAAAGAAAGCGAGCAGAGGCAAGTCGCATTGCTAATCCGTACCAACAAAGGAGCGAAGTTGCTAAGCTCCAGAGAGAGGAGCAAAGCGAAATTAAAAAACTAGAAGCAGAAACACGCAGAATTCAATCGGAGATTGATGCAAAAACCAAGAAGGCGATCTTTGATATTCGCAAAGAATCCGATAGAAAACGTGGACAAGTAACTTCGGATGAACGACTTAAAAATACGCAAATTGATATGGAAAAACGAGAGGCCAAGCGCCAAGCGTTAACGGAGGCATCGCAAAAAATAGCTGGTATCCGCCGAAAGCAGATCGATATTCTGCATGGAAAAGAGGATGAGTAATGTTTCAATTTTTTCTGGTGCCCAGGAGAGGAATCGAACCTCCACGGGATTAATCCCACTAGCTCCTAAGGCTAGCGCGTCTACCAATTCCGCCACCTGGGCATGCCGATAGTGTAAATCACACTAGCAAGACATAACAGGATTTTATTGGGAAGTTCTAATGTTTATTTTTATCATTCAAGATGGCTATTCAGGCGAATTCTATTCGATTGTTTTGTCATCTACGAAATCAGATACTATATATCTTCTTCGCCAGCTAGATCTGCTGGATTTTTATCACTAGATTTTAAATCATTACCTGAAAAGCTGTCATCAGATCTAGATTCAAAGCTATCCATGAATTCTTGCGTTGACGTCTTAGCAAAGTATCCATTTGACTCTTTTCCCTCTGCTGGCACGTGCTCCTTGCCAACATCTACTGTGATCGCTTCTCCATCCGCAGTACGTTCTGCCTTCATCTCTCTAGATTGAGCATATCCCATAAGCTTATCAAGCTCATTGGAATCTCCCCCTTCTTTAAGTCTCATTTCTATCTTTCCATCAATAACTATTACATCAATGTGATAGCCTGCTTGTTCTGCTTTTATGCCTATTACTTCTGCCGCACTTGCAAGGAATTTAGATCTCAAATCCTCAGGAGATGATTCTCCTGATACTTCTTCTGTCTTCTCTGCTTCTTTC
Organism: Kiritimatiellales bacterium; assembly: GCA_021734665.1. Classification (GTDB taxonomy): domain Bacteria; phylum Patescibacteriota; class Gracilibacteria; order Peribacterales; family Peribacteraceae; genus UBA2144. Next base: position 2,996 of record JAIPIN010000022.1, read on the forward strand.
TTCAATGCCTCTGCATCTTTTGTGGTCAGCTCAACATTGCCATTTCCATCTGGTTTCGCACCAATGATATTCTGTATTTGAGCGTTGGGCGAGTTAACAACAATCACAGGTGCAAAATTTCCGATTTTTACAGATGTGCCTATAGCCCCCAATGCCTCCTTAAGCATTTCAATCATTTTCTTTAGTTGCTCGATAGCTGGATCGAGATTTTCTTTCATTTCTTTTGCTGCCTCTGCTTTCTTTGTAAGCTGATCATTTTCTTCCTTGAGCCTATCTCTTATGGATTCCTGCTCTGTAATCTCTTGTTCTACAAGCTGAAGCTGCCCTTCTAACCTCTTAATTGTTGCTTCTGCACTATCAATATCTGCCTGAGAAGCACCTGCCTCTTGTTTAATATTTGTTAGTTTGTCTCTTGCTTCTACTAGGCTAGTATTAATCGTTTTTCTGTCTTCTTGTAACCCATCTATTGTTTCATTTCTCTCTATAATATCCTCTTTATTTTTTTCGATGTTCTTTTGTGTATCTTCTTCGATCTTATTAAGTGACTTACTCATCTCCTCTGGAGACTGAGCACCTGCTTGCTCTAAATCATTCTGTACAGCTGCTTCTGGTGAAGCCAAAGAGGTTCCTTCTTGAGGGCTATCTGCTGGCGTTTCGCCTTGTTTTTTATCTGCGTTTTCTTCTTTTTCATTTGGATCATCCAATAGGGTTCCATTGAAAACTCGCTGAATAAACTCTATCAATGTTGAAATCATCTCCCCAATTGCCGCTATCATTTTGCCTCGTATTTTCACTTTTTCTTTCGGGTCAGTAGTCTCGCTGAGTCTTTTTTGGGCATCCTTGAATTCTTCATACCCCTCACTCATTTGTGAAGACAATTTATCTGCGTGATTTTCAAAATCTGTTTTCTCAACATCACCTTCTGTGCCTTTCTCGGCGTGTGAAAGCATCTCATCTGTCACCTCTTGTGCTTCTTCTGCTCTATTGCGCGCTGCGTCCATTTGAGGTTGCATGCGCTCCTGTAATTCCGCTTGCACGATACCGCCCATGTCTGGGGCGGTGCCCAAGCTTTCCAGTGATGTCGGATCTGGGTTTTCGTCCACATTTGGTTCTTTTTCATTGTGATTTGCACTTGTTGCCATTTCATTGAGACCGTGATCATAAATCAAACGGTGCTCGTGCTCGTTATTGCCGACTGATGTGTATGTGTATTTATGTATAAACATAACTAAAGGGAGGAAATTGTATTTTCTAGATTTGTTAGTCGTTCTTGTTCTTTAGACCTGTTATTAATCTCTGCAGAAGCATATGCTTGTTTGCGATATGCACCGATCTTATGGTTAAGATCTATCATATATAATCCAAAAGCTTTCATAAAAGCTTTGTATGCCTTTTTGTATTTTTCGGCACGCTTGGCACGCTGATCTTTAGTCTCGCCTTTATACTTTTCTTCTAATAAAGGAACCTGAGACGATACTAGTTCTGGTTCGATTTTACTCATCAGAGAATCGTATAGCTCGTTCGTACTTGGCACGATAGGAATAATTGGATCTGTCATATGTTTGTATTTCTCTTATATTTTACCACAATTCCTGTTTTTACTCAATATGACCATATCTCAATCTTTTGAGCTTATATGAGCAACATTAAGGACTCTCTATTTATCCTTTCCCTCTTTCTCGTCCTCCGAGGATGATTTTCTCTTCCTTTCCTTTTTCTCTTTTTTAAGAGCTTCAACTTCTTTGGTTAGCTCCTTTAGCCACTGCCTAGGTTTGGCACCGCTCTTTCTTACAATTACATCATGCTCGATTCTTAGTGTGTTTCCACTTACCTTCCATTGCGGATTTACTTTTAGCAGTTCCATAATTTCTTTGGCAGTTACACGCTGGCTTAATGTCATCACAATTTCCGTTGAATCTTTTTCTTTTCCCGACTCTTCTTTAATGCGAACTACTCCAGCTTTTCTGCAAGCCATCTTTAATCGTAGTACTGCAAAGAGGTCTACAACTTGTTCTGGTAGATTGCCATACTCCTCTACCAAATCATCTTCGAACTCTTTAAGAATTGCTTCATCTTCGCTGCCTGCGAGCTTTTGATACACAGAAATTTTCTCTTGTGCATCTGTAATGTAGAAAGATGGAATCATTGCTTCTACCGGTAGCAAGATTTCTACATTTATATCTTCGTCTGCGCTGGCTTTACCGCCCGCTTTCATTTCTTCCACTGCGGCCTTGAGCATTCGCAAGTAATGGCTTACTCCAACTGTTTGCATTGTTCCAGATTGGTGCGCTCCAAGAATTTCTCCAGCTCCTCTTATCTCCAAGTCTCTCATCGCAACTTGGAATCCGCTTCCAAGCTCGCAAGCTTCTACAATTGCACGCAATCTCTTGCGTGCGTCGTCCTTGAGTTTTGCGCCATGGTAAAGGAAAAACGCAAAGGCTTGTAATTTGCTGCGACCAACACGTCCGCGCAACTGATACAGCTGTGAAAGCCCAAAGTTTTCTGCTCCATTAACAATCAATGTGTTTGCGCGCGGAAGGTCGATACCATTTTCGACGATGGTCGAGCTTACTAGAACGTTAAACTCGCCCTTCTTAAAGGCCAAGATGCGCTTTTCCAGCTCGTCAGGCTTAAGTTGTCCGTGACCGACAGTAAACGTCGCCTCGGGGATTAGTTCGCGCAGCTTGTCGGTGAAGGCATCTATAGTTTCTACTCGATTGTGCAACATAAATACCTGACCATCCCGTTTAACTTCTTCCAATATAGCTTGGCGCACTAGTGCATCAGAATATTTTCTGACTTCTGTAATAATTGGAAGACGACCTGGAGGTGGGGTGGTGATAGTTGTGATGTCTCGTAACTTATGTAGACCCAAATTTAAAGTTCTAGGAATAGGTGTAGCAGTTAATGTGAGTATATCTACTGCAGCGCGCATCTCTTTGAACTTTTCTTTCTGCTTAACACCAAAACGTTGTTCTTCATCCACAATTACCAGCCCCAGATTCAAAAACTCCACGTCCGGCTGAAGCAAACGATGTGTACCAATTACAATATCTATATCTCCTTTCCTGAGTTTTGTAAGTATTTCACGCTGTTGTTTTGGAGACCGGAAGCGGCTTAACATTTCTACTCTCACATTAAATTTTTCCATGCGGTCTTTGAATGTGTGATAGTGCTGATCAGCCAAAATTGTGATTGGTGCAACAACCGCAACCTGCTTCCCGTCTTGAACTGCCTTAAATGCAGCACGCATTGCGACCTCAGTTTTTCCAAATCCAACATCTCCACACACAAGACGGTCCATTGGGTAGTCATTCTCCATATCTTTCTTTAAATCTTCTATCGCCTTTAGCTGACCTGGAGTTTCTTGGTATTGGAAACCTTTTTCAAACTCTGCTTGAATCTTTGTATCATCACCATACGAATATCCTTTTGCTTTGGCACGCTTTGCATAAAGGCCCAAAAGTTCTTTTGCAATTTTGCGCGTCTCGGTTCGCATTTTTTCCGAGACTTTCTTCCATTCGGTTGTACCTAAGCGTGTGAGTTTAGGCTCGTTGCCTTCTTCGTATACAAACTTACTTAGCTTGTCTGCCTGATCAACAGGAATGAATAGCTTATCGTTCTCTGCGTACGTTAATTCCAAATATTCATGCATTGTTCCATCTATTTCTTTTTGAGTCATACCCTCAAATAATCCAATTCCATGCTCCATATGAACCACATAATCACCTGGGACAAGTGATGTAATAAAATCGAGTGCTAGTTTTTGAACACTGCGCTGCTTTCCGGCTTTCTTAAGCGAGAAAATCTCACGATCTGTAAGAAGCGCGAATTTAGAATCTGGATTTTGTAGTGAGTGAGGAAGCAAATCGTCATCATCTGCTCCAATAAGTGTAAGTGCCCCCTCCCTCTTCTCTTCTTTGGAGGTGTGAGGTATTTTTTCTTCTCTCAAAATTCCTTCCAGCTCTTCTTGTCTCTTGGTAACAACAAACAATGACCAATCTTGTGATAACTTATCTCTTACATCATTCAAAAAATCGCCAAGTGTGTAAAACTTGAGAACTGAAAGATAGCGTACATGCGCATGATAATCTTCCCCGGCAGGAAATGGTGTGAACCTTAGTGCGGAATTCTGTAAAGGGAACTCAATATCATCTTGGTCATCCAAAGCTAAAAGAGAATCTACAGGAAGCTGCTCTCCTAATGAGCGCGTCTGTTCGTAAACAATAGGGAATATTGTAATGGGCTCTTTTGTATCTTTTGTAATAGAAAGATCTATCTTATCCACTGCTAAAATATTTTCGACCGTATCAAACTCCAGCGCGATGCGATACGAATGATCTGATTGTATTGGATAAATATCAAACACATCTCCTGTTCTACGATATTCACCTGGTTGCAGATATATATCATCTCCATGGCTATACCCACGAGAAACTAAAGACTCTATGAGCTGTGTGAAATCTACTTTCTTCCCCTTCTTGAGAATAATTTTATCTTCTTCTAATTTTGCAAACGATGGGAACGAAGCATCCCATGTATCACGCGAACATAAATAAACACCATCTTCCCCGCGCATAAATAACAAGAATGGCTGTAGTGCACTTGGAACAATTTCTCCCTTTTCATTCTCAACCGGATTTAATATTTGAGCCTCTTGATCAAAAAATGCCAACCAATGCCTCCATGCTTCACACATTGCATTACTATCCGCAATTATCACTGTGGGCTGATTATGAAACGAAAGTATATGGCTCATCAAAAGTGCCTTAGCTGTTTCGTTCGAGGCACCAGAAAGAATCAGCCTCCTGTTGGCCTTAAGCAAATCTGCTAATTCCCTGTGAGTTGAACTCCCTAAAAGGAGAGAGGATTTCATTTGTTATCTAAAAAATGACGTAAACCTTACATAATAGGATTTAGCCGCCTGTGGAAAAATGATGTCCAAAGGCAGCACTGCGTTTCAAGCGTTGTACATACATACTATACCAATATTGGTGATTGTATTCAAGTTTTAAGATAATAAATATCTGACGATAGCTGCCTAGTCGAATAATGGAATATTAGAATATTGGATTACCTTATTGTTCTATTGCTCGAATTATACAATCTTGTCTCCTCGCCCATTATGCTATAACTACTCCTCCTGCAATCTAAGCGGCATAATTAGGTGAAGAGAGTGCTCTTCTGAAGGGCTATGGAATACGGCTGGATGCATACTATCCGTGATGTGCACTTCCACCTCTTCATCATCTACATGTGTTAGGAAGTCGAGCAGATATGATGAGCTCAGCGCTATTTTATTTGCCGAACCATCTACTGACACATCAAGTGTTGCTTCATCTGTTCCAATCTGAGTTTGAGGAGTATTGATATGCAATGAATCCTTTTTAAAATTAAAAGTTAGATTGTTGTTAATCTCTTTAGCAAAGTAATGCATTCGTTTTACAACTGTAAGTAATTCCTTAACAGAAATTTTCACTTTGGTATTTGAATCTTTAGGAATGATCTGTTGATAATCTGGGAACTTACCTTCTATCAATCTAGAAAGAAGGCGGGTTTGCCCAACCGAAAGTTCAATCTGCTGATTACTTAAAGATATTTCAACTTTTGGTGCTTCTTTTTTCTTGTCATCTTCTTCCTCGTTGTTATCTTTTTTCCCATCGTCTTTTTTGGAACCAAGAGCACTCTTAAGTTCTTCCAAAACTTTGGCAGGAATGATGCAAGATATATCGGAACTTGCTCCTTCCATTGGGATACTGTATTCAGATAGCCTGTAACTGTCTGTGGCTACAAATACAAGCTTTCCCTTCTCTGCACGCAAATATACACCAGATAGAACAGGTCTTAATGTAGACTTTGCAGATGCAAATGTGACCATATGAAGAGCATCCAGAAGTGGCGCAGTCTCCAAAGAGAATGTAACTTCTTTTTCTATAGAAGTAATTGTTGGATATTCTGATGCTGCTTCACCAGCAATAATTGTTTTAGCATGTTTTGAAGTACATTTAAGTTGTGTCCCCTCGCTTGTTTCTAAAAGAACTTCATCATCTGTGTTGTATTGAGCAAAGTTTAAAATTGCTTTTGATGGAACTGTTATTGCTCCTTCGTTTTCTATACTTGCTTCAAAACTTGTTACAATACTAAGTTCCAAATCTGTTGCACTTACTGTGCATCTCTTACCTTCAACTTCAATTAAAATATTTCCAAGAATTGGTAATGCTTGTTGTCCACTTATTGCACGACTCACAAGATGTAACGCTTTTAAAAGTTCAGATGTTTGGCAGGAAAATTTCATGTCTCTATAGTAATAAAGAAATATAATAATATAAACATAAATAGGAGTAATAGTGTGATCTTCTCATATCTTCCAAATTAGTATTTCATCTGTGGATGATATGGGGAGAAAATAAGAATACAAGTATCTATGGCAAATGTAAGCACATAATGCTGTGTAAGTTCAAAATTTGTATGTGTGGGGGGTGTGGAAAACTTGTGTATAACTCTATTGACGGAATAGCAATAGTACCAATCTATACTTTTTGGCTAATATAAGCCAAGAAGACTAAAGGAATGTGGATAAGTCGCAAAACATGGGGAGCAAGGGTAGCAACCTCTTTCCACAACCACTGTGGATAACTTTTGTGTCCAAATATCGAGCTTTATTAAGAAATTTTGCGTCTAAAGCCACTCCTCTCTTCAGGAAGGGGCACCTGGGAACGGTTGGGTTTTACACATACTTCTCCTTTTTTCATATTCACAAAACTTGAGTCGGGAATATCTTCTTCTACTAACACATGGCTACCAATAAAACTTCCACTTCCAATTTTCTTCCCCGGATTTATTCCAGAATGAATTCCAAGTCTGCAGTTATTACCAATCACAGTTCCAAACTTTGTAAGGCCTGTTTTAATTTTTTCTCCTTGAACAACAGAATCAATTTCTGCTTCATCTAGTCTCAAGTTTCCAGTAACACTTCCTGCTCCAAAAGAAACATTCGATCCAATCACGCTGTCCCCTATATAAGTTGAGTGAGTCCAAACATGACTGTGCAAAATACTAGATTTAACTTCGCTCGCATATCCAATCACACAGTCGTCACCAATACTTGAGTCTCGCACTAGCGCATTGTTTGCAACAACACTGCGTTTTCCGATGGTGCAAGGGCCTTTAATAGTTGCAAATGGAAAAACTTTTACGCCCCCTTCTATAATTACTGGTCCATCTATTACAGCGCTCGGGTGAATTTTTGCACTTGGATGAATTTGCTGAGAAGTGACGTTTTTAAGTAGTACAGACAAAAGCTCAAGCTCATGCCATGGGTATTTAACTGCCTGCCACACGCCATCGTAAGGAACAGCGCGGTAGTTATGAGTTTTAAAAAGTGCATCAAGAGCTTGTTCGTATCCATCGTCGGTTCCATCTTTGATTTTCTTAAGTTCTTCCATCAAGAGCGATGCGGAGTTGTGCACATGAGCAACAATATTCACAAGGTCACTCGGTTCACTTCCTTGTTTTGGTTTTTCTATGATAGAAGTGATGCGATTTTCGTTAATCTCTAGATACCCGCCCGGGAAATATCGGTTTACGCGTTGTGCAAGTAGTGCACCTTGTGTGTCCGATTGTTTTGCAGCAGAAATAAGATGTTTGTAAGCGCTTGGTTCGATTACATCGTTAACACAAACAATCATTACAGATTCAGATCCGCATTGTGGTAGTGCATCAAGAAGTGCACCACGCATACCAAGCTCCAAATCTTTTTGTTCGATGGATGGGAATTCCGGATACTTATCTGATACTTCTTCTAAGTTGTGGGCACCTCCCACCAGGATAATTTCATGGAGTCCGGCTTCTCTAAGTCGGCTCGTTGTGACTTCCAAAAGATTGGTTCCACAGGCAGGGAATAGTGTCTTTTCGCTCAGTGGCCAGAAGCGTTTTGATCGGCCGGCAATAAGAAGTAGAACCTTCATAATATCGATCGAGATTATAGCGGATATTATCACTGAATCACGTGTTTTGTGGGGTTTTTTGGGCTGCCTCCACCCCTAGCCCCTCCTCCTCCGGAGGAGGGGAACTCTGTTGAAGGAGAATGAAGTTAGATACTTCAATAACGAAGCTCCCCTTCCTCCCCCGGAGGAAGGGGTTGCCTGTCCGCCATAGCCTGAAAGGCGGAGGCGGAGGGGATGGAGGTCAAAATTCAAGCGAAATTGTCCCATCTTCCTTCGTTTCGAATGTAGATATATCAAGGCTCGAATATTTTTCAATTGTCTCAGGATGAGGGTGCTCAAATTGGTTCTCTTCGCCAACCGAAATGATGGCTTTATTTGGTTTTGCTGCCAATAGGAATTGGGAAGATGAGGACGTACGTGATCCATGATGAGGGGCCTTAAGTACAAGTGAGCTAATATCAGCTCCAGTTTTAAGTAGTGCATTTTCTGCATCCTCCTCTATATCCCCTGTCAGCAATATCGATTGATCTGCAAATAGTGCGCGCATAACCACAGACGAGTTGTTCAAATTCTTATCATTCCTAAAGTTTTTTGTTGGCCAGACTATGTCCAGTACAACTCCATCGCCAAAGTCTAAATCTTGATCAGGATCAGCGATGCTTACAGGGATACTCTGTTCCTTTGCTTCACTAAGAAGCGACAAATATCTACTCGTATCAGCATCTGTTCCTGCAAGTAGCATGTGGTCAATGCTATAGCGTCGTGCAACCTCAGGAAGTGCAGCAAGATGATCAGAGTGTGGATGAGTAAGAACTATTAGATCAATACTTCGGTCAAAAAATGGCATGTATTTTCCAAGATGCTCCAACGTAGACATGTCTGGTCCTCCGTCTACTAGCACTTGTTTGCCAGAAGGGGTGACTAGAAGAATGGAATCGCCTTGTCCAACATCTAAAAAGTGTACGTGTAGTTTCCCGTCTGGTAGCAAAGCAAGCTCGTGGATGGTGAGGAGTGTGATAATTGCGCCACAAGCAAACAAAAGCCGATAAGGAGAAGACTTATTCATAAAGTTTTTTATTAAAGCAGAATTAGCACCTATTTACCTAGCGTTAAAAAGAAAATATTTATCAATCTTTCAGATTGATGCCGATAATAATCCCTGTTGATATGCCAATAAAGAAAAGCAATAGTGGCCCAGGCTGATTCTTAGATATTAGTATCGCTGCAATTGCAATTGCAGGAGCAACACCTAGCATTACTTTCTTTTTAATGACGATGACGTCTTTGTTAGATTTGATCATGTACATATGGTATTCCTAAATAGGTTTTTTCTGAATATTAATAGTATGTCGTACAACGTTTCGGGTTACCCGAAGTTCGAGGCGGTATAATTTGCGCCGTAGGCGCCTACCGCCGAAGCATTTGGGAGAGCCGTGGCGACTTCCATCCTATTAAAAATGGAGCCACGGCGAACCTGGTAACCCGTGTTATAGGATGTACAGTCTTTTCCCGACTTCCAAGGGGGCGTAGCTTTTGTTTTCGTGTTTCCATAATCGTTTTCTTTTTCGCCGGGGGGGGTGGGGGGGACAAAAAAACAAACAAACATACAAAATCCATTCAATCTAGGTACAAAGCAAAAAACCCAAAATTATATAAAATAAGCCAAATGCCCATGGAATAAGTAGTTCAACGTGTGAGAATGGCCAATAAGTTTTTACACAGCGCCCTTCTTTTAAAATTTCCCATTCCCGATCATAAAGGGCGTACGGTAATTTTTTTTCAAGTTCATGAATAACTTTAAACTTTCCTGAGTTTAACTTCTTATGTGATTGGATAAGAAACCAAAAAATTACACAGTTCAATATTCCTAGGGTTGCAACGGCAATCACTACTGCTTTATCAATAACTTCTAATTGGACGGCAATTCCTAAAAGAGAGATTAGTGCTGTATTGATAGTTACAAAAAAATTAATTACTGCTTGTCTTCTGTCGCTTACTTTCTCGGCGCTATTAACGTATAACTTGTACTGCTCAATCAAATGTTCTTGATAGCAATCGCCATAATTAGCCTTTGTTTGACAATCTACATTCATGATTAATCTTTGTTAAGTTCAGCTACAATATCATTTATGTTCCAGTATAAGACTTTGGAGTTGTTATTTTTTATTGGTTGGGGAATTGTATGGTTCTTATCCCTAAATATTCTAATGCCAAGGACTCGCTTTCCAAGTGCATAGCTAGTATTTAATTCCCAAATGACAGCATCTCTTTGCGATGTTTCTTTTCCGATTAAACATATGGTTATTGCTGCTTTTTTGATTCTTTCTTTGCACTGGGTTTTCCATTTATCATCGAATGGCTCATTCAAAGCATAGTTGATGAATTCTAAATCAAATTTTTCACTCTTAGCTTGTTCTACAAGTAATTTCTTTGCAAACATATCTTCTGCATGAAAGCTAATAAAAACACGTTTTGTTTTCTTTGCTGACAGTGTGTAGTAATTCATAATAAAAATAGTAAATGATAAGGAAATAAAATTTAAGGGTTTGTACGTAATGATTTCTTGTAAGCATAAACGTACTGTGTATTGCTATCACCTCCACCATCGCCTCCATCATAACCAGAGTCCAACAAAGCCTTTTCAATTAATCTTGCAGCTGTGCTTGAGCCAGCGCTTCGATAAATCCATGCATCTTGGTTACGCGCAACTCCATGGTCATTAAATAGTCTTTCTTTGGGGGACGAGGCAATCCCCGCATACCATAGCGTCCTTGTGCCTCCATTAATCTGCCGGTGATTTTCTATATCTTGGATGATGTAAGTTGCTGTAGAGACTTGCATAGTAGAGGGAGCAATATTTAAATTTTCCTAAGTCTAGTACAAATACTAGTACAATGTCAACTTGTTCTTTATATATTTCTACCTTATCATTGTGTCATGATTAACCGCAAACGTGATCGGCTGCACGAAACACAACAGAGATTATTAAAAATACTGAAACAGAATATTGATGATCCCCTGACAATTCGGGAACTGCAAGAAGAATTAGGACTCTCTTCTCCTAGTGTCGTGCAGCATCATATTCAGCAGCTAGAAAAAAAAGGTTATCTACGCCGCAATCCTTCAAATTCGAAGGACTACCAAGTGCTTGGAGACTCGCCAGATAAGCCCATTGCTTACATTAATCTTTATGGGTTAGCACAATGTGGCCCAAAAGGCTCTGTACTGAATGGTGATCCAATTGACCGTGTCCCAATGGCAACAAAGTTACTTGGATTTCCTTCTGAAGAAGCTTTTATGGTTAGAGCAAAAGGAGATTCAATGGAAGATCAAATTAAGGAAGGTGATTTGGTATTTGCCAGAAAAGCATTAGATGCAGATAGTGGAACTATTGTTGTGTGCGTTAATAACGGTGAAGTTTTAATAAAAAAATTACAGAAGGGTCCGCAAGTTATTTTGGTTTCACTTAATCCGAAGTACGAGCATATTCTTGCTAGTAAGGATTTTAAAATTGAAGGGATTGTTAAAGGTATTTATTCTTATCCACAAAATGGACAATAAGCTACAATTACAAGATTGGCTGGAATTGTGTGAGACATATGAAGCAGCTCATGGTGTTATTGGTGCAAAGAAACAATGTGAACTTCCATTTGATTCTAATCAGTGGGATGGTCTTGGGGAGTATTATTGCAAGGTAACCAATAAAGAATACAGGAGTGGACATGGTCAATTCTTTACGCCAAAAGAAATTGTTCACTATTTATTGCGATCTACCCAATACTCACCTGATCAAAGTGTTGCTGACATTTCATGTGGTAGTGGGAGATTTTTGCTTGGAGTTTTGGAAAAAATGATACAAAAATCAAAAGACATTAAGCATATTCAAAAATTTGTTTATGGTTTTGATATTGATCCTATTCTTGTACGAATTACAGTTGCCAATATTCGAGGATTCCTTGCTAGAAATGGATATAAAATTTCCATAAAAGATCAATTTCACATACAGCAGGCAGATATGCTGAAAAAAGTAGGCGGGTTACTTGAGTCTGAAATACGATTTGATTGCATTCTGGGCAATCCCCCATATTTGAAAGCTAGTCCAAAGTTAAATTTAGGGCATCCAAATCTTTACGCTTCTTTTGTAGAGGTCGGCACAAGATATTTGAAGCCAGGAGGGGCACTTGGCTACATCATTCCAAAAAGTTTTGTATCTGGTGCTTATTTTCACCGTATTAGAGATATTCTGATCAACCAAGTGAGCACAGAAGAATTAGTTACTCTTATTGAAAGAAATAAGGCTTTTATGGACGTATTGCAGGAGCAAATATTACTCACATTGAGAAATGTGCCCCCGACTAAAGATTGTATTACCGTTGGTACAGCAGTTACCAATGGGAAATTTAAAATAAAAAAGTTTGATGTCAGTCGAGATATTGTGTTTTGGAATTCAAATATAATTTGTGTCCCCGAGACAGAGATTGATGCTGTGCTTATTAAAAAGTGTTTTAAAAATGGATTCAAAAAAATTGCAGATAGTGGTCTACGAGTTTCAACTGGCCCTATAGTAGCTTTTAGGAGAAAGGAGTATTTGTCTAATGAAGTAGGAAAAGATTTCAGGCCTGTATACTGGCCACATCAGGTTTCTCGCTTTTCATTTGATCCAAAAAAAGAGTATAAGAGTCGACCAAAGACCATGAAAGATTGTGCAAAAACATCTTCAGAGAAGCTAAGTCAGGATACTGTTGTTTTTAAGCGAATTTCAGCAAAAGAGCAAAAGAATCGAATCGAAGCTGCAATGATAAAGAAGCAGAAAGATGGATTTTTTCTTGAGAATCATTTGAATTATATTGTTCGTGAAAACGAATCAGCTCCACCTTTGGATATTATAGAACTTCTTCTAAATAGTTCTCTATGGGACAGATTGTTTCGTCTGATTAATGGAAACACTCAAGTTTCAGCAGGGGAAATTCGATTTTTTCCAATCCCTCATGAATTCGAACACCTCAGAAAAGTGGAGAATTCAAATAGCCAAGATCCAGAAATCAAGATACATGAGGCATATGGACTGACAAAAAGAGAATCAGATTACATATTACAATGTTGATATATCGACGACATGTGGTGGCTCTTCTACGATCCATGCTTCTGTTTCTTGTGCAATGCTATCACTGAATTTACGAAAGTCTTTGCGATTTAAGAACATACTTACATATCTTCTTTGGATTCCTCTTTGGATTGGAAAGACTCGATCGATTTCATCTTTTCTCAGGTAATCTATTTCTCCAGAAGAAGCAACTGCTTCGATGAAAAACAAAGACTTTATACCTTCTGAATAAACTACAATATCGGGAATCTTCTTGTGGACATCAAATTTAGCTCCAAGAAATTTCTCAAGTTTCTTGCTAACGTACAATGACTTATCGTCTGTATCCGAGAAATACAGGACCTCAAACTTTCCACATAGAGTAGGCAGGAAAATTTCTATGGCACATTTTTCAAGTAAATTATGCTTTGAAGGGTGAATCTTAAGCTTTTTATAATTAAATTGTACGATTAACGATTTATCTCTACGCCATTCATGTGGCTTGGCTTGGCCTGAGTTCTTTTGCCATTTTTCTATCAATGTTTTCTTAGTGGAACCTTTAGACTTCAAAATCGCATGAAATTCGGGATGCAATATATAATTTGTCTTCGCTGAATTTGTTGGCCTACTTGGATCATCTGGATTGCTGATTAACATGCCTGCATGTACAAGGTATTTTACGCTATATTTTCTGAGACTTTCTCGTGTATTTTCAGCATATCCAGTTCCACATTCACGACAATAATCGAGGATATCTCTGATTGTTGCCCCTTTAGCAAGTGATCCTGAGCCTGCTTTTGTATTCCTCTTTTTATCGTCCTGTAAGGCAAGTACTGCCCAAGCGGTCATGTCTGTATTGTGTTTTTCAATGAAGCCTAGTTCTGAGAGCAGGGCACGTATTGTATTAAGTTTCTTGCGATGTGTGATGCTAACGGATGGCATATACAGATTAAGAAGTCTATTACGATTAAACAGCAAACATTAAACATCATACACAAACAAAGGGGGGACGGCGAAAAAGAAAACATCAAACAACCCACGAAAACAAAAGCGGAGTCTCCCGCAGGAGAAGGGAAAAGCTGTATTTCCTATAACGTTCCGGCTTGTGCGATGTTTTGTGGCTGTAAAATGTTTGCGGAGCGCAGCAGAGCAACACAGCCGCAAAATATGGGAGAGGCATGGCGACTTTCCTTATAAATCTCAAATGGGAGCCATGCCGAGCCGTACAAGGCGTGTTATATGACCGTTCCGTTTTTGGGTGGGGAGAGGTTTTAAAAAAACAAACAAAACATACAAATCTTCACAAAATGCAGTGGAGTATTTTCTAATCCAAGAATGAGCCTGTAGAAGAGTCTTTAAGAATCACAGGACGAGGAGAGTGTAGCAGAAGAATCCAGAGCAATCTTGAGAACCTGCAATCTTGCTTCTTGAAATTCTCTGGCAGCTTCATTCGG
>JAIPIN010000023.1 GCA_021734665.1 Kiritimatiellales bacterium
CCGAATGAAGCTGCCAGAGAATTTCAAGAAGCAAGATTGCAGGTTCTCAAGATTGCTCTGGATTCTTCTGCTACACTCTCCTCGTCCTGTGATTCTTAAAGACTCTTCTACAGGCTCATTCTTGGATTAGAAAATACTCGGGTGAGAACAGGTTAATATTAACGGCAAATCATAATGAAAAATGAATAGTGAATAGTGAAAAATGATTGAAATATTTTTTCTTTTGGCTATTTTTAATTATTCATTCTTCATTATTCATTTTCTTAATTAGAGCTATTTTCCTTGCAATAACCCATCCTCTACCTTAACCTTTGCCAGAAATGACAGTACACGCTCACAGAAAAGGCAACGAAAGCAATGATGCTCTTATGCAACGCTTTAAGAAGCAGGTGCAAAAAACTGGGCTCATGAAGCTATTAAGACACCGTGCATCATTTAAAAAGAAAACAACCAGACGTGCAGATCGTCAAGCAGCCATCAAGCGCGAAGAATACAGGGCTGTAAACAGGAAGAAGCAATTCTATTCAAATATGTAACGCTAGGAACTAGGAGGTTAGGGACTAGGGGCTAGCTTTTTAAGCTTGTAATCTTATATGCTGATATTTCTATCAACCTGCTTAATCTAATCCCCTTCTACCAAAGTTAATCCCTAACGCCTAGTCCCTTAGCCCCTAATAAGATTCAAATATAGCGACAAAGATTACCGGAGTATTTCAAGAGCTTTAACCAATTGCTCATCCCTCTCGGAATCATACTGAACAGTGACATCGGGATGGAGTCCTGCACCATCAATCTTGCGACCATTTGGTGTACGCCATTCGGCAACAGTAACTTTAAGTCCTGATTCATCATTAAATCGAACAACCTGTTGAACAGTCCCCTTTCCAAATGTCTTTGTTCCAACAACGGTGGCACGACCGTGATCTTGAAGTGCACCTGCAACAATCTCGGATGCACTTGCCGAGCCTTCGTTTACTAAAACAACCATTGGAATATCTGAACGAATTGTTGGGGAATCTGATGTATCATCCGCACGAGTTCCATCTCGCGAAACAATACGTGCAACAACTGTACCAAATGGTACAAAATTACTCACAACAATATTTGCGGCGTGCAAAAGTCCTCCTGGATTACTACGCAAATCTAGCACAACACCTTTGGGATTTTTAAGTTGTATAGATCTCATCGTGCCTCGCAAATCATTCTCCGTAGCTTTTCCAAACTGCATAAGACGAACAATAGCTATACCGTCTTGCCATGTTTCCTCTATTTCTGGCACACGTACTGTATCCCGCGTAACACTCACTTCAAATTCTCTTCCATCACGACGAATAGTCAGACGAACCTTGCTACCCTTAGGACCACGAACCAAATCTACTGCTTCTAAAAATGGCATTCCAACAAGATTCACACCATCAGCTGCAAGAATTTCATCATTTGGTTTTAGGCCAGCAGCCTCCGCAGGAGATGAACGCAGCGGAGAAACAATCGTCAAAATATTGTGACGCTGTTCTACTTGTGCACCGATTCCAGTAACTACTCCTTGAATCTGCGTCTCCAAACTATTAATACCTGCAGGCCTTAGGAACGTTGTATATGGTTCATTCAATGACTCCACAATGGCCTCTGCAGCTCGATAAGCCGCTTCTTCTGGATCAATATTTTCGCTATATAGGAAATGATCACCAACATAAGACCATATTGCCTCTAAAATCTGTGCTTTAGGAAGCCTAGATGACGAAGTACCAACACTTGTAACAACTACAGAAACCTTCTGAGGTGTAGATATATTTGTATCCGGTGTTACTTTTCTTTGATATCTATTCAAAGAAGATTTAACCGGTTCCGGCTCTCCAGTTAATTTACGCAAAAGTGTTTTAGCATCTGATCCTTTTAATACACGACGTGAACCAAAATGAGTTGAACTAACTGGATCAATCCATCCAAGCTTAACTGCAATTGGCGCCGCCTGCGCCTCTGGTGTACCACGACTGATGTCTTGATATGCAGCACCAGAACTTTCACCTGTCAGACCTTGCAATCTAGCTAGTACAGAAACTGCCTGCCCACGTGTAATAGAACGAGCGAGTTGTAAATCAGTTCCAAACACTTCCAATGCTCCTTTGTTGTGAGCTGTTTCTATATAAGGTTTAAGTGCTTGTGGCACACGAACATATGGTAATGTTGATTTCCCGCTGCCAACACTCATGCGCAAAACCCTTACTGCAGCACGGATAAAATCTCCTCGGGCAACTGGTATTGCGTCAGGTACAATAAGAGTGTCTGCAACACTTGCTGCCCCGACATTTTGAGGAACAATTACAGTGACACAAAACACGCTAAGAACTAGAACCTTTGCAAGACGAGACGGCAAATACAATGGGGATATGGAAGTCATAAGTGAGAGAGTATGAACGAAGAAATGAGAGCTGAGAAGTAATCACCACTCAGATTAACTGGGTTATTGTAGAGAAAGGAGACAAAAGACTCAAAGGATAAGATAAAGGAGCAAAAAGGCGGAAATAAGGAGGAAAAAGAAGCATCTTAGTATTTCGTATGACAATTTCCCGAGATACGAGATGTGTTTCGCCCAAGCCCCAGCCCTAGCCCCAGCCCTAGCCCCAGCCCTAAGCTCAAGCCCCAGCCATTTTACCTCTTACAAAAGTATCTGTTGTAACCAATCTTCCACGTTCCTTCACGCTCTCCTGACGATAAAATAGCACTGTAAATAGCCAGAATCCGCCAACTATATAAAGGAAAGATGGCAATAAAAGAAGTGGAATACTACTTAAGAAATTACTTTCCGAAAGTCTAAGAAGATCTCCAAAAGTCTCTGGATTGCCTGGAAGCATATCTGGCAACGTAACCATAAAGTTGAAGAGTCCATGAATAACAGTTGCAAGAGTTAGCCCAAGCAAAATCATGTGTACACGGAATACTTTTTTCTCTGGCAATCTAAACACAATGCGTAACAAGCCAGCTACGATTGGAACATGTCCTTTACGATGCGTGTCATCCAAATAAGATTCAGCAAATATAGCAAGACCAAAGAAGTATCCCATAACACCAGATGCAACAATATGAACCATAGTTGTTAGAATTGCACGACCCGAAACATTTCCAATAAATGCCCACCACTGAGGTTCAGATGACTCAGTAAGAAACTCGCGCACAAATCCCAAGAAGTAAGTTGGGTTAAGAACATTCTCTGCAAATGCAAATCCAATAGCAACAATAACTGCCATCTGAATAACGTCATCAATACTAGAGAAGAACGGCTTGCCACTCTTTTTTAGAACCCAGAATTTAGATGACTCCTCTATAAGGCCTACAATAATAAACGAAATAAACGTCGCTAGAATTGTAGACTGCACACCAGACACATCCATTAGATCGCCAGCTACAAAGGCATTAGAAACACTGCTGAAGTTCTGAGGAACAATTTTAAATAGGAAGAACTGAAGTTCAACACCACGACGTACCAATGAATCATAAAATAGAATTGGAGCTGTAGAGAGCATTCCTGCAAAGAACATTAATAACACCATGCTCCAACGTTGTTTGTGATATTCCAAAAAGAACCAACACCAAATAAATGCAGGAATAAGTGCAACGCCAGAAGCTATAAGATGTGCCATCCTTTCATCTGGAGCTTCTTTGAATAGAACATGCACACCAATCCAAATAATGAATGATCCAAGAACAACCGCCTTAATACGAGGTGACCATGGACCAAATAAAAATCTCCAAAGCACTATCGCACATACAATTCCCAAAGCCATTATAAACGGATCTTGGTGCATATCAGTATGCAGAAGCGCGCGCGTAAGACCTAGCAATCCAAATGCAAGTACTGTTCCAACTAATATTGCAAAAATGTAATCACGTGAACTTTTGAATTTCATCTGGAAAAACACCGCAACAGTTCCGACAATCAAAAACCACAACAGAAGAGTTGAATTTTGAATCGAAGCAAAAGGTGCAACGTCACCAAGTACCCTCAAGGAAAAAATAAACACCGCTCCGGTAGCTAATACTGTTCCAATCATCATGCGCGCCCTAGGAAAATAAGGCTGACGCTTTTGAATAGAAGAGATTGATTCGTGATCTATTAAAACATGATTGCAAATTCCCAACCAAAATCTTGCAAGCAAGCATCCAACAATTGCTCCAACAGCAACCCATCCAATCAGTGTTAGTGTGCCATTGTTCAAGCCTGCAACTTCCCCTTCTATCTCTTGAGCAAATACAATCAATGGAACAGATAGTCCTGTAAGAATTACAGCTATGCGTGCCGGGAGTCGAAGGAATACGCTTATAGTTAGTGTTGGTATTTGGTTATATTATAACATAAATTGACTATTTTTGGTAGTCATACTAAAACACTTATTTGCTGTCTGAATAGCTCAGAAAGGACAAATGGTTCGATGGCTAAATGGTTGGATGGTTCGCAAGCGACAAGTGAGTCTGCTGCCTCTTTAGGACCATCCAACCATCCAGCGATTTCTCCATCTACCATAGTTTCCAAACAGATCCACTTGCTGTAACTTATGCTCAATATGCCAGCCGAAACTCTCGATCAAGTTGTCTCACTCTGTAAACGCAGAGGTTTTATATTCCCAGGATCCGAAATCTACGGTGGTTTAGCAAATACGTGGGATTACGGTCCGCTTGGAGCAGAGCTTAAGAACAATGTTAAAAAACAGTGGTGGAAAACATTCGTGCACAAACGCCAAGACATTGTTGGATTAGACAGCGCAATTTTAATGAATCCAAAAGTATGGGAAGCAAGCGGACACTTGGGATCATTCACAGATCCATTAGTCGACTGTAAAGAATGTAAGGAAAGATTCCGTGGCGATAAATTATTGGAGGATAAAATTGGAGTAGAAGCTGCTGCTGTTTTGAACTTGGATCAGATTCAACCAATGCTCGAAGCAGAAAAAATCAAATGCCCCAGTTGTGGCGCAAATAGTTGGACTGCCGCAAAGCAATTCAACCTAATGTTTAAAACACATCAAGGAGTAGTAGAGAGCGAAGGTGAGCCTATTTATCTTCGGCCGGAAACTGCACAGGGCATATTTGCAAACTTCAAGAATGTAATTGATACCGAGCGTCCACGACTTCCATTTGGAGTCGCACAGATCGGAAAAGCATTTAGGAATGAAATCACCCCTGGAAACTTCACATTTAGAACGCGCGAATTTGAACAGATGGAAATTGAATACTTCACAGAACCTGGAAAAGAAGCTGACGCATTTGAAGATTGGAAAGCACAGGTTTGGGATTGGTATATGGATTTGGGAATTGATGAAAATACCATGCGTATCCGCGAACATGATAAAGATGAACTGAGTCACTACAGCTCACGAACAATAGATATTGAATACAAATTCCCATGGGGATGGGGTGAATTGTTTGGGCTCGCTAATCGCGGAGACTTTGATCTTTCTCAGCACGAGAAATTCTCCGGCGAGGAGCTTAAGTACACAGATCCAAATGATCCTAAGAATAAGTTCCTTCCTCATGTAATAGAACCAAGCTTTGGATGTGACCGTACAGTTCTTACATTCTTACTTGATGCATACACCGAAGAAGAATTAGAAAACGGAGATGTCCGCACAGTAATGAAATTTGATCCACGTCTCTCCCCCATAGATGTTGCAATACTTCCACTAAGTAAAAAAGAACACCTCATCGCAAAGGCTCAAGAAGTTTATAACGAAATTTTAGATAAAACTGATCTAGTAATAGACTTTGATATAACTGGATCAATTGGAAAGCGTTACCGCAGACAAGACGAAATAGGAACACCTAAAGCTGTAACCGTAGACTTTGGGACACTTGGTGAAGATGATGAACAAGGTGCACCAGATACCGTGACCATTCGCGATCGAGATACTTTGGAACAGAAGCGCGTGAGTATCGGAGAGCTGGTAGAACAACTAAAGAGCTAGTGATACACATATATCTTGCATAGATATAGTTCTAATGCCATCTGTTATTGACATTGGTCACATGTAAGAGAAATATACCAAACATGGGTACTGACATAAGTAAACTCGTTCAAGAGGCACATGATGAATCTGATGCAAATTTGAATCCTAATGTGATAGCCGCAATTACAAAAGCTTGCTCTGGGTCTAGAGCATTTTTAGAACATTTTTTCAAACAATGTCATGTGATTCCAAAGTATGGAGGATGGTCTGATAGAGATCAGAGCAGATTTCTTAAAGAAGTATTCTTTAAGATCGCTGATGGTAAAATTGATATTGATCAAGTGTTACAAGATTCGGATCCCAACAATGTTAAATGTTAACATTAGCAAATATTGATTTTCTTACTTCCTAAAGCTAACTAAACACCAAAAAATTTTATATACATCGTTATAGATTAAAAAAGAACCAATTGCGATTGGGGAATTGGTAGAAAAGTTGACTAGAAAATAAGTTAGCTAGTTTCTAGTTTTCTTGACAACCGTAGCCTTGGCGAAGGTTGTTGGTTTCTAGTTCTGACGTATAACTAGAAACTGATATAAGAGCTTGCACTATAATAAGTGTAACCATAAGATGCGACACTTACTTTCTTTTCACTATGCCAAAAATTAGAGAACTCTGCACAAATGGATCTACTGATAGAAGAAGTTATAAACCAAGACTTCCAGAAAACACTATGCCTATGGAAATATCTAGAAGGCTTCCTCTTGAATGTGTAATGATGATCATTTCTGGATGTAGAAATGGTGTACACAAAGGAATAACTTTTGTGAGAGGAAAACCTAAAAATAGACGAAATGAAAGAGATGAAAAATCTAAACATAAGATACATAAATGTAAGTGTGATGCATGTGCTAAATTAAGAAAGAAATAACTAACAACTGTAAAAAAAGACTTCTTTATCTTGCCTTAGATCGCCAAAACACGTATAAAAGACAGGCATTCTTTCCTGATCGTCGCGGTCCTGACGCGAAGCGTCATCCTGAGTAAGCCCTAAGGGGCGAATCGAAGGATGCCCATAGCGTATCCTCCGCAAAGTGGCGAAAAGACGGAGAGAGGAAGCATAAGGACATTTCACCGATATAAGCAAATGGCTAAATGTGTAATTAAAATTTCCTAGCCCTAGCCCTAGCCCTAGCCCTAGCCCTAGCCCTAGCCCTAATCCCTAACCCCTAGCCCCTAACCCCTAGAGTTATGCCTACCGTCACCGAAAAAGATCTATTCGAAGCAACCTGTCACATCGGGCACCGCAAACAGAAGTGGAACCCAAAGATGAAGCAATACCTATATGGGACACAAAAAGGTATTCACCTATTCGATCTTGTACAAACTAAAGATCATCTAAATCAGGTTTGCGCAGAACTCAAAAAACTATTTACAGAAGGAAAAACAATTCTATTCGTATCAACAAAACAACAGAGCATCGCCCCAATCGAAACACTTGGAAAATCTTTGAACCAACCAGTGGTTACAAAAAAATGGATCCCCGGTTTACTTACAAACTGGACCACAATTAAAAGAAGAATCAAATACTACCTAGATCTTCAGCAATCATTCCAAACTGGTGATATAGAAAAGTACAAAAAGAAGGAGCAACAAATGCTCAGAAAGAAACTAGCAAAGCTAGACAATGCACTTTCTGGAGTATCTGGAATGGCCGAACTTCCTGATGCCATTTTTGTTATTGATGCAGTGTGCGATAACGTAGCCGTAAGAGAAGCAAACAAGAAAGGTATTCCTCTATACGGAATTTGTGATAGCAATGCCAACCCTGATAACTTCACTACATTTATTCCTGCAAACGATGATGCAGTTAAATCTATAAGTGCAATTCTTAATATTATTGAATCTGAATTAAAAGGCACTCCTGCAAAGAAGAGCCCCTCCGATTCTTGATACCCTTTGCCTGCAGCAGTCAGGACTTTTCCCCTTTCACTTTTCCACTTTCCCCTTATACGATCATGTCAGACATTTCCGCATCAGCAGTTTCCTCTTTGCGCGCTCGAACAGGCGTTTCTGTACTTCAATGTAAAAAGGCATTAGAAGAAGCAAACGGCGACGAAGAGAAGGCAATCGAGGTGCTACGCAAGAGCGGTGCAGCTCAAGCTGTTAAAAAAGCCGCACGTGATCAGAAGGAAGGCGCTGTATTTGGCGCTCAGAGTAACGGAAAGGCAGGAATGCTGATGGTTCATTGTGAAACTGACTTCGTTTCTCGTAATGATGACTTCCAAAAATTTGGACAGGAACTAGCAGATATGCTGGTAGAAAAAGGTGAAGAAGAACTTAAGAAACATGTAGATGGAGTTCTCACCGATGTTGTTCAGAAACTAGGTGAAAATATTTCTATTGGAGAAGTGGTTCTTGAAGAAGCTCCTGTTATTGGTCTTTATGTACACACCAACCGTAAAATTGGTGTAATAGTTGGAACAAATGAAGGCGAAGAAGAAATTGCTAAAGATGTTGCAATGCATGCAGCAGCAATGAATCCTCAATACACTACTCCAGACGATGTAACCGAAGAGGCAATTGCAAAAGAGAAAGAAATTTGGAAAGAGCAACTAGCAAGCGAAGGAAAGCCTGCAGAAATTATGGAAAAAATTATGATGGGCAAAGAAAAGAAATTCCGAGAAGAAAATGCCCTTATCACTCAGGAATTTGTAAAAGATCCTTCCAAGAAAGTTCAAGACTTCTTAGGAGGTGCTCAAGTTGTGAAGTATGTTCGACTTTCACTTTAATAAGGCCCCAAGGAAACCAAAGAAATCTAGGAATCCAAAGAGAATATAATCGTATCCTTTGGATTCTTTGGTTTCTTCGGATTCCTCGGTTTTACTCATAAGATTCGGAAAAAGACAATTCCCGACTCCTGTAAAGCACAGAAACTATTGATTCCAGCACCCAATACGCTAGAGTTCTCAGTAATGAACAATGCTCACATACTTATAGCTGAAGACGATCCCGTTTTGCGCGAAGTATACGCGAAAAAATTCACGTTGAGTGGATTCGAAATTGATACTGTAAAAAATGGTGAAGAGGCAATTGCCGCCCTGTCTGCTAAAAGTCCAGACATTCTGATTCTTGATTTGAATATGCCTGTGCTTGACGGATTCGCAGTTATGGAAAAGTATCCAAAGGATAAACGAACCTTCCCAATTCTTGTACTAACAAATTTTGGAAACGAAGAAAATAGAACTCGAGCGACAAAATTAGGTGCTGATGACTATTTTGTTAAAAACGAAATGACAATCAAATCTTTACTAGAAATGGTAGAGGACTTGCTCAAAGCAAAGGATATGTGGAAGAAGTAGGAGCTAGGCAGCTAGGCACTAGGGCCTAGTGAATATCCCCATTTCTATAAATGCTTTTTGAGAACGATTTTGTCTATCTAACCACCTAGCCCACTGCCTGCCGACAGGCAGGCTAGCCCCTAATTACCTATAAATAAGGCATTTTTCATGCTATAATGGTACGATAGATATTATGGAAATTCTATACGTCGCCATTGCGCTTATTCTCCTTACTGGAGGCACTCTGGGCCTACTATGGTTCCACCGCAGATTGGTTGAACACAGATCCGAGAGAGACTTAGTTTTTCTGCAACTTTTGGTACCAAAAAAAGAAAGTAAGGAAGATAAGGAAGTAGAATCGGAGCGGTTCTCTACAGGTCAAGATTTCAAAGAAGTGCTTGGTGTAATGGAGCATTTATTTGAAGCATTGCACGGAATCTGTGAATCACGCATAGAACGGTTATGGCGCGGACAACCATTTTTCTCTTTGGAATACGCTGCTTTAGCGGGCGAAATACTCTTCTTTGTTGTATGCCCAAGAAAATACGCATCATTGATAGAGAAACAAATCACATCATTCTACCCTGACACAATCATTGATGAAGTGGAGGACTATAATATCTTTACAGAGAAATCTGTAGTCGCAGTACAACCACTTTTGCCTGCCAAACCTTTTACTTCAGTATTTAGAACTTATCAACAACTTAAAAGTGATCCATTTAATAACATCACAAATGCATTTTCTAAACTGGAAGTGACCGAAGGTGCAGCAGTGCAAATTGTACTACAGCCTGCAAGGTCAGGATGGCAAAAGTATTTGCAAAAAGCAGCAGCCCAAATAATTAACCCAAAGAAGAAAGGGACAAAATGGTGGAATCCTATTGGATGGCTCTCTGCAGGATTTGGAATTATTACACATGGAGATGAACTGATTAATATTCAAGGCGAAGCACAATCAACAGGCGAACGCGTATCACAAATGGTAGAGGAATACAGCAAGGCCATAGATGAGAAGGCCGGTCAGCCAGGATTCAATTGTGTGATACGATTGGTTGTATCTGCAGATACTCAATCACGTACTCAAACACTTCTAGACTCTCTTGCTGCATCCTTCGGGCAATTTACAGCTGTACGTGGTAATGGCTTTAAAAGACCAAGAATAGTCCAACTTAAAAAGACTATTTCAAATTTTATACGTCGATCTCCACGTCGCACTATAAAACAATCACTCTTGTCTCATAAGATGCTTCTTGGCACTACAGAGCTAACCAGCTTCTTCCACCTGCCTAATATCAAATATAACAAGGTAGAAACTATTAAGTGGCAGAACTTCAAAATCGCACCTGCTCCAAAAGATCTTCCAGAAGAAGGATTGCGCCTTGGAACAAATACACACCGCGGCGACAAACGTGAAGTATATATGAAAAATGAAGACCGGTTCCGTCACTTATACATAATCGGACAAACAGGAACTGGTAAGTCTTCGATCATGCAATTAATGGCAAGGCAAGATTTCCACAATGGAAAAGGAATGTGCATAGTAGATCCACACGGATCTTTGGTAGAAGATTTACTACCATATATTCCACGTGAACGTGCCGATGATGTTATCTACTTTAACCCCGCAGATACAGAGAGGCCGATGGGTCTTAACTTACTAGAAGGAAAAACCTCAGAAGAAAGAGATCTAATTGCATTGGATGCAATGAACATGATGGTAAAGATGTTTGGTAATGAAGTATTTGGTCCACGTATCCAAGATTACTTCCGAAATGGTTGTCTTACTTTGATGGAAGACGAAGAAGAGGGCGGCGCAATAACCGACCTTGTTAAGCTATTTACAGACGAAGAATGGCAGAAATACAAAGTTACTAAGGTAAAGAATCCAATCGTTAAATCATTCTGGGAAAAACAAATGGCACAAACTGGTCAGCGTGAAAAACAAGAGATGATCCCCTATTTTGCAGCAAAATTCGGACAATTCTACACCAATACGCTAATTCGCAATATCGTAGGACAAACCAAGAGTGCCTTTGATATCTCAGAAGTAATGGATAGTGGCAAGATACTGCTAGTAAATCTATCTAAAGGTCTTGTTGGAGATATTAACTCGCAACTACTTGGAATGATCTTTGTAAACAAAATCCAAGTTGCTGCCATGCGCAGGCAACAGCAATCAAGTGAGCAACGAAACGATTTCTTCCTATACATTGATGAATTCCAAAACTTTGTAACAGATTCTATTGAATCAATTCTTTCTGAAGCCAGAAAGTATCGCCTTGGTTTGATACTAGCTCATCAGTACATTGATCAACTAGAAAAAGATGATCGCCTCTCCGGAAAAACAAGTTTGAAAGGAGCTATTTTTGGAAACGTTGGAACTATGATGTTTTATAAGATCGGTCCACAAGATGCAGAAGTAGGAGCTAAAGAAATGGCACCTGTATTCTCGGAACAAGACTTGGTAAATATGGACGCATTCAAGGGGGCTATGAAATTGAGTATTGACGGCAAGCCATCTCGCCCATTCTCTATAGAAGTTCCACGCCCATGGATAGATACAACATATCCAAAGGACCCTCAGGCAGCAGAGGCATTCAAGCAACTCAGCCGCTTAACGTATGGAAGACAGAAAGAGTTTGTCGATCGTGAAATTTTACGTAGAATTGGCTGATTAAATTATCAACATCATAACGGGTAGATCCCGAGCGCAGACGAAGGGTCGATCGCGAGATTTTACGCAGGATTGGTTAATCATTGCCAATTGAGATAAATTGCATAATTTCTGTTTTTTTGATATAATATAACTATAATTTCCCAAACAAACATTATGGATACAAACAGAAATGTCGTTGTCGCCGCACTCGTTGGAGTAATTGCCGGCATCCTAATAGGTGCTAGTACTTCTCAATTTTCTAAAGTACTTGCACAAGGCATCAACCCAACATACATAAAAACTGTTGATGATCTAAGAAACTACGGTGACATAAACCGAATATTCTCACTGCCACAAATTCAAGATCGCATAGAAGATCAAGGACCAAGATTCAGGAGTGCAGCTCCTCCACCTTCTGATTGCGATGTATATTCGGGACAGCGTTACACACGTTGTAAGATTGCCGAGCAGGAAGGTATTGAGTATCAGCCATCGAGTTCTGTAAAGCATTAAAAGGCATACTAAAATAGACAAATTAGAATATTCGAATAATAGAATAATGGAGTAATAGAACAATTATTCCATTATTCCATTACTCGATCCCAAGCCCTAGCCCAAGCCCTAGCCCAAGCCCAAGCCCTAGCCCAAGCCCTAGCCCAAGCCCAAGCCCTAGCTCTAGCCCCAAACCAAGTACTTCCTACTTTTACAGTTTTATGTTATAATATAACCAAACAAATATTTATTTCCTCCCTTTTTCCCACATGCAGTGCAATAACAATGTAGCAATTGCTGCTCTAGTAGGGATCGTTGCCGGAGTGCTATTAGGCGCCGGGACAGCTCAGTATGCTCAGGTACTGGCTTTCCAAGGTATGCCTCCATCCGCAGCTGCAGAACTGGATAATAGTGCAGATCACTATTCCAGAAGTGTCGCCCGTGAAAGAAGCGATACTGGAATCTACAGACTACGAACTCCACGTACTATCGAGATTCCATTGAATCTTGGTGCAGTAAGAACAATGCGTAGCGCAGCACCTACCTATGAGATGCCTAAACATTGCGAAGGCTACTCTGGATCACGCTTGGTTAAGTGTATAGTTGAATTTCGTGATAACGACACGATCTATCAGCCTCAACAGTAGTATATCAACTCCTAACATATTTTCCTGAGTTAAAAAATCAAAGGAGAGCGGAATGCATGCAATTCGCTCTCTTTTTTTATGATCTAAAAGAGGAAAACTCTATCTGGGCTCAAAAGATTAATTGTGCTATAATATTACTGTAAACAAAAATTAATTACTCCCCTTCCAAATTATGAACTGCAATAAGAACGTTGTTGCCGCTGCACTAATCGGTATCATAGCTGGTACTATTATGGGTATTGGAGCAAGCCAGTATGCCTACGTAGTTGCTGGATTCAATCCCAATGACGCCAAGGCAGTAGAAGAACTTCGCGGTGCTGCACCAAAACAATATGAATATACCAACGCACGTGCACTAAGGTTGGGGCTAGACAATCTGTTACGCCGATTTGAAATCCAAGGACGCGAAAGAACAAACTTCGATGAAACAAAATATGCACAGGATGGTCCTTGTGCAGGAATGAGTGGAAGCCGCCGTTATGTTTGCGAAGCGGAGAATAAATAATCAATTATCTTCGTTTGTGCTTTGGCACATTCGAAACATTGAAAACAAATGTCTCACTAGGAAATGAATGGTGGGGCTTTTGTTTATCTTACAGCTACAGCATTTACAGGTACTGCGTGCACCAAGTAGCGCTGGCTGATTGAATCCGGCGGCCAACAGGTATATAGAATCAACTCTTCTCCTGTTCCTGCATCATTGAAAGGACTTGTGTCGCTTGCATCAATCGTTTGTTTATAATTCACCTCGTACGCAAATAGTTTATTGTCGTATGTTACATATAATCGATCTCCAACATCGAGCTTGTTAACCTTGCGAAAGATCTTCGTAAATTGTGATACATCCCAAGGATAGCTGGAAGAGTGTCCGTAAATCATTATTTTTCCTCCTGCGCCAGGGTAACTAAACAAATGTCCAACACCTTGCTGCAAAGGACTCAGAACTCCATCAGATGTAAAAGGGTCCGAAGGGTGAGTAATAGTAAGATCATCTACACCAAGTGTGGGCATAGAGAGTGAGAAATACTTTTCGGATGCGTATGGATGCTGTGCAACTACAGTTGGCTGTGGAGCAGAAATAACCTGATTATTTACTCGTGGAACTGCCTGAACCACCTGTGCCCTTTGCCTTGCTTGCACAGGAATTGTTGGCTCCGGACCATTGAATGCAAGCGAACCTTCGGATTTAATTTTATCTAAACGATAAACAAGATCAAAGAATCTTCCACGAGTCATAACCTGACCAAGCTCAAGACGTCCTTGATGCATTATTAAATTCTTGGTTATTGCTGCATTTATGTAAGGAGTGAACCATTCGTTGTCTCTATTTTGAATATACTCAGAAAGCTGAGCACCTTGACCAGCATCCATTACTCCATAAGCACGCAAAGCCATTGTTACTGCCTCTTCTGCTGTAAGGAAATATGAAGGACGGAAAGTGCGATCTGGATATCCCGTAATCATGTTAGCCTCAAATCCAGCTTCAATATAAGGCGCATACCAAGCACTCTGATCAGTATCAAGAAAGAGTGGCATAGGAACCAAGTTCTGTTGATACCAAGTAACACGATCTGAATGTCTGAGGCCTACAATTACCTTTAGAGCTTCTGCTCTATTAAGTGGTCCATTTGGTCTACCATCTCCATTCGCATAACCACTAATTACACCCTTACTAGAAAGATAATTAAATGCAGTCTCGTAAGGCGTGCCAGATACATCTGCAAACGTAGCAGCATTTGCTGTGACAAAAATGCTTAGTAGTGATGTGTAAGCCAAAAATGATACAAAACGTCTGCGCATAATTAAGGGTAATATTGTAAAGTATTATGCACAATTGTCAATGCTTGTATATGCCTATATTTGCTTTTATTTGGCGTTTTGGAATTATATTTTGATAATTTAAGAAACCAAAGAATCCGAGGAAACCAAGGAATTCAAAGGACAAAATCTTCTTGGATTCTTAGGTTTCTTTGGTTTCCTAGGATTCCTTATATGAGAGAATATTTTGCATCACCAGCCGAACGAAGTACTATTCCCATCAATGGCTCTCCAAATGGGAATCATCGGCCTTCCTAACGTGGGTAAATCCACATTATTTAATGCACTTACCAGAACACGTGGAGCAGAAGCCGGAAACTTTCCTTTTTGCACTATCGATCCAAATGTAGGAATTGTAGAAGTGCCAGATGAACGATTGGATAAAATTACTGAAATCGTTAAACCTGCAAAAGTAGTGCATGCCACTGTGGAATTTTTAGACATTGCAGGACTTGTAAAAGGAGCACACAAAGGAGAAGGCTTAGGAAACAAATTCCTTGGAGCAATACGAGAAGTAAATGCACTCTGTCACATTGTAAGATTCTTTGACGATCCAAATGTAACGCATGTTGAAGGAAGCACAAATCCAAAACGAGATCGCGAAACGATTGAAACTGAATTATGCCTTTCTGATCTACAAACAATCGAAAATCGATTTGATAAAATTGGTAATGCTGCAAAAACTGGAAGTATAGAAAAGCAAAAAGAAGTACGAGTTCTAGATAAAGTAAAAGCTCAACTAGAACAAACACTCTTTGCATCTACAACTCAGCTTAACGAAGATGAAACAGATATCATGAACACATTTAATCTGCTTACCAGCAAACCAATTATCTACGCTGCAAACGTTTCCGAAGCACAGCTTCATACACTTAGTGTGCACGAAGCACGTGAGCAACTAGGTTTACCAGAAGAAAGTGAAGTAGTTACTATTTCTGCAAAGATAGAGGAAGATTTGCAAGATCTATCCGCAGAAGAGGCAGAAGAATTTTTAAGTGAATACAAAGTAAAATCATCAGGATTAGATTCACTTGCTCGTGCTGCATACTCTGCACTTGGCTACATCACCTTCTTCACAGCCGGTCCAAAAGAAGCTCGCGCTTGGACTATCAAAGACGGCGACAAAGCTCCTCGGGCTGCTGGTGCTATCCATACAGACTTCGAGAAAGGATTCATACGAGCAGAGACAATTGCATACGATGACTTTATTGAATTTGGTGGAGAAATAGGAGCAAAGGAAAAAGGGAAGATGCGAAGTGAGGGGAAGGAATACTTAGTTAAAGATGGAGACGTGATGCTGTTTAAGTTTAATGTATAATAAGGAGTTAAAGGAGAAAAAGGAGATAAAAGAGACAAAGGAGAAATATTATGTTACCTTCGGTAACTTTATTATGAGTAAACGACCCTATCAAGATTTGGTTGTTTGGAAAGAGGCAGATGCACTCTGTCTAGATGTTTATAAGTTACTTCCAATATTTCCTCCTGAAGAACGTTATGCACTATGTGCTCAGATCAGACGATCTGCAACAAGCGTCCCGACTAATATTGTGGAAGGCAATATGAAACGATCCGATAAAGAAAGATTGCACTATCTCGAACACGCAGAAGGATCATTGGAAGAATTAGATTATCAACTCTCTCTTAGTGCACGGCTAAATTACATTACTTCTGAACAATATGAGAAGCTCAACAACCAGGTTGGGAAAGTAAGTTACTTACTACATAAATTTCGATCAGGCATAATAAAGAAGTAATTATTGGACTCCTTTATCTCCTTTGTACCCTTTGTCTCTTTTGTCTCCTTTTATACCCCGCCAAGAACCGTTCGTCTGTGATAACTGCGGCAAAGAAGTGCAGCCGCTCGAAAAAGGTACTTATCGGAATCACTGTCCGTACTGTTTATGCTCCAAGCACGTAGATTCAGAAGGTCCTGGAGATCGCTTATCCAAGTGCGGAGGATTGATGCACCCAATAGAACTAAATCATAATGCAAAAAAAGGGTGGGTTATCCTTCATGAATGCGCAGTATGTGGGAAACGTATACCAAACAAAGCTGCACCCGATGATGATTTAACTCGCGCTTAAAATTTTGAATTTATAGCATTAGTAAACTAATCAATTGGCTAGTTGACTGATTTAATTTGAACACTAAACAATGAATTCGATTTCAAACCTACTCTGAAGTATGAAATGCATATCGCTTCATAACACCTCTAAACACCATCTCTGGAGTACGAAAGCCAAGGCAATGACGGGGACGAGTATTAATGCTTTCCAACACACAATCAAGCCTCTTCTGTGTGAGCTTT
>JAIPIN010000024.1 GCA_021734665.1 Kiritimatiellales bacterium
TTCCATCCTTTTTAATTGAGTGAGAATTACAATTAGAACATATTTTTCATGATGCATCGGGGAAAATATAAGCATATCTCAGCTAACATTAGCGGAAAAGACATCATTTTAGCCCCCAAAATTTTCCATTAAGCCCAAATCAATGGATTTTTGCCATACAATAAGGTCTTTGTGAGAACGTATATTTGTTGTTTTCATATAAGAAATGGTTATAGATAAAGAAATACAGATTATAATTAAAAAAATTCAATAAATAGCATCAAGCCAAATAAAGTTTATGTATTGTTGATATTTTTGCTATTTTAAGCCAAAAAATACGTTCTAATAGGAAATAGAACGGGGGGCCTGTAACCTGACACCTGTAACCTGTAACCTTATTTTAAGCAACTAAAGTATACATCCTGCAATAAGACCACTTTTAAGAACTTCCTGTCACTCGTTAAGACACTAAAAAGCATGTAAAATACCTAGATGATTTCTGCAAATTAGCACTCAGTATGTTAAACTGCTAATTGCACTTCTAGCCCCTAGTCCCTAATCACTAACCCCTAGAAAAATGCACCCCTTCGATAGGTTCACCCCCAACGCAAAACTCGCTCTACAAATTGCAGAACAAGAAGCAAAGAACATGAAGAGCAGTTATATAGGAACAGAGCATCTCCTCTTGGGATTGCTTAGTATTCCAAAATCTTTGGGGTTCTCTCTATTTACAGGTGCAGGAGTTACTCAGGAGAATGTTCGAATTCTTTTAAAAGCTCTAAAAACAAAAGACATAGAAGGAAAACAAGTTAAGCATGGACTATCAACTTACTTACATAATGTAATTGAACAGAGTGTAATCACAGCTCACAAATTTCGTCACGCAAATGTTGGAACAGAACACTTGCTTCATTCATTAGTATCCACAGGTAAGAATGCTGCCACTGCAATCTTAGAAGAAATGCAGGTAGATCCAGAAGACTTAAAATCTCATGTAGAAGAAATGTTCGGACAGATCAGTCAGTTTAAACAGCAAAATAGAAACATGGAGCAGTCGCTTGAAGCTTTCTTTCAAGGGCTTCAGGGAGCTATTGTAGGTATGCAGGGAGGCGAAGCCGGTGGAATGCCACTAATGGGACCAGAAGGGGGCATAAAACGCCAAAAAGGCGATGCCAAAAGTAAGACACCAGTACTTGACTACTTCACAGATGACTTAGTTGAACGTGTTAAAGAAGGAAAGATTGATCCCATCATCGGACGTGATGAGGAAATTGAACGAATGATTCACATTCTGAATAGAAAGACGAAAAATAATCCGGTTCTCATTGGAGAACCAGGCGTAGGAAAGACCGCAGTTGTAGAAGGTTTAGCTCAACGCATTGCAGCAGGACAAGTTCCTGCAACTCTTAAGAACAAGCGTGTTCTTGTTCTTAACATGGGATCATTAATCGCTGGTACCAAATACCGTGGTGAGTTTGAGCAACGCTTTGATGACCTTATTAAAGAAGCACTGCAAAGCAATAACGAAATTCTTCTATTTATTGACGAGATTCACACGGTTGTAGGCGCCGGATCTGCAGAAGGATCATTGGATGCAGCAAATATCTTAAAACCTGCACTTAGCAGAGGTTCCATTCAAATCCTTGGTGCAACTACCATTGATGAATTCAGAACAGTAGAAAAGGATCGAGCTCTAGAAAGACGTCTGCAATCAATTTTAATTGAAGAGCCAAGTGTCGAAGATTCAATCACTATTCTGCAAGGACTTCGTAAAAGTTACGAAGAGTTCCACAATCTCTCAATTTCTGATGAGGCGATAGAAGCAGCCGTGCGATTGAGCAAACGCTATCTTGCAGAACGATTCCTTCCAGATAAGGCAATAGATGTTCTAGATGAAGCAGCCGCCAAGAAGAATCTTCAGCAAGGAGATATTTCTCCCGAACTTAAAAAGCTAGAAGACAAACTCGAAAAGCTAATTCTTAAACAGCAAGATGCAGTAAGAGAACAAAAATACCACATTGCTTTAAAGCTAAAACAGGAACAGCAAGCATTGCAGGATCAGTGCAATCAACTCAAAAGCGAAGAGGACGGAGATCGTCGAACTCCTGTACAAATTAATGATGACGATATAACAGAAGTGATAGGGCGAATGACCGGCGTGCCTGTAACAAAGCTTCTTGGTTCAGAGAAAAAGCGATTGCAGAACTTGGAACTAGTTATGCGCAAACATGTTGTTGGTCAAGATATTGCTATAAAGAAGGTCGCACGTGCTATTCGCCGCAGCCGTGTTGGAATTTCTGATAGGCGTCGCCCAATTGGATCCTTCTTGTTCTTAGGCCCTACAGGAGTAGGAAAAACCGAGCTGGTTCGAACCATTGCATCAGAAGTCTTTGGAAAAGAAGACGCACTAATCAAAATGGATATGTCTGAGTTTATGGAACGACATAACGTCTCACGTTTGATTGGAACAACAGCAGGTTATGTAGGATATGAAGAAGGAGGACAACTAACAGAAGCCGTGCGCCGTAAGCCGTATTCGGTAGTTCTATTTGATGAAATAGAAAAGGCACACCCAGAGTTCTTCAACATTCTTCTACAAATAATGGAAGATGGAACATTGACCGACGGCCAAGGAAAGAAAGTAGATTTCTCTAACACGATAATAGTAATGACCAGTAACATTGGTGCGGAGAAATTGACCAAACAAGCTGCCAAGATTGGATTCCATCTTGAGAGTGAAGCAGAAAAAGCAGAGAAGGACTACGAAGAGAAATGTGAAGAAGTGATTACCGAACTAAAAACAAAGCTTCGCCCTGAATTCCTTAACCGTATAGACAACACTATTGTATTTAACGCGCTTACTCAGGAAGATATTCGTAAGATCGTGCGTATACATTTGGAATTGCTGCAAGAACGTCTTAAGGATCAAGATCTAAAGATCGAATTAGATGCAAAGGCAATCAATCTGCTCGCCGAAAAAGGTTTCGATCCAGAATATGGGGCGCGTCCTGTACGTCGTGTGATTCAGGAAATGATAGAAGATGAAATCGCCGAACATATTCTTAAGGGCATCTTTGTTCCAGGAGACATTGTTTACATCACAAAGAAGGGTAAAGACTCATTTGAATTTATGCCAGGCGTAAAGAAGAAGCCTGCCAAGAAGAAGCCCACAGCTGTAACTACTTAGATTAATCTTTTTTAGACAGCGCTAGGTGCTGAGTAGTTGTGAAAGCAGAACTCCCAAACGCTTGTATTAACTTATCTATATCCTTCGCAAAAGGCATTCCTGTGCGATATGTGTAATAAAACGGTACTTCTGTACTATTAATTTTAATAAGCTCCCAAGAATGGAAATATATAACTGGAGCAATCCCCTTTTTTAATAAACTCTTGCAGCAACGTATTGTCCTATTAATTCCTAGCAGCCTCATAAATAACCAGCCTGTGGGCAACCTAAACGGACTTACAGCAACAGGTATTTCTAAAATATTTGATCCACTTAATGGTTTGTGAATATTGGTTGGCTGAGAAATATTGTTATAAGCACCTGGTATATAAGTTGGATTAAGTGAGCTGTCGTATAAAAAGCCCTCATCAACAAGCGCATTTATGAGATCATCAGAATATTGCAACTGAGGAGCTCTAAATCCACTTATTTGCTTATTCACAATATTTCCAATCACATCTTTAGACTTACTCACATCCTCTTTTATATTTAGATCTTTGTTGCCTCGCCAAAAATGATGATATCCATGACAAGCAATCTCATGCCCGTCTTCATGTAACTGTTTAATCTGACTTGGTTCTTTTTCTCCAAAAAATCCAGTAACAAAAAACGTAGACTTGATATTATGCTTGCCAAAGATTTCTCTTAAAATCTCATTCCCCTCTCTGCTGTAAGAAGTGTTTTTATTTTCTTCACTGTCTTTGCCTTCCAAAAGAGGGCAATTCCACTGCTCTGCATCTATAGATAAAGAAATCATTGGTATTAGTTTATACCATTATGAAAATATTTTTATGGCTGATGATGAATTTTTAATTTTTCTGGTAACTTTTCATAAATCCAGATAACAAACCTAAAAGGAGAATAATAAAGCCTTAACCTAATTACAGAGATTAACATGATTATAGGGGCCCTTTTGCTTATGCTAGAACCTTCTTTGTCTTCCCAAACTGTTGAAGTCTCAACCACATTAAAACCGTTATTCTTCAATTTTATTAACATATCTATATCAAATGCCCACTCTGCAATACCAAGTAATGGTGTTATTTTTGCTATAGCATCTCTCCTAAATAACTTTGCACCGCACTGTGTGTCAGAATAATTCAAAAATAGCAGACATTTAACCAATAAATTAAATACAGTGCTATACAACTTTCTAACTATTGAATGCTTATTCTTTATTATCGAATCTTTTCTCCATCTAGCAGCAATCACTCCGTCAATATTATTATCATTTTCTAAGATTGTTACTAACTTATAAAAATCCTCAGGCCTTGTTGCCATATCTGCATCCACAAATCCAATTAATGCCGAATCTGTGTTTAGAGCTAATTTAAACCCCTCTGTTAATGCATAACCTTTACCGCCTTTCTCTAAATTAACAAATGTTATTTCATCATACTTATCGCTAAATTCCTGAACTATTTTTGGAGTCCCATCAGTAGTTTTATTTATAACCACCAATATTTTTACATTAACTCTCTGCATCCTGAAAAAATCTATATAAGACTGCAGAGTATCTCTGATGCGCCTTTCCTCGTTATAAGCCGGAATTATTATGCTCAGCATCTATTTAATAGAATGGCATATTTGATAAAAATTTCATTTCTTGCTTCGGTAGTATATTAACAAAATACTCAATTCGTACCATGAATTAATTCTTACCCAATATTGTTATCCAAACATTATCAATGTTTATTTTATCCTCTAGCAACTTATATCCATTCGGAGGCAAATCGCTGTTTTTCATTGAAATTAGGCAAAAATTAGATAAATCTTTACTTCTTTTGCTAATACTAAATTCTGATAATTTGCCGAAGTCAGTGGCATAGTTTCTCAACCATTCAGGTTCAAATACTAAAGTGCTAGATCCACATATCTTAGTATTCGAAAGATATTTATTAACCTCATTCCATGTATTTTTATCAGGCCTATTAAGATATGGCCTATACAATGATAGAAACAATGGAATAAAAAATAGGATATATAAAACAACCGCTAATAATAACTTTGAATTTAATTTTGTTTTCATATCTAAGTTATAATAAGCAAAATATTAAAAATTATTGTATAGCCAACCAAAAATAATGCAGACAATACTCTTCCAATATTATTTTTGATATTTAGAGCCAAGTAATACAAAATTGAAAACCACATTACAGATGGTAAATACAAATATCGTTCTAATGTGTATATATCTCTGAAATTTGAGTAAGTAAATATTGCGATCAATATAAACAGTGATAAAACCAAAAACATTAAGCATTTGTCTTTACGAGACAAGTATAACAATATTGGAACTATAAGAATTACAAAGATTGAAGTTCCCATCTTAGCCCCAATAGATAGTGATACTGGAACAACTAGATATGTAAATAGATCTACAAATCTATAAACCATGTTTATTCCAAAATTAAAACCGCCCCAAATATTAACTAGAGCAGAATTCTGGATTCTAATTAATGTTATTAAGATAAGAGGAATAGGTATTAGTACATATGGCAAAAGGACCAAATCCCCTTTTATAAAGGCAAGAGATCTTTTCCTGTGTAAAAGGATGTAGTACAAGAAAACCAATAGTGCTGCAAAAACTACATACTCTTTAGTAAATATACCCGTTGCAAATAAAATAAGTGCAGCACCATAAAAAAGCTTATTGCCTGTTTTAAAGTAACAAACTTGCATTAGCAAAGTCGACAAAATAAAGAAGGCAGAAAGACCTGTGGTCAATGCTGCTGCAATCCACCCAACTGTCTGATGATTTGGATAAAACAGGAAAAAGCTAAATGCTACAGCAAAAGAATAAGCTCTATTTTTTATAAATAACCTAATGAATGCCAAAACAAGCAATGTATTTATTGTGTGTATTAATATGCCTAGAACCTTGTAAGGGAATGCAAAATTGTCGAAATAACTGATCATGCCATTCCATATAAAAAACTGTACGGGATTATAATAAGTACTGTGATAATACTTATTTTTTGTAGATACAAAATTAATATCTAAAAAATTGGCAACACCATCTCTCTCTATAGTTCCTTCATACCATTCTAAATTGTCGTACCCAGTCAATTTAGAGTCTGTATATGGCTCATGATAAAAAATAAGAACCGAAAAAATAATTACAAAAGGTATTACTGCTGCTTTCAGTGCTGATGATTTAGGTTTAGGTATTACCATTATGCTTGTAATAAGAAGACAACATCGTCACAAAGCATTCTACCTATTCTCTCTTGTAATTCATATCTTTGGTAAATTAAAAAATCACGGAGTTACTCACTCTATTTTCAAACGCCTTATTACAATCTACAATATGTACCAGCTTATGAAAGAACTGCAAAAATCATCAAGAGCAATAATAGATGTTATTAAAAAATGCAGTCTGGATTCTGGGATGCTGATTATTTTTATAGTATTCATACTTTCGACCTTTGGATTCTTTTTAGGTACATCGTTTGATAATCAGAGTGTGAATTATTTATACATTTCTGGATGGGACATCAGTGACATATTTTTCAAAAACTATGGAGATCAGCTTCCTCTTTGGTTTTTATTCGTAAAAATGTATACCTCACTATTTGGAACTTCCGAAATTGTACTTAAATTGCTCCCTGCACTTACATTTCTACTATCTGCTTATGTATTGTTTAAACTTGCTGAAATATACAAGGTAAATAGATATTTGGTTACTATCTTATATTTATCTAACCCTTTACTACTAAAAGATACCGCGTATATATTTAAACACTGGTCTTTTTTAATTCTCTTAAACCTTGCATCTCTGTACTTTTTCGAAAAACTTAAAGAGACGAATAACAAAAATTACATATTACCTCTTTGCTTAATAATCATTGCTGGAATTTATTCAAATTTAGTATTCCTGTTATTCCTTTCTGCCCTAATGGGATATCTGATAATTAGTGTTGCACTTAAGCAAATGCGACTTAGGCACTTCGGGATTATCACTTCTATAACAGTATTATCTGTAATTCCTCTGTATTATTACTACGAAAAGGCAAAAGACCAACTGCTGATTTATCAAGGAGCTCATATGGACTTTGGCGTTTCTCAAAGAGGAATGGACTTTATCAAATTATCTTTAGGAGAAGTTACCGGAATCAATTATTTGCATGACCACATCTTATTGTCGATCATTTTGATTACATCTATTTTGTTGCTTATTGTCTTTAAAATGAGATCCTTTAAGAAAAACCTTAAAGATAACATTCCAACATTGTGGCTTGCTTCTACTGTAATATTTATAGTACTGGTTTTAATGTTCATGGCATCACATACACCAGTGCGATTAAGATATCTTAATTGCGCTATTCCATTGTTCTATCTTGCTATATTTCCTAAATCAAAAAAAATCTTTATTGCAATAATTGGATCTGTTTTAGTTACCATTACTGTATTTGCTTCAATTCAAATGGCAAAAGGTTACGATATAGAAGATTGGAAAGGAGTTTCATCCTTTATTGCTCCCACCATCAATGAAGATTCTCAAGTCTTGATGATCTTTGGATATTATGTGAACCCACACATGGTTGAATACTATCTAGGTTCACCAGTAAAAATAATGAATGAGCCTAACAGAGAACAGATATTATCTGCAATATATTCAGATGATGTTTGGGTTATTATTCGTAGTGCTGAGCATGACGCTGTATATTCTTTAGCAACCGAATATAGAATAGAAGAATTTAATTATTTTGATAAATTAAAACTAATCCATCTTGTTAGAAAAAATGGCACAGAAAATAAAAACTTAATTTTCGATACTTCACGAGTTGAAATACAAGCTGATAACAAAACCGACGTTTTCGAATTTAAAAATGGATCAATATTTTCAAATTGCTGTAAAGAAAGCTGGCAAAGAGTAAGAATCGACAGCATAAAATCTGGTGATGAAAGTAATATATGCCTTTTTGTGCACCCCAGAGAAAATGCAAATGTGAATCTTATTTATGAGGATGTTGAATTACAGAAACAAATTGCCTTAAAAACAGGTCTTCATTACAAATCAATCAAAGATGATTTAAGCCCCGTGTATATGGATATATTCATTAACGATAACTTTACCAAAAGAATTATTCACCCCAACAGTGATGGCTGGGTTACAACCGAAGTTGATACCTCAGATTACAATGGAAATACTGTAGATATTAAGATGATGGTAACTGCTGATAATGTTATGAATAGACATTTTTGTATTGATGCTGAAATCGTCAACAAAAAAGCCAGAGATGATTATTTCTACACAAATTTACCTAATGCCAGCGCAAGTTTTGATAATACGGAATGCAACATCTTCCAGACTGAACCAATTTGGCCACACAACGAAAGCGAACCACCATATCTAGATTCCAAGATATTCGAAAGATGGGATTGTGAAGAAAATCTGATTGAAAAGAGTAAAATTTGGCACACAGTTGGAAGGTCATATGCCATAAGCAATGGAGAATATAGAGAAGCTATATGGATGCATCCTGCAACCGGCAAACATAAGTCTTTAAGATATGAAGACATAAATATATCCACCAATAAAGTAACTGGATATTATGGAATATCAGATCATGCGGCAGAAAAAATTAAGAATACGACTCTTACGTTCACTATAACCATTAACGGAGAGACTGCTTTTGAAGATGAATTTGAACCCAGCAAAGGCTGGAAGTACTTTGAAATACCTACAGAAGAAACTATTGATGATATTACTTTTGATATAACAACTACGAATGACAAATGGAACCACTTTTTCTTTAACTCATTTTTTGAATAAATAACCTATGAGTATCTCTATTGTTGTTCCATTCTATAATGAAAAAGAGTGCATAGAAGAATGTATCAAATCAATTAACGAATCCTTTGAAAATGAGGATTACGAAATTATTTGTGTAAATGACGGCAGTTCAGATGGCTCCGAAAACATAGTGGCAGAATTAGCCGAGAGTGATGATAGGATCAAATATATCTCCTACAATCCAAATAAAGGATA
Source organism: Kiritimatiellales bacterium (assembly GCA_021734665.1). GTDB lineage: Bacteria > Patescibacteriota > Gracilibacteria > Peribacterales > Peribacteraceae > UBA2144. Next base: position 9,201 of record JAIPIN010000024.1, read on the forward strand.
TTCACATGCTATAAGATCTGGCTTTAAAGAAAGCACAAAAGAGTATGTTTCGTTTGTTGATGCAGATCTCCAATATCATCCAAAAGATCTACTCAAACTTTATAATCATGCCAAAGAAAATGATCTGCATTTTGTATTGGGAGTGCCACAGAATAAATACAGCAATCTACGCAGAAGGCTAATGTCGTATTGTTACAATCTCTATGTTTCATTGATTTTTAATATGAATTTTAAAGATGCAAACTCATTAAAACTTATGAGACGTAAATTCTTAGAAAATATTAACTTCCAGTTTGAATATGGAATGATAGAAATTGAACTCCTTGTAGGATTCAAAATGCAAAACATTCCAATTAATACATTTGCTACTAAAACATATGAAAGATCTGCGGGCGTATCTAAATGCTCCTTTAAGATTATTTGGCATACAATCATTGATTGCATAAGGCTTCGTATGTCTAGAAACTCCTTAGTAGAAAAGGGTTACTGTATACCACCTGCCCAAAATCAAGACACTGTCTGCGCACGAAAATAATAGATCTTGGCCCTATTCATATAAGGCTAATCGGATTCCATTTTAGATAATCCAAAATATAGCCTAGAATTTAAGATTCAGAGCATTTTATGGTAAGTATTACCAGAATATAATTCATAGAATCCACAATCCCCCACTCGGGTACAAATACGACTTTTCTGCTATAATAATAGGATTTCCTTGTAATTATATATGCCAATCGAAGCCGTCAAAGTTCCACAGAACGTCCAAGTAGAAGACAGACTAATAGGGCCAATAACCCTAAGACAGGTTATGATCTGTCTCGCCGGAGGTGGAATAAGCTTTGTAGGATGGAATGCAATGAAGGCAGCAGGAATGCAGACTCCAGTTCACTTTGCAGTGTCATGGACACCACTTGCCATTGCCGCGGCATTCGCTTTCATAAAATACAAGAATTTATCATTACTCCGTATAATTCTGCTCAAGATAGAAAAGGGGCAGAAATCATCTAAACGAGCATTCGGACCTAGGACTGGTATTGCCATAAATATCCGCACTTACTTCCATACAGAACAAAAAAGGGAGAAATATGCAATCGATCAAACTAGAGTTGCTCAAGATAAATTCGAGCGCCTAAGCTCTGTATTGGATAAAGAATCTGAGGAAGTAAAAAAAGAATCAGACGAAAAAGAGGCAACTGAATCAGAAAAAAATATCGAAGTTAATAACACAAAAAAAAATAGACCAGTAAATCCAAATCGCGTATCTGTAGATCCTCCTATAGATGACAAGCCATCAATAGATGGAATGAACCACCCAACAAAACAATCTACCTCCACTGTTGTTAAAAACACTAATCCCCATTCTGCCTAAGATGCCTGAAGAGAAACAGCCACCGGCAACTAAAAAGCCACCAACAAAGCCTTCCCAAGCGCAAGAAGAGCTAAAGGAGGCAGTTGAAGAAGCAAACGCAATCCTAGAAGATAAGCTAGATCAAGAGGAAGAGGCGACACCAAAAAAACAAACAATTATAGATAAAATTCGTAGTACCGTAAGGCAGCGTAAACGTAATCCTAAAGCAACCACACAACGATATTTACCTATAGCAGAGATACGTAATGATACAGTCGTACTAAAGAATGGAGGACTAAGAGCTCTACTTATGGTCGAACCGCTCAACTTCAACCTAAAGAGTGAAACTGAACAGGAAGGAATAATATCTAGATATCAGAACTTCCTAAATACACTCACATTTCCAATTCAAATCGTAGTGACTTCAACTAGAGTGAACATTGATCCATACATCAATAATATACGCATGCGAGCTGGATCACAGAAAAATGGTCTACTAAGAGATCAATCACTTATGTATGCGGCTTTCGTAGAAAAACTAGTAGAAGTAGCAGACATCATGCAAAAGAGTTTCTATGTAGTGGTGCCGCAGGATGATCAACCACCTAAGCGTAACTCATTGGCACAGTTTATGACATGGTTTAAAACTGATGACTCGTCTGCCAAAATTAGCCAGCGAAACCAGAGATTCGGTCAGCGAAGTATCCTACTCCGCGACCGCGTCAACCTTGTACAATCAAGTCTACATAACGTAGGAATTCAATCACGACGCTTAAATACTCAAGATCTAATAGAAACCTACTACAAGCTATACAATCCACTTACAAGCCAGGAACAGAAGCTACCAACAAGCTTGAATACAGAGGGATTGGTAATCTAAATAGTGGTTATGGATTAGGGGTTAGGGATTAGCTAAATCAAGTCATTGATTAATTTGCTGTAAATCTAGCTGCTAACCCCCTAAAACCTTCTAAATTCTTGACTTTCACCACTCAAACTGCGAATCTCTTCTCAGCGGATATCTGCTGCTCGTGCAAGGGCACTATCCTCTCCTTATTTATCTTCTCCCACTTGCACCAATTCTTTCATATGGCAATTGCAACAACAACTAACAAGATAATGGAAGACCTTCTAAAGTCTTCCCCACCCATTGTCCGAGTACGTCCTGGAGAGCTAGTAGAAGGCACTGTAGTTTTTCGCGGAAAGAACAAGCTACTTCTAGATATTGATGGTGGATCTACTGGAATTGTATCTGGTCGTGAATTGCGCGACTCCTTTAATACATTCAGAAGCCTTCAACTAGGAGAAGTGGTGAGCGCAATGGTTCTGGAAGAAGAGAATACAGAAGGAATGGTTGTTATGAGCTTGCGTATGGCAAGCCAGCAAAAGGCATGGGATCGTTTCCATGATTTGATAGATGGAGAAATTACAATGGAATTTGTACCTCAAGAAGCAAATAAGGGAGGTCTCTTGGCAAATATTGATGGAATTAGAACATTCTTGCCAGTTAGCCAATTGGCACCGGTTCACTATCCTCGTGTGAATAACGCAGATGCATCCGAGATTATTAATCGATTACTTAAGTATGTTGGTCACAAGTTCACAGTAAAGATCATCACAATGGATGAAGAATCCGGAAAGATTGTTGTATCAGAGCGCGAAGCAATGTCCGAAGAGCGTTCCAAGTCACTAGAAAAACTTAAGATTGGTGATATCAAAGAAGGAATGGTTACAGGAATTGTTAAATTTGGACTGTTCGTTGCATTCGAAGGACTAGAAGGGCTTGTCCATATTTCAGAAATTGCATGGGGACATGTTAAGAATCCATCAGAGTTCGCCGAAGTTGGCGACAAGGTAAGTGTTAAAGTGATCGGGGTTGATAGCGACAAGCTTTCACTATCTATCAAGCAATTAACAAAAGATCCATGGGAAGAAATCGCTGAGCACTATCCAGTAGGAAAGAAGGTTTCTGGAACTGTAGTAAGATTCGCTGATTACGGTGCATTTATCAAACTTGAACGGGATATAAATGGACTGGTTCACCTTACAGAGCTAGCACACAACAAGATCACTGATCCTGCTGAAGCAGTTACTATTGGCCAAAAAGTAGACGCTCAGGTTATCAATATTGATGTAGACGAACGTCGTATCGGACTATCTATTAAAGCCCTAAAGCCAATTGATAAAGAAACACTGGAGAAAATAAAGAAGGAACGCGAAGAAGAGGAAGCTAAACAAAAGGCAGAAGCAGAACAACCAGAAAAAGCAGTAAAGGAGAAAAAGGAATCAAAAGAGACAAATGAGAAATCTGAAACTGCTTCTGGAGATGCATTTGTAGCTTCCAAGACTGGCAAAAAGTATTACGCTTCAGACTCCGCACAGGGTCAGAAAATTAAGGAGGAAAATCGGGTGTACTTTAAAAATGAAAAAGAAGCTGAGAAAGCTGGGTATTCTGCTTAGATATGCCACTACAAGCTGTCATTTTCGACTTCGACGGTGTCATAGTCGATAGTGAACGCTTTTGGCGTAAGGAAGAGGAAGGATTTTTTCAATCTGTAATTCTAAATTGGAATAAAGAAGATCATCACAAGATTGTTGGAATGACAATGGCTGGATCATATGAACTTTTTAAAAAAGATTACGAGATAACAATTTCATTGGAAGATTATTTGGAAGAATATAAAGATATAGCACGCCGCGTATATAAGCAGTGTTCTCTGATCGAAGGTGTAACAGATTTAATCAAGAATTTAAAAAATGAGAACATTCCACTAGCTGTTGCATCATCAGCGCCAGGTAAGCACGTTAAAAATACTCTGAAAACATTCGAGATACTCGATATATTTCAAACAATCGTAACAGCAGAAGATATAGGACAAAGTGAAGGAAAACCAAATCCAGCTATTTATCTGCTTGCTGCATCAAAATTACAGCTAGAACCATGCACATGCATTGCAATAGAAGATGCTAAAAACGGCGTTATTGCTGCCAAAGCCGCAGGCATGAAGTGTGTCGGCGTAGATTTTCCTAACAGTACACCACAAGACCTCGCCCAAGCAGATTTAGTTATTACAAAATTTGATGAACTAAACAGCAAAAATCTCGAAGCTCTGTTTTAATTTACGGCTTGCTGACTAAGAAGATGCAAATGCAGAAAAAACACCTCCTGCCCTCCATCTTTTCCAACGTGAAACTTGAGCTGATATCCATCAATCCCCTTCTCTTTTGCAAGTCTTTGCGCTTTTCTAATAAGCATTTGTGGAACATGAGCAGTTGCATCAGTTAAGTCTGCAATGGACGGTACAAAGTCTTCTTCCTTTTTTGCGATTAGGAGCAAGTGAGTTGGCGCTTTTGGATTTATATCTTTAAAGACCAATACTTCGTCATCCTCGTAGACAACGTCTGATGGAATTTCCTTTTGAATGATTTTGTGGAAGATGGTGTCTTCTGGCATATGGACCATATTAACACTCTCATGGCCTATTACTCCATCTTTTTGCCATTCCATACATTGACTTTTTGGCTAAAAAGAGAGAAAATAGTAACAAATGGGAACAATTCCCTCCCCAGAAAAAGGCATACTAAATTCAGAATCTAAAGAGCATCAAAGCGCTCTTGTTGTAGAGCAGCCACATAAACTAGAAGGTCTATTGGATACTATTATGCTGCTCGACAAAATTAGCGATCGAGTAGGCGAAGATCGCTCTGGAGACTTGGGCGGTGCAGGTGCGGTTGCAACTGGTACAGGAGCAACTACTCAAACTGGACAATCTGCTAGAGATCAAGCTATTGCTGCTATCCCTGCCGAGACAATGATCCGCAAACAACTTGCCAAGCACATAGAGAAGGAAGTAAAGACTCTAAGAAAAGAGGTGCGCAATGCAACACGTCGTGTATCAAAGCCAGGATCCGCACACCATCTTAATGATTTATACGCACGTATTCGCAGACTTAACTCTCTGCTCGCTACTATTCTGGAGGCTTCGTATGATGTAGTAAAAAGACTATTTGTCAGAGTCTTCATAGACAAACAACCTATCCATTAGGGGGCTAGAGGCTACCGAAAACCATTCATCTGAGATGCTTCTCCAATGCGCTTAATAATTTCTGTAACAAAATCTCCTATAAGTGGAACCCACTCAATCCATTGGAATAACCAAATAAGAACTGGAATTACAATTGCAATTGCAAATAAAATTCCCAAACCATACATCACTCCTCGCAAGAAAAATATACTCAAATTCCTACCAGAACGCACCATAAGTGAGCGCTTCGAAAAATCTTCAAAGGCTTTGGTTAGCTTATCCATAGATGCGGCCAGCTGATCTTCTTTTGAAGACATATTGATAAAACTGGGTAAATAATTACTTTTTCTTAGACTTCTTCTTCTCCGATTTTTTGTCCTTCTCGATATATTCCATTACATACTGCAAAATGTGATCCGCCATAGAAATTGGCTTCATAACAGTATCTTCCACTTGTCTGGTTACATCGTTCACTCTACGCATAACCTTGCGAAGATCAACTATAATAAATAACCCATGATATAGGATTATTATTAGGAAAATTACTGCAGCAATCTGCAGAACTGTAAGGACTTGATCCATGGTCATAAGGCGTACAAGGAAGTGTAGAATATATCGTACCGATATCATCTTAAATGCGCAAATTACTAACTACCATCTGGCACATCCCACGCAAAACTATTGCACTCTTAATCACTGGTTATCAGTGCACTCTATCGCCAGACCACGGCCCACTAAAAGATCTGTACACTTATGGATATTGTAGGCACGAACCAACTTGTAGTGAATATGGGAAGCAGATAGTAATGAAGCGCGGTGCAATAATTGGAAGCCTGCTAACAATAATCAGGATTCTATCGTGTAATCCTTGGCGTAAACCGAACGCAGAAAAGATCATGAAAACTTCTTTCAAATCTTCACAAAAGGACCAAACCTAAGTATCCTCTTTGGGCTAGCTATAGCTAGTAGCTCATTCTAATACGTTTTATGCGGGTATAGTACAATGGTAGTACATCAGGTTTCCAACCTGAGAGTACGGGTTCGATTCCCGTTACCCGCTCCAAAATATGTTATACTGATAATATGAAAAATCTCCTCTTCGGAATCGGCGTTGGACTTGTAATAAGTCCGCTTGTAGCATTTTCCAGCAATTGGCTATTCTATGATGTTGATCCTAGTGAATGGTACGGGCTTGCCACACAACGTCTACAAAACTACGGCATTATTACAGGATACTCTGATGGAAATTTTCGCCCTAATCAAAAAGTATCACGCGCAGAATTAGCAGTAACTCTCGACCGAATACTCAGCAAATTGGACAGTGATTACACTTCTGCAATTCCCTCACCAGAATTCGTGGCAGTAAAACTGTATTTTGGTGACGAACAGATAATGATTGATAGAGATTGTGGTGCAACAAGAATGGTTACACGCACGATTCCTAAAACTGCCACCATTGCAGACGCTACCCTGCGAGAGTTATTTAAAGGTCCAACCCAACAAGAGAGGAATGACGGACTAACTTCTAGTTTTGATAATGAAACTGGATATTTTGGGCAAGGCATCAAACCTCTTGTGGAATACTACGAAGGGATTCGTATTCAAAATGGTGTGGCTACGGTCAAATTCTCGCGGAAAGCTTTGGAATATCTAAATAATACAGCGTGTACGCAAGATGCAGTACAATCTCCAATAGAAGATACACTCAAGCAGTTCTCAACAATTGATATGGTTCAGTACGCAATTGATGGAGAAGTGTTTGATCTATGGGACGCGTAGCTCAGTTCCGAATAAGCACCAGTAAGGAGCTCCAACTAATTTTCAAGAGAGAAAAACTTAATTCCATTTCTTATATTACTAAAAATAGGCTTAATGGAAAATTTTGGGGGCTAAAATGATGTCTTTTCCGCTAATGTTAGCTGAGATATGCTTATATTTTCCCCGATGCATCATGAAAAATATGTTCTAATTGTAATTCTCACTCAATTAAAAAGGATGGAACA
>JAIPIN010000025.1 GCA_021734665.1 Kiritimatiellales bacterium
CGAATGAAGCTGCCAGAGAATTTCAAGAAGCAAGATTGCAGGTTCTCAAGATTGCTCTGGATTCTTCTGCTACACTCTCCTCGTCCTGTGATTCTTAAAGACTCTTCTACAGGCTCATTCTTGGATTAGAAAATACTCTCGGCTCGACAATGTGGATTTGTCGAACAAACAAAGTGAGTGAAATGCCAATCATTTGAGTTTATATGTCGAATAGTATCCCTTAGTTCGCCTGAAGTAGCAGTAGCCATCTTTCGCTATTGGTTGGTTTGCAATCCATTATAGCCAACCTTCGCTCCTGGTTGGCCTGCCAACCGTAGTCAGGAGGTGTATTTCAAAGAAGCCCACCTTCGCTCCGCTACGCGGAGACTATGGTGGACAACCTCCTGCGTTTATAGCCAACCTTCGCTGCTGGTTGGCCTGCCATCCGAAGCCGCAGCGACTTTTTAAATAGAAAACAACCGAAATCCAGGAGGCTACGGTTGGCATCCTTCGCTGCGGGAAGGATGGTGGGCCAGGGTGGAGTTGAACCGCCGACCGCCGGTTTATAAGTCCGGTGCTCTAACCAACTGAGCTACTGGCCCAGAGTTATGTTACCAGATATTTCTTTTTTAATAACTCCAAAACTGATTCTAATATCAAAACCTAACAAACTAGCCCCTAATCCCTAGAAGCTAAAAACTTATTTCTCCTCCTTAACTATAACTGTTACTTCCTGAGGCTGATCACCAACCTTCAAAGAAACTGCGAATTCGCCTAGTTCCTTGATAGGATCTGCAACCTTAACCATATCAGCTGTAACTTCTATTCCATGCTCCTTTTTGAGCTCGTCTACAATTAGCTTCTCTGTAATTGCTGCATATAGCTTGCCAGTCTTAGTGACTTTACGTTCAAAAGTAAGAGTCTTTCCTGCCAATGCAGAAGCCGCACCAGTCTCAAGCTTCTTTTCTAATTCCTTCTGTTCTGCACGTCTGCGAATCTGATCCGCATATCTCTTGCGAACAGTTGGAGTGGCGACGATTGCTTTTTGTTGTGGCAAAAGGAAGTTCAACGCATATCCGTCCCCGACTAGGAGGAGGTCATCTTTGAGGCCGATCTTCGGGACATCTTGGAGAAGTAGTACTTCCATAGGTTGAGAGAAAATTTACTGCCTACGAAACTGAATACAGAAGTCATAGAGCCGAGAGAGTTTAAGGAAGAGATCAACTGGTGTCAAGGGGTGTTAACCTAGCTGGGTTGCAAAAATTTGTGTTTGTGGCTTCTGTTAGCTAAGAAGTATGATTGTCTAACCTCAGAGTCTAAGGTAAATATCGTTTGACTTTGGATGTTAGATCAGTAATTAACTTAATTGTGTAGAACGTTTCTTTTAGAAAAGAGTAAACAACCACCCCATAAATGACCACCAGCTTTTACTTGGAATAAACACTCGCTCTTGTCTTAGGAACCAATTATGCAAAGTCAAAAATCTATCTGAATGCAAAGATATATCTCCAAGCGCAATACCTTGTAAATCACGTGAGTATGCAAATGTGTAGAGTGGGGCATATAAGAATATTGCTGGTACATCTTCTTTAAGTACCTCTCGCAGCTCGACTAAAGACTCAGTTCTTTTTTCTTCACTACCAGTTTGTCTTATGGTTTCCAAAAGTGTATCGGCTCTTAAAGATGAATACTGAGAAAGGTTGTAGGCATCCAAGCGAATATCTGCACGTTCGCCTGTTAATTTTTGTTTTCCAGAACTATGCCAATAAGGGTAGCTATCTAAGTTATCCAAAAGTGATTGCCCGTAAAGCAATATATCGTAATCACGATTTAATAGCCTCTCTTCAAATTCATCTCTTCTTTCAGGCACTACAACTCCAACATGTACACCAAGCTCTTTCCATTGATCTGCGATTATCTGTGCGATTTCTTTGTACTGAGGAGGGGAACTGCTAGTTAATAATGTAAGTGATAATTTTTCACCTGCGTTATTTATACGAATGTCATAAGGATCTGTAGATAGACGTCGTCTTAATAATCCATTTTCCAGATACAGGTCTTTTACTGTTATTCTGTCTGATTCTGGTATCAGCTCTTCTCGTGATGCTATAAACAAATCAATGAGGTGCTGTTCTTCTGAGGCTCGCTTGTAATCTTTTGGTTTGTTTGTCCTCCATACATAAAATGAATCTATTATGTCTCCATCAGGAGATAGTAGACGTACTAAATTTTGACCTAGTGTAAGACTGCCTGTTCCACCATGTGTAGGAAGTCCAGCAATCCAAGATCCTGATTGCGTTGGATGAACTTGAATAGGATTTCCATTAATTGTAGAACCAGATTTAGCTTCAAGCAGGCTGCCAGTAATTGTTAGAATCGCTCCAGTATCTAAAAGTACAATTGGATCTATGTGCAGTACACCAATCTCATTTGCTTCCCACATTTCCAATAATCTTTGTAAACGAACCTTTTCGGGAAGATGCCAATCCGAAGAAAAGAATGAACCTTGGGCTGCAGCTGGATCAAACTGGTAACGCCAATCCGAAAGATCAATCTCTAATAGGGGAGTATCTACAATCAAAGATTCACCTATAGTTTTAATTATTTGTTCCTTATCTGTGCCTAGTTGTAATCCAAGACGTAGATTGTGATCCTGCAAAAGTGGCCTATCCATATTCAGGAATAATGCAACGTATTGGGGGAGAGTGTAATGAAGCGCCTTAAATTGACGTGGAACAATAGGTTCACCATCCTCATTGCGAGGCACATGACGTACTCCATCTAAGTTTCTAATGTCGGACAGTAAAGTTGAATAGTCTGGGAAGATTCTAAAAATTACTCTATTGAGATGGAATTCCTTATTATTATTTCGGTCGAATCTTTCTAGTGTTATTTCGCTACTTAATTCTGTTTGGATAAAACTCTTAAAAGCATAAGGACCGGCACCAATTGGATGAAATCCAAAGTCTAATGCTTGATCTATCTTAGAAACTGGGACACCTTCAAAGGAACGCTTAGGTATTAAACCAAGTGTTAAATTGCTAGCAAAGAAGCTGTATGGCTCTTCTAAAAGAAAGCGCACTGTACGATCGTCTAGTTGTTCTACTTCCACTCCTAAATAGTTTTGTCTTAGGAGCTCATTTGGAAAATCAATATCCTGAATTGTTTTATAGGTGAACAATACATCCTCTGGTGTTACAGGATGAGGATCTTCTTCCGTCGAATCGTGCCAATATAAATCTTCTTTTAGAGTAAGTGTGTAAATTCGATTATCAGAACTTACTTTGAGAGTTGCTAGATCTTCTTCAATGCTTTTTGTTTCTGGGTTGTATTTAAGAAGACCAGCAAAAACTAACGATACAATATCTCTGTTTACATCATTTGTAATTGTGAACCAAGGAATTAATTGCTGTAGCTCTCCTACAGATCCTTCTATATAAGTACCTCCTTTTGTAGGTACCAACATTGTATTTTCGTTATGGAATCTTTTAGCAAGTACTAAAAAACTGATTAAAAAAGCACTCAACGCAACAAGTAATATGATGCGCTCTAAGCTAAGCCGACGCTTAATGTTGCGCGTAAGGCGAGACATAACGTGTTTGTAGTATAGCAAAGAAGGGTACAAAAAAGATAAAGGACAAAGGAATTAAAAGAGATAAAAGAGGCAAAAGAGAAAAATGAACATCCTTTAACTCCTTTGTGTCTTTTAATTCCTTTTTGCCCTTATAACACAAACCACTCTAATACAGGTATTAGAAGAAATATAACGCTGAGAATAACTGCTCCGCGAAAAATTACTTTTTCTGCTCCACGTCTTTGTACAATAGATGCACCGGTTCCGCCAAATGTAGCAGAGAGTCCAGATGCCCTGTGCTGCAATAGAATACAGAACATAAGTAATACACTTACTATAATTTCTAGAAGGTTTAGTAATTGAGCCATATGTGCTTAAGTGTACGTGGAGAAGGGGAGTGTGTGCAATGATTCTTCTCAAGAAGTTAGGAGAAGTTGCTAGTTCTCTGGAGCAAAATTAGTTATTCTTTCTTAGCACGGGTGGTTAGCTCAGTTGGTCTAGAGCGTCTGGTTTACACCCAGAAGGTCACTGGTTCGACTCCAGTACCACCCACCATATTTTTGACAAAAAAAACTTACAAGAATATATATGTATTATGAGTACTAATATGTTTTGCTGGCAAGATCGTGAAGATTGTCGCTGCTATGACGAAGATAGGGAGATTTCTCTTGCAGAAGTCCACTATGGATGGCTAGCACCGGGAGAAAATAATCTCACACTTTTGGCTGATGTCCCCATGGGAGCTCGTGTTTTAGATGTGGGGTGCGGTATGGGTGAGAATGTTGCTGCATTACACTCTATGAGTTTTGATACGTACGGCATTGATATTTCCCCACACATGCTCGATAGAGCACAAACGAAATTAAAGCAATCACATGCAATGCCATCTACAGAAGTCCCTGAACGACTACTCGAAGCGGATGTGCTAGATGTACAACGTGCTTTTCGCGGTAGATTTAATCTCGTACTTTCGGTCTATTCCTTAGAATTTATGCCAGATATCGATGCGTTTCGACAAGCCGTTGCGAATATTGCTGATGTACTAGAAGACGATGGGCAATTTGTATTATGTGTTTCTCATCCTACTGGCCACCCTCATTATCCTAATATCATAAACAATGAAACAACCGACTTGGCTGCTTCAGATGCACCTTTGTTGCTTTATTCCATACGCGATTTAGTACAAGCCATTTGTGATGCCGAGATGGTACCGGATCGTGTTGTTGAACAGCAAACAATGAATCCTTCGCAAATTTCTTACCAAGAATCATTAGAGTACCCCTACCACTTTAAAGAAGGCCGCAACCCCTTTAAATGCCAATTCGATTATATTAGTAATAAATATCCACATACTCTTATTGTAAAATCGCGCAAAGCAACACCACACTCATAATGGATACTTGTCTCCATTACTGGAATGAGGAACTACGCATCATTAAATGCATTTCTCTTCCACCTACATATAACCATGACATTCAATTTATAGAAGCTAGTGATGATACGAAAGCAATTATTCTTGTTGATGAAAGTGTTATGACGTGTGATATCTCAGACATGCAAAGTTTTATTACAACAAGACTTCAAAGATATGGTTATAAACCTCACTTTATTCAAAATAATGGAGTGCTTTATTTGCATTCAATTAACCCCTTGGAGTCCCATATTCGTGCGATGTTTCCTGATGCATCCTATGGAATTATCGTTCTTATCAATGGAAAAGAACCCGGTTCCTATCCACTTAATATTATCCACGTAGAAGAAGGAGATGTGGTTTCTCTTCTCTATCGAATCACAACTATCGCTAGCTAATAAATTAAGTTTTTGCCTTATTTAAGCCATATCTGAGTACGTTATAAATACTTGACAAATTTATGCTAATTCAGTATCTTACTACCCTTTTTTACTACCAAATCTTTCCATGTCACGATTTTCTCAACGAGTAAAGATAGTAACCACTCTAGGCGCTGTAGCCATAGTCGTTGCTGTAGCACACACCCTTGTAAAAGGTGTGCCTGCTGAGCAAGCCCTAGCAATTTCTGCACCTGAGTGTAGTGACGGTCTAGATAACGATGTAGATGGACAAATTGACTACCCAGAAGATACAGATTGCGATTTTCCTGGTGATGCCAGAGAAGGAAAAGTTGGTACGGATCTTTTCATTAGTGTTTCTGATGGAATTGATTCTGTAGAGAATGGAGAGACAATTACATATACCGTTTCGCTAAGAACCGAAAATGCCAATCCAAAGTTAGTAGATGTGCGCTTCTTCATTCCAGAACTTACAAGCTTTATAAATGCCAGTGAATCCGGACGCAAGGATGGAGTAGCTGTTATATGGCGTGATGTGCAAATTCAACCAAAGTATGTAAAGAATCTTAGTGTAACAATTCGTATTAATCAGGATACTGCAGACGGAACTATTCTTTATGCAGAAGCATCTGCAAATGGAGAAAGAGCTTCTGATACTACACAAGTACAAGAAGAAGAGATGGGTATTGCTCCTTTGGAAATCTTTGTAGATGATGGAAGAGTATATGCAGAACCAGGTGAAGAACTTCACTATAGAATTGTAGTTAAGAATCACTTTGGACCAGATCGTGACTTTGATCTCTACACTCACATCCCACCATTTTTGAGTTTTGCCGATGCATCAGGAGAGTACAAAAGGGATAATCGTTCTGTAGAATGGCATGATCAATATATCGGTAATGGTGAAACTATTGTGTACGACATTATTGGAATTATAGAAAGAGACGCACCTGAATTTGCAAATCTTAGATTGCGTGTTTCGTCTGATGCAGCACTTGGAACCGATACAACAACTGTTCTTTACGAGCAGATTCCTCCTGCAGCATTATCATTAAGCATTGATGATGGACAAACAACTGCAAAGAATGGTCAGGAACTCACATATATTATCCATATCCGTAATAATCAAGGAAAACTTCTTACAGGTGTAGATGCGAAGACTGGATGGCCAACTTATACAGAATTTGTATCAGCTTCCGAAGGTGGATACTGGACAGGAAAAGAAGTTCATTGGAAGGATCTTACAGTCGCCCCATTTGGAAGCAGAACATTGCAAGTTACATTACGTGTACGTAGTGATGCTCCTTTGGGTGCCCAATTACGTCACACAGTTAGATCTGTAGGACAAGAAGCAGTAGATGTTACAGAAGTATCTACAAGCTCATCTGGACATAGCAATGTTCAAGCCAATAATGCCCCAAGACTACTTCGTAAAGTTGCAGATCGAACAGAAGTACGTCCAGGTGATACTGTTAACTACACCATTTATGTACAGAACACTCTTGAGAATCCTGTGCTTAATGTGCACATAGAAGATCGTATGGATCCTCGTTACTCAACTGTGATAAATGCAGAAAGTGGTCAAATGCAAGGTGAGAAAATAGTATGGGATATCCCATCACTTCAGCCTGGCGAAACATGGCAAGTTACTTACTCTGTACGTGTTAATTCAAATGTTCCTCATGGAACAGAGCTCGCTAACGTTGTAACAATTAATGGTGATGGTATGGAATCCGTATCACTAACTCACAGAACTTACACAACTCGAATTGGTGTTGTTACTCATCTACCAAAGAGTGGTGCTCCTCTTGATGTTATCTTTGCCGGTATCATGGCATTATTTAGCGGCTTCCCAACAATGTGGATCCGCAGAAGGAGCTTTGTAATTGCTTAATAATAATAAGTTATTGCCTCATTAGCTTCATTAGTTCCGATATTGGTATCTAGTGAAGCTAACGAAGCTAAATTGTTGATAAAACCTTATTAAACTTCTATAATCCATTCACTACAGTTATGACAGATACGACCCCCTCCGAAACTCCAGGCTACCAGTTCCTAAAGTACATCCTAGAATCAATAGTAGAAGATAAGGATGACCTTAATATTGAAACACAAGTTGATGATTTAGGCATACTTCTAACAGTTAAGGTTGGGGAGAATGATATGGGAAAGCTGATCGGAAAGAATGGACAAACTATTAAAGCTCTACGAACTCTCTTGCGCATTGTCGGAGGCGGTTCTCAGCGCATTAATTTGAAGATACTTGAGCCGTCAGGAGCGGCAGCAGCCTAAATTCTTTCCCCCTTACTTATGCTTCGAGAACTTCTCGAAAATGCATCAATACTAGAGATCGTTGCAACCTTCGTTGCACTGGCTCTTATTGCAGCTACCATTCTCTGTTTGGTGTACATCATCGTCGGAGGTATTACCTTCATTCTATCGGCAGGAAACGAAGAGAAGATCAAGAAGGCAGTTCATACTATTCGTTTTGCAATTATAGGACTCTTTGTGTCTTTTATTGCATTCTTTATAGTGAAATTTATGGCTGTACTACTCGATATTCCTTTTGATCTGAGTTTTACAATGATTATAGACCTGATAAACGATATCTTTGCGGCCTTAGAATAATAGATATATTATTCCAACTTCTTTCATGCATTTCAAAGAAGAACATGCTGGCAAGTGGGTAGCCACAAAAAATGATAGAGTTATAGACTCAGGGAAAACTCTTGAATCATTGAGAAAGAAGATAAGCAATCGGAAAGATACAAATGAAATGCGATTCGCATTGATACCTAAACGATGTATAGCTGGTTATTTGCATGGAATTTGATTATTCATCTTTTCGCAATCGCTTCGGGATATTCTATCACCCTTCTTTGAACGTAACATTTCAGTATAAGAAAAACCGATTTCCATATCAGGATGCATTGGTAGACACAGGTTCAGATTTTGTGCTTCTGCCTTTTAATATTGCAGAGGCTATTGGTGCCGAACCAGATTTTGATGATCATACTGAGCTTAATTGTGCATGTGGAGATGTAATAAAAGCTTATGGATCAAGATACCCTGTTGAAATTATAATTGATCATGCTGGTTTTAGGCCTTCCAATTGGCAAACACACGTGAGGTTGGTAGATGCTAATATTGTCCCACTATTAGGCCATCGAGGCTTTTTAAACCGTTTTGATGCAACTTTCTACGGGAAAAAACACATTATGAAATTGGAAGAGTCTAAGTAAACAACTAAGACTATTCCTCTTTTTTCTCCTCATCTACTGCGGGAGCTTCTTCCTCTTCTGGCTTTTTCTCTTCTGCAGCAAGCTCCTCTTTTGCTTCATATGGAGCAGGTGCTTCTTCTGCTGGAGCTTCCTCCTTAACTTCCTCTGCTGCTGGTTCTGCTTCAGCTTCTTTTGGAGCTTCTGATTCAGCAGGCTTTTCTTCTACTACTGGTTCTGCAGAAGCTTCTTCGGCGGCAGCTGGGGCAGGTGCTGGAGCAGCCTCTTCAGGAACTTCTTTCTTCTTCTTCTTTTTAGTATACGAATCTACAAATTTCTCCAAACCAGCCATCCCTTGCTTACCAAGAAGACGAGCAAGTGTATCACTTGGTTGTGCACCTTTACTTATCCAATGCGAAACACGTTCCTGATCACACTCAAATACTACTGGATTGCGCGTTGGCAAATAATGGCCAATAACCTCAAGAAATTTGCCTTTTACAGCTGCACGTTTGTCGGCCGCAACAATCCTGAAGGTTGCATCATTACGTTTGCCGGTGCGTTGGAGTCTTAGAACGAGCATATGGTTATAACGATTCGCCCAGATCGGACGAAGCTAAAGCAGTTTAGGGAAGCAAAATCTCATGTGCAAGCGAGAATAAGCCATTTTTTTGAATAATTATGCTCTTACAATGCGAATATTTTCGACTTCATTACTAAGTTCACACTCTGTGTGTAGATAATTGAGCAAATCAGAAGTAACAAATTGGCACTCCTGAGCCGCTATAGAGTTAGCTACTTCTATGAATAATGTCTTATCTTTGCACTTTTTTGGCACTATTTCTGTAATCAGATTAGGGAGCTCTTGCTTTAGCCAAGCCTTAGAATGGAACACAACTAACGCAGCTTTAGCCTCGCCCAGAAGCCCACGCTTAGAGAGAATCTTTGGAATTAGTTCACTTATGTGATCCATATACAGTAATTATATCACTTATTATTGCAATTATTGAGAAGATCCAGAGTTTGCTTTGCTACATTTTGCCATGAGAAGTTAAGTTCTCTATTGCATTCTTTTGGCGGATTTTTTAATGCTGTTACAAAATTCTCTAGAGTTGGTTCTACAAGCATTGCTTTATCTCCTGCGACTTCTGGAATTGCACTTTTGTTTGATGCAATTACCGGACATCCACAAGATTGTGCCTCTGCAATTGGCAATCCAAATCCTTCGTAAAGGGAAGATGTAACAAAACAAATAGCTGCCGAATAGAGAGCTGGCAATTCGTTATCAGAAACATTTCTGAGCATTATTACATTTTTTGGAATTGTTAGTTCTCTTGTTTCCGGACCACCACAAACCAGAACTAAATCCTTTGATTCATCATCAAGATTTTTAAAGGCATCTAACAACACTTGAACGTTCTTATGTTGCTTTGCATTCCCAACGTATAAAAAGAACGGCTTACCCAAGCCAAACTTTTCACACACTGCTTTTTGAGATTCTTCTGTTTGAGGTTTAAATTTTTTGGATACACCTTCTGTGATTACAGTAGTTTTCTTTGCAGCACGTTTTCCATAAACATGCTCAATTTGACCTCTTGTAAATTTGCTAACAGATATAATGCTTTTTGCTTTTTTAATTGCTCTTGATAATAGAACTTTATATGCAAAGCGTTTTACTAAAGAAGATTGATTTGGATACCAATGCAAAATCAAATCATGGATTGTAATTACATATGGTATTGGACAAAAGAACGGAATGTTAAAGTGTGGCGAAAATAGAATCTGTGCGCCACTTCTTTTTATCAATTTACGGAAATCTGATTGCTCTTTCCAAGAATAATGAGGAATATCAGCTTCTATAATTTCTATATTTCCTTGAATGTCTTTCAACCATTCTTCATCTAAAGATCTTACAAACAATATCCACTTTTGATTGGAATCTAATCTTGTTAATTCATTTACCAATTCGCGCGTGTATCTTCCGATACCTGCGTCTCTAAACCCGGCGAAGCGACAATCGATAGCAATCAACATTGAACAGTTAACAAATAACATTTAACAGTTAACATTTAACAGTTAACCGTTAATATAAGCAATATATCATGGATATTGGACATGCTTTAAAATCGGCTCAGCTGCCATCACTCGAAATTGAAGTGCTTTTGAGCACTATTATAGAAAAGGATAGAGCTTGGATACTTGCGCATCCTGAACATGAATTAAGCCAAACATCTGAGCAATTCTTCTCTCAGGCATTAAAACGCAGAGAAGCAGGAGAGCCAATTGCATATATAATAGGAGAAAAAGAATTCTATGGACGCTCATTTATTGTTAATCATTCTGTTCTTATCCCACGTCCCGCAACCGAAGGTTTAATTGAGTGCGCTCTCAAATTCTTTAAGACAGAAACTGATAATATCAGTGACATTGATACTGACATTGTATGTGCTTCCAAGAAGCTTGGTGATCTGGCAAACATTTCTACAATTGTTGATGTAGGATCGGGGAGTGGATGCATTGGAATAACTCTGGCTTTGGAATTACCTAATATCAAAGTAATAGCTATGGATATAAGTAGTGAGGCGCTAGAAGTTACCAAGGCAAATGCTGAAAAATATTCTGTACAAGATCGTATCGAATGCCAATTAGGAGATGGTAGCAAGTTAATTACAAATGTTAAGGAGCCATTTCTTCTGGTTAGCAATCCTCCATATATTCCAGAAGGTGATGACGTGTCTCCTGATGTTTATTTTGAACCTGACACTGCTCTTTATGCAGGAGATATTGGAATGGATGTCCTTACGCCTCTGGTTGTGGCCGCACAAAATAATCCTTTATGTAGAGCTATTATTTTAGAATGCAGAAAAGATCAGGTGGACATGTTGAATTGATGCCTCGCAGGTCGAAGACCTGCTCTGGATATATTAATATATAAACCAGAGCGCGTCTTCGACGCGCGAAGGCATTGAATAAAGAGAGAAAAACATGCTATGGTTGGTCCGTGCAAGAATTCCTCTCGTCACTCGGTCAAGTCAGCGCCATTATTGGTGCGCAATGGGGAGATGAGGGTAAAGGAAAAGCTACCGACATTGTCTCGGAGCATTTTGATGTAATAGCACGAGCCTGTGGAGGTGCAAATGCAGGCCATACAATTGTTGTAGATGGACAGAAGCATATCTTTCACCTCTTGCCGTCAGGGTGTCTGCACGAAGGTAAGCCAGTAGTACTTGGTGCGGGTATGGTTATTCATCTGCCAACATTGTTAGAAGAAATTAACACTCTAAAAGAATTTGGAATGGATATTCTGCCTCGTCTTACAATATCAAACGAAGCACACATCATATTTGATTACTATAAAGAGCTAGATGCAAAGCTAGAAGAATTGCGAGAGCAGGGGATTGGCACAACCAAACGTGGAATTGGACCTGCATACATGGAGAAGGCGAAGAGATCTGGCATTAGGATGGAGAGCCTTAATAAAGATATTTCTGGAGAACTGGAGTCTGCCGCCAAAGAGCTAAACAAGACTTATGGCCTTTCCATAAATAGTGATACAGAAATGACAAATCTTAAAAACGCTCAAGAGGTTTTGGGCGGATGCGTAACAGATACTGTGACCCAATTACATGGATATCTAAAAGAAGGCAAAACTATCCTTATAGAAGGAGCTCAAGGAACGCTTCTAGATATTGATCATGGCACATATCCATTTGTCACAAGCAGTTCTACAACATCGTCTGGTGCATTGCAGGGGCTTGGAATTCCACCTAATGCACTTAAATCCTGTATTGGAATTGCTAAGGCATACTGCACAAGAGTAGGAGAAGGCGATTTCCCAACAGAAGTAGAAGGAGAAGCAGGAGACAGGTTGCGCGAAAGAGGAGGGGAATATGGTGCTACAACTGGCAGACCACGCCGTTGTGGATGGCTACATATAGAAGATTTGCAAAAAGCTGCAATGCTAAACGGAATCACACATTGGAATATTACGAAGCTAGATGTATTAGATGATGAAGATGAGATTCCAGTTGGTGTTGGATATAATGGAGATGAGGTCATCTACGAACAAATACAAGGCTGGAAAGCGAGCACTGTGGGAATGACAAAATTCGATGAATTGCCACAAAATGCACAGAGATACATCAAATACATAGAGGAAAAAACAGGAGTTCCTGTAGCACTTATTGGGACAGGGCAGGGGAGGGAGGAAATGATTATCAAATCATAACTCTCAAGAGTAAAAATCTAATCAGAGAGAAATGAATAATGAAAAATGAATAATGAAAAATTAGTCGATATGCTTTGATATGTATCGTTTTTTCACATTTTTCCACGCGCAAAATGCTTGCAAGCCAGTTGCATTTTTCACTATTCATTATTCATTTTGCTACGGAGTAGCTCGTTCCCCCCACTTAAGCTTCCTTCTTAGTGTTGCAAAAAATGTATCTTGTTTCCTACGCAAAAACTTAACCGTCTCTGAATTTATGTGAGCTTTAACACGATCGTTTCTTTGCAGGGGGATATAGATCTGCCCATCTATTGTTAACACTACTTCTGTATCTTGGAATTTATTTTCTTTGGTACTCACTTCTACTTCTACTTCCGATTCACCAGGTATAACAATTGGTTTCTGGCTAAAGCTATATGGATTAATTGGAGTTAGAATCATAGCCTTTAGTGTTGGATATACAACTGGACCACCTGCAGCAAGAGAATATGCAGTAGACCCTGTGGGGGTAGATATTATCAATCCGTCTGCATGATAATTGGTTAGGCTTTCGTTATTTACTGTTGTCTTCAAATTAACTAGTCGTGCGATTGTTCCTTGTGCAATTACCGCCTCATTAAGAGCGCTTCCGTTGAATATCTCTACTCCATCACGCAATGCACTAACATGAAGTATTCCACGCTCTTCTGTTACCCCTTCTCCTTGTAACAGTCTTGGAATCATTTCGGCTGCTTCTTCTATATCAATTTCAGATAGAAATCCAACAGTTCCCCAGTTCACACTTAGAATTGGTATTGTAAAGTCTTTCATCTCCCTAACTGCGCGCAAAATAGTTCCATCACCTCCTATAACTATTAATAGATCAATATCTTTGATTTCATTCATTTTATCTAGTCCCTCTGCACAACCAAGATCTCCAATTCTTTCCGAGTCTACACAAACCTTAACATCAAGACCTTTGAGTATTTCTATAACACTACTTACAGCCTTATCTTTGTGATCAAGACCAGTTTTGACTGTTATGCCGATGCGCTTAAATGAGGTCATAGAGCCTAAATATTGTGGACTGCTTCCATAAAGAGATCAACCGAATGCGCCCAAGAAAATCGCTTTGAGTAACCTTGGCTACGCTTTCTCAGATCTTCTCTTAGGCTCTCATCAGTAAGAATCTTTTCCAATCCATTAGCCATATCTAATATGTCCTCTGGATCAACAAATACGGCATTATCTCCTACCAATTCTGGAATACTACCGCGATTAGACGTAAGAATTGGAACCCCACGTTTTAGAGCATCTAGTATCTGTAACCCAAATCCTTCGTACAAAGAGGGGAGTGCCAGAACAGTGCATGTACACATTAGCGATTCATATTCATCATTACTTACATGGCCCTTCCATATAACACCATCACTAGTTTTAACTGAATTAATGATCTCTTTGTCATTCCATCCGTGCCCACCAACAAGTAATAGTTGATACTTTTCTTTAAGATGTTTTGGAAGTGAATTATATGCTTTTATAAGTCTCAATTGATTCTTACGAGGGCTGAGTGTTCCTGCACATAAAATAGTTTTGTTATCTGGAATGTTTTGAACTTCATCATCACTCATTGGCCCAGCAAAAACTGATGTAACGGATGTGGAATCTATAAATGGATATTTTTTAAGTAAGTCACTCTTTGTATTCTCAGAAACAGTACATATACAAGAAGCCTTCTTTAATGTTCTTTTAAGAAGACATTTTTCTACTATTTGAGCCTTTTTATCATGTGGTTCACTTCTAAATGCAATTAAATCATGAACAACAGGAATAAATTTGATTCTATTGCCAATTATGGCAGGAACTATAAAACTTGTAGGACTTAGATATAAATCTAGATTAGTGATGCTTTTAAGAGCCTTTGCAACTTTAAAGTGCCAAGACAATCCAGATGGGAATATTACTTTTTTAACTGATTTCCAATTATCTGGAAGGGGACTATCTGAAAATAGAAGTACATCTACTTCGCCTCTATTAAGAAGTTCAGATACAAATCCATAGGTCCACTGCCCCTTTCCTGTTCGCTTCTCGCGACAGGCTTCCCTAACATCAATTGCGATCTTGATCATAAGACTAGTGTAGAGCATATTATTAAAACCCAAATATCTAAATCTAAGGCTTTTGGGCTTTGTGCTTTGTTTTTTGGAATTTACAATTACTATCTATAGAGATTCTCATCCGTACTTGCTACACTTCACCATATGGCACAATCAATCTTCAGACGAATCCGATCATTAGACTTAGAAGAGCAAATCCTTAATGGAGGAGCACTTATAGCTCTTGTTGGAGTATTCCTTCCATGGACAGGAGGTTACATGCTCGGAAGCGATGTAATCTCCCATTCAGGATTCGGTTTTTATACATCATTAATAGGAATTGCTATTTTCATTATAAATCTTTTTGTTTTATTAATTACACTATCGCCACTGTCCGGTGGGCCATCTATTATTCGTAAAAATATTAAAGAGCAAGTTCGTCTTTTTTGTGGAATTCAATCTACGGTATTGGTGTTGGCAGCTTTATCTGTACTTATGAAAGTAACATTACAATTCTCTAGAATGGAAATTCGATTTGGAGTAATTGTTACACTTGTAGGATGTGCAGCAGTTATGCTTGAATCTTTACTTCGTATGCAAGAGCAACGAAAATCCGATGTGCATGATTTCTTCCATCACAAAGAAGAGGCGCCGATACAAACAATAGAAAGACCCGGTCCACCACCACCTCCACCACCTAGCCCAGAGGAACACCGCATTCACCCCTAGTATTTATGTCTGATTATAAAGATGACGATTTTGTTTATGTCGACCCCAGAACTAAAGAAGTTAAGGGCATTGTTGAATGGACTAAAGATGGGAATGCAAAACCACTTTTAATGGAAGAGCGAAAAGTAGATCCAGAAGCCGAAAACACTGAGCCTAAAGACAAAAAACCAATTATCAACAGAAAACCAAGAAAGCAGTATTACCCTTGGGGTTCTTATAGAACTATGAAAAAGCTATATAAACTAGAAGGAAAAGAAAAAGAAGCCGAAAGGCATCAAACACTTGATGGTGCAATCGAAAAATCCCTCAAAGAACCTTTTTGGGATTGAGACACTAATACAGACTTAATATGATCAGAGCTTGCGTAAAATCATTAGTAATTTGAACAATATATGAATTATGTGCACACATACTTCTTGATTTAATAGTAACATATTTGCGCAAATGTGTTAGTATTAAAACGAATCAACAAACAAATATCCAATTCAAAAATGAATAACATAACAACTATTTAATTAAATAGTTGTAGTATTCCTACTCTGAAGTATGAAATGCATATCGCTTCATAACACCTCTAAACACCATCTCTGGAGTACGAAAGCCAAGGCAATGACGGGGACGAGTATTAATGCTTTCCAACACACAATCAAGCCTCTTCTGTGTGAGCTTTG
>JAIPIN010000026.1 GCA_021734665.1 Kiritimatiellales bacterium
GGATCAACCGTCCCTCTTCGATAAGTTGGACGATTAATTATCTCTAAAACAACTCCCGCCTTGCCAGACGCTTGCGTCGCCTGCGATTAAGCAGGCAAGCCCAAAGCCACCTGCCCTCAGGCTGGTGGTCGGTTACTTGTAAACATATATTTACATGCCAATATTTACGCTACAGTATCTGGCCGACCGTTGTTCTATCACACCAAATCAAGGAGCACGATAATGATGAATTTATATTCGTTCATCATTATGGTGATGAACGTGATGATCGGCTATGTGCTGATTACGAAGAAGTTGTCCGTGCAGGATGGCTTGGAAAAATTTGCATTGCGCGCAGCAGGATGGCTTATATTTGTTGCAAGCTCGCTCGTGTCTTTAGGACTATTCTTGTGCCTGTTCATAGGTGGGACATATGAAGAGTGGCAAGTATGTGGGCAGGCGCTACTGGGCATATTCGGCTTAATCATCATGAGAGTGAAATAGGGTCGGACATGGGCAGCGCTTGCGCTGCCCTTCTTTTTGAGTAAACCACAAGATTTAGGACACAATTGTAGAATTAACGGCATTGAAGAATTTGGCTTTATAAGGTATAATTACTAGAAAAATAAAAAAATACCCCTCATCTATATGGAGCGAAAATCTGTTCTAAGTATCTCGTTCACGCTATGTGCATTGGCATTTAGTACGATGAACATTACAGCTAGTTTGTATGGCAATTCTGTAATAGATCTTTCTTTTCTTACTGCGGCAATAAATAATTCTGCGGAACTACAAGTTGTAATATCTAGAACAGTTCCTGTTGCAGGAGAGCCAATAGAGCAAGGCGAGCCTACACTCAGATATTTGGTTACGGTTAAAAATATTGGGAATGCTCGTGCTACTAATGTAAGAACTGCAAGTCCTATACCTCAGTCTAAGTATTTAACATCAAGAGGTGAGTCTGGCACATGTAGTAAGCAGGGGAGTTTTATGGTGTGTGGAAGTGGTTTAAATCTAGAACCTGGTCAGGAACAAAGTTATTGGTACAAGTTTGGTGTGTCTGCGGATATTCCGTGTGGTGCAAATATGGGATACAACGCAGCTGCAACCGCAGACAATGTATCAACGGTTAATAGTGATATGAATCAGGATACAATATTTTGTGAGGTGGATAAGGAACCAGTAAAAGAAGGGCTTGTGACAAACAATTCTCAAATGGCGACAAATAGTTCTCCAATTTTGCAATTAACTTTGAGTAAGGTGCTACCAGATGTGGTAGAACCAGGTACGCCAACTCTTAGGTATCTTCTTACCATTAAGAATGTAGGAACTACTAATGCAGATAATATAATTGCATATATTCCTATTCCGCAATCACAGTATCTTACGTTAAGAGACAAATCTGGAGCTTGTAATAAGCAGGGTAATAACATTATTTGTAGCAGTGGGCTTGATCTTAGTCCTAACCAAGAACATAGCTATTGGTACAAGTTTGGTGTTTCGGAAGATATACCTTGTGGAGCAACTATATATAGTACCGCAGTTGCTACTGCTGATAATGCAACAACTGGACATAGCAACGTAGCATATGATGAAATAAATTGCAGTTCTACGTCGACCGATGGATTTATTGCACACTGGAATTTTGATAACGATTTTCAAGATTCCGAAGGTTCTAATAATGGAGTTGCTCGTAACAATACCACTATTGTGGATTCTGTATATTCTGACGGAGCTGCAAAATTTGAAAATAGATATGATGCAGACAGTGCATCAACATATGTAGAAGTAACTAATGCTGAAATCTTAAGTTTCGATAAAGAGCTAACAATAGCCACACGTATTAAGCCTCAGGATTTTTGGGAGAGGAATATAAACGGTGTAGGGAATGTGAGCTGGGGAAAGCAAATCATTTTAGGTAGTTCCGATTTAGTTGATCACAGATTTTCTGTGAGCAACTGGGAGGCTGCACATAGGGATTATGCACTAATGATGGAGGCCAATAACGATTATCATTATGTGACGTTCAATTTGGCAAAATGTGATGATTTTGTGCTCACGTCACCTGCATTTACGGCCGGATACTCAGATGAAATGGTAGATTTGTGGAGTGCAGATTCAGGACATATGTATGGAGGTCCAGTGCCGCAAGATCCGTGGATGTCCATTGCGGTGACTGTTGATGACCAGCAAAATGCAAAGATGTATATCAACGGTGAAATGGTTGCATCAAAATCGTTCACATCAGACTGTGAGCCTGATTATGATTTTTATGAATACAATACTTTCTTCACAAAGAAAGGTAATACATTTCGCATAGGAACGGCTTTGGAATATTTAGAAAATACTAATAGCAACACCAGCTTCACGAACAGAGATTATTACAATAGTAATTTTTCGGGATTGGTTGATGACGTGAAGATTTGGAACAGGGCTCTTTCTGAGTCAGAAATACTAGGAATGAAACTTTTCTGTGGTAATGGCATCAAAGAGCAAAACGAGGTTTGTGATGGAAGCGCAGAATGCTCTCGTATATGTACTATTCCCGTTTGTGGAGATAATGTGAAAGAAGGCGAAGAAGAGTGCGATGAGGGTATTTATGATGGAGGAGCTGATGCAAGAAATTGCACCAACCGATGTACTATTCCAGTTTGTGGCGATGGAATATGGGAAGAAACTCTTGAAGGCTGTGACGATGGAAATCTAATTAATGGAGATGGTTGCAGTGATGAATGTAAAGTTACTACTCAATGTACTGATGATGTAGATAACGATGGGGACTTGAAGATGGATGAGGAGGATCAGGGATGTAAGACTCCAATGTGTGGCAATCGCTTGGATAAGGGTTGCCAAGAAAATTCATGGAATGATGAACTTGATTATCCAGTGCAATGTGGAAATGGAATTATTGAAAATGGTGAAGAATGTGATGATGCAAATAACTATCTTGGAGATGGATGTAGCGCGTGTAAGTTAGAAGAAAGCCCATGTGGTGGTATTTGTTCTAGCCCGGATCTTTGTTATGGATACACAAGATTTGGTCGTGTTGGTCAGTGTGGTCCTCCTGGGGCAACACTTCCAGGCGGCGGCTTAACTCCTGCGACTCCAACTCATTGGGGGTATATAGAATATAAGCCAACACTTTATAATGGTTGCCCATGTGCACCTTCGTGTGATGAATCGGAAGTATGTTTTGTTCATGCATCAGGCGTGAGCACCTGTGCGGCTCCAGATGCAGAAGTTGGAACAAGGCAAAACTGGGAAGCATGTGAGCCACATGAAATTATGAATTGTCCCTGTGAACCAGTATGTGGCGATTCACAATCTTGCTACATTAACGATAGCAACGAAAATTCAACTTGTTCAGCATCTGGCCAAAATCCGAGCGGATGGACCGAATGTTTAGAGTTTGTATGTGGTAATGGTATTCCGCAAGAAGGTGAAGAATGTGACGATGGAAATGATTATGATTTAGATACTTGCAGCAATGAATGCAAAAATAATGTATGTGGAGACAGCATCGTTCAAGATGGTGAAGAATGTGATATAGGTCTAGTTAACTGCCAAACAAATGCAAGCTGTAGTTGTGATTGTGAACAAATCGGTCCACCAAATTGTGGAGACGAAATAGTGCAAGAAAATGAAGGCGAAGAATGTGATCTTGGAGTCGATAATTTAATTAGTAATAGTGGTTGTAACCCTAAGTGTCAGTATGAAACTTGCGGTGATGGTTTTGTTAAAAATGGATATGAAGAATGTGATTTTGGTGAAGATAACGGCCAGGGCAAAGGGTGTGACAGCGAATGTAATATTGATGAAATTAATTTGTGTCGTACATGTACTCCGTTTGTAAATGATTGCCCATCGGGTACTACTTGTTTTGTTAAGAACGATGGTAGTTTTAGTACCGCTTGTCATAGTCCGCAGACTGCCGATAATCATCTAGATTATACAATGTGTCAGGATGTTCCTTACTGTGGAAACATGGTGATTGACACAGAAGTAGGAGAAGAATGTGATTACGGTACAGCTAATAGTGATAACACTATTTGTAAGAGCGATTGTACTATTAACACAGACATTGCTTGTGCAAGATGTGATAACAAAGTTTGTGCAGCAGGTCATGAGTGTTTTGTGGCGCCTGATGCTACTGGTCAAAGAGCTTGTAAGTCAGAAGGTTTTAGAAGCGAATTAAATTGGATTCAGTGTCCTACTACTCATGCTGTTTGTGGTAATAATATAAAAGAGGGCAGTGAACAGTGTGATGATGGAAATACAACTAATGGAGATGGATGTGATAACACTTGTTTGAAGGAAAATGCTTGTTCGGGGTGCAGTATTACTGAATGTACAGATGATAAAATATGTTATCAGCGTGTATTGGATGATTTGGTTATCTGTGAGTCACCTCCAAGCATTTTGTCAGAGTTTTATGTTGAGTGTGATGAAGGTTCTATGCCCGATTGCGGTAACGGAACTATAGAAGGTGCAGAAGAGTGTGATAATGGATCTAATAATTCAGATACAGTACCTAATGCTTGTAGGGAGGATTGTACAGATCCAATATGTGGGGATGGCATAACAGATTCTGCAAATGGCGAAGATTGTGATGATGGAAATACTACCAACGGGGATGGATGTGACAGTGAATGTCAGACGGAACATTCAGCGGGTGGTGATTGTTATGCATGTGAAAATTGGAATTGTGCAAGTAATATGGTGTGCTACCAAAACATACAGTATGGTTGGGCTACTTGTGCCAATTCAGGAATACAAACGACAGACTTTACTGAATGTGGACCAACAGGTGAAGATGGTCCTGAATGTGGAGATGGCTTACAGGAGGGCGCAGAAGAGTGTGACAATGGATCTAATAATTCAGATTCACAACCAAATGCCTGCAGAACAGATTGTAAGAATCCAGTTTGTGGAGATCATGTAATTGATACCTCGTTTGGTGAGGATTGCGATGATGGTAATTTGATTAACGGTGATGGATGTAATGCACAGTGTTACCAGACGTATCAGTGCAACGATGGAGTGGATAATGACGAAGACGGTGTAATTGATGATGATGATCCTGGTTGTGAAGAAGAGAAGGATAACAATGAGGGAGATGGGACAACTCAGTGTCAGGACGGCAAAGATAATGACGACGATGGCTTTGTTGATTTGGTTGATCCAGGTTGTGAAAATAAAATAGATAACGATGAGTTTAATGTGATACCAGAATGTAGTGACGGCAAAGATAATGACGACGATGGTGTAATTGATGATGATGATCCTGGTTGTTATCACAATCAAAACTTGATTACAGGTGTTTACATGCCAAATGACCCAACCGAAGAGCATAGTCCTGGTATGGGGAATGGATTAATAGAGGGGTCAGAGGAATGTGATGATGGGAACCTAGTTAATGATGATGGGTGTGATTATCAAGGTAATATTGAGGAAGCAGTTACATGCGATTGTTGGCCTCAGTGCGGAAATGGAAAAGTTTGCTTCAAGTTTAATAATTCAACTTCTACAGTTTGCGCATCGCCGAATGCTTCAGTGAGTAATGCAAGACGATGCACGCTTTCTATAGGTACATGTTCTTTGTGTGCTTCTGAGTCTTGCAGCCCAAATTTGGTTTGCTATGCAAATCGTAACAAAGAGATAGCTCAGTGTGTTACTGATGGGTTGCCACTACCTTCTGGTTGGACAGACTGTACAGAGTATACTGTTTATAGAGAGCCATATTGTGGAGATGGTATACCTGAGGGTGACGAAGAATGTGATGATGGTGATAACGATAATTTAGATATTTGTGATAACCAATGTAAGGTACCTAAATGTGGTAATGGAGAAAAAGAATATATAGAGGAATGTGACGATGGTTCTGATAATTCAAATAGCGAAGATGGTGCATGTAGAGAGGATTGCAAAAGAGCACACTGTGGTGATGGTGTAACTGATTTGTCTAAAGGAGAAAAATGTGATGATGGTAATAACGTGAATACAGATTATTGTAGCAACTCATGTAAGCTGCCTATCTGTGGAAACAATATTAAGGAAGGAGATGAAGAGTGTGATGATGGAGACGGGGACAATGCTGATGGTTGTAGTAATGATTGTAAGCTTCCAGATGACGGTTTATGTTCACTTTGTGATTTGAAGACGTGTCCGCCCAATATGAATTGTTACCAAAGTCTTACGAAAAATGAGGCTTCATGTTCTTCGGCACAAGGTGCAGTGGCAGGATACACCGCTTGTGGTCCAGCAGGTGGACCTACCTGTGGTGATGGAGTCAAAGATGCAAATGAGCAATGTGATGATGGCAATGATGATACTTCCGATCTTTGTAGTAATTACTGCCACTTCCCATTCTGCGGAAATAATGTGATTGAGGGTTGGGAAGAATGTGATGATGGTAATAGGAATAACGGAGATGCCTGTAATAGTACGTGCGAACAGAGATCCGATCCTGGCGACAGTTGTGCTGCGTGCGATATCCGTTTCTGTCCTGTAGGCAAATCTTGTTATCAGACTGTTTCTAAGACTACTACAATTTGTAGTAATCCTGGAATTGCTACAACTGCTTACACTGAATGCGGTCCAACCAATTATGATTGGAAGATTTGTGGTAATGGGAATATCGAGAGCAATGAGGCGTGTGATGATGGTAATAAGTTGAGTGGAGATGGTTGTTCGTACGATGCTTGTGCAGTGGAAACAGGATGGTCATGTCATAGTAGTTGCTCAAGTACCGCATATAGCTCTGAGCGGGGTATTGCTGCATTCTTCAAGAATATTGTTGCAAGCATATTCTCATTTGTTACAGCGCAATCATCCGATAATTGTGTGAGTATATGCGAACCTATTTGTAGAGATGGAATTACAAGAGGGGATGAAGAGTGTGATGACGGAGATAATATTGATGATAATGAATGCAGTAATTCTTGTACGGTCAATCATGCCGCCGCTTCAGAATGTGGCAATGGTATTACGGAAGAAGGTGAAGATTGTGATGATGGCAATAAGTCTAACAATGATGCGTGTTTAAATTCATGTGATGATGCAGCATGTGGAGATGGTTATGAACGAGCCGGAGTAGAGGAGTGTGATGATGGAGATCAGAATTCAGATACAGCTCCAGATGCATGTCGCTTGGATTGTACTAAGTCAAAATGTGGAGATGGTGTTATAGATAGCGATGAGCAGTGTCTATTGGGTCAGGATTCATATTGTGGCTCAGGGAATGTTTGTAACTCTAATTGCCAGTGCGAACAAGGTCATAATGCGGACTATAGTTGTTCCGATACAGATGCATCTGCTCAATTCCCTAATGGAAACGGCAATATATTTACTAAGGGCACAATGACTTTGGTTGATGGAACAAATTCAATTGTGCACGAAGATGAATGTTACTTATCAAAATATCTAAAGGAGTGGAGCTGTGGATCTTCTAATAAAGAAACCATGAATTATTTCTTCTGTAAAAATTCTTGCCAGAATGGAGCATGCATTCCTGATGTAGTAGTTCCTGAAGAAGTAATCCCTGACGAAGAAGTTCCCGACGAAGAATATCCAAAGTGTACAGATACGGATGCTCATGCAAATTTCCCAGGTGGATACGGCAATATTCATAAGATGGGTACAGTGACTGTAATAATAGATGATAGTAATTCAATTGAGTATAAAGATGAATGCTATACATCAAGCAATCTAAAGGAATGGAGTTGTAAATCAGAAAGCGTAGCTGAGTTCAAGAATTACTATTGTCCGAAGGGTTGCAAGAACGGCAAATGTAAGCTGTAGACTAGATAGCTCCAATCACTATCACAAATTCTCCTTTCTTTGTAATTTCCTCTGCAATTGCAGGAAGTCCTTCGGCAGTTGTTTCGATAACTTCTTCGTGTAGCTTAGTAAGCTCGCGAGCTATTACAATTTTGCGGTCTGGTTTTTCACTAAGAGCTTTCGATAGTTCATTAAGAGTTTTTTCTATCCTATGAACTGATTCATAGAAAACTATTGTATGTTTTTCTTCTGCAAACGATTGGAGCAGACGCTTCCTTCCTTTCTTAACTGGTAGGAATCCTAGATATAGGAATTGATTTGCCGGAAGTCCGCTAACAGATAGTGCGGCTAAGAATGCAGAAGGGCCAGGGATTACTTCTATCTCAATCTCGCGTTCGCGAGCACGGCTCACTAGCTTGAAGCCAGGGTCCGAGATTCCAGGGGTTCCAGCATCAGAGGTCACAGCCATATTCGCTCCTTTTTTAAGACGTCTTAATACTATCTCGATCTTTTGATCAGATGTGTAGCTGTGCATAGAGATGAATTCTTTCTTAGGAATTTCTAATTGTTGGCAGAGTTTTCCTGCTACGCGAGTGTCTTCGCAGATAATTGCATCTACTTTGGATAGGGTTTCTATGGCGCGCTTGGTTATGTCACCGAGGTTGCCTATGGGGGTGGAGACGATGGATAACATTTTGAATGGTTGAATGGTTGAATGGTTCGCAAGCGAACTCGAGGCTGGTGTCACTTTAGCAGCCATTAAGCCATCCAGCTATCCAGCTGTTCCACAAGTTATCAAAATGACTTCCATTGAATTAGTTTTTCTGTATCATCTTCAAGACACATGTCCGACGACAAAAAGACACCGCCGGCCGATTCTAATGATGAAGCTTCTTCGCCAGAGGAAGCCGATGCAGTGGAATTTACTGAGCCCAAAACCAATGGCCCATTGCACGGAAGAGAGACCATAAGCAACATCGGAAACGTGTCGCCTAGGCCTATTGTCACCGAGATGGAGGAGAGTTATTTGGACTATGCGATGAGTGTAATTGTTAGCCGAGCTTTGCCTGATGCCCGTGATGGATTAAAGCCTGTGCACCGACGAGTTCTTTATTCTATGAATGAGCTTGGCTTGAGGAGCAGCGCAAAATTCCGCAAATCTGCGCTTGTAGTAGGAGACGTTCTTGGAAAATATCATCCACATGGGGACACTGCTGTTTACGATTCCCTTGTGCGTATGGCACAAGATTTTTCGCTACGGTATCCACTTGTAAGAGGTCAAGGTAACTTTGGATCAATAGATGGAGATGGTGCAGCTGCAATGCGTTATACCGAATCTAAGATGGAGAAGTTGGCTGAGGAGCTTATGCAAGATATAGATAAAGATACTGTCGATTTTCGTCCTAACTATGATTCCACAAGAAAGGAACCATCAGTTCTACCTGCCAAAGTGCCAAACCTACTCCTTAATGGAACAGTTGGTATCGCTGTTGGAATGGCAACTAATATTCCACCACACAACTTGGTTGAGGTGATTGATGCTACAGAGCACCTGATTGATAATCCGGAGGCAACAGTAGAAGATTTACTTGAATTTATAAAAGGACCAGATTTTCCAACTGGTGGAATTGTTTATAATCAAGAGACTCTAACTCAGGCCTATCTTACAGGGCGTGGTTCAGTAGTAGTTCGAGGTAAGGCAGAGATAGAAGAGAGCAAAAATGGTCGTTATCATATACGCGTTTCCGAAATTCCATATCAGGTGAATAAGTCCACAATGATCGAGAAAATGGCAACTTTGGTGCAAGATAAAGTAATTCAGGGCATCTCGGATATTCGTGATGAGTCTGACAGAGAGGGGATTCGTATCATTATTGAACTTAAGAAGGATTCATATCCTCAAAAGATTTTAAACCAGCTATTCAAGCACACAGATCTTCAGTCGAGTTTTGGTTATAACACCATCGCACTTGCTGATGGTATTCAGCCTAGGCTTCTTAATCTGCAAGAGTTCCTTCAAATCTTCATCGATCACCGTAGAGTTGTAACTCGCAGACGTGTTACGTTTGAACGAGATCGTGCTAAGGAACGTGCTCATATCTTGGAAGGCTTGTGCATTGCTCTTAATGAGATTGATAAGGTGATAGAGACCATTAAGAAGAGTGCAACTAAGGAGATTGCAAAGGAAAATCTCATCAAAAAGTTCAAACTAACAGAAATTCAAGCTGATGCTATATTGCAAATGCGTTTGCAAACTTTAGCAGGTTTGGAGCGCAAGAAGATTGAAGATGAACTAGCAGAGAAGAGAAAATTTATTGCAGAGTGCGAAGCGATTCTAAAAGATCCAAAGAGGATTGATGGAATAATTGCTGGAGAATTAGATGAGATGAAAGAGAAATTTGGCGACAAGCGCAGAACAACAATAGTGAAGCATGCAGTTGGAGACTTTAGTGCAAAGGACACTATCCCAAATGCGCCAATGATGGTTACATTAACTCGCACTGGATATGTGAAGCGACTCAGCCCAATGCAGTTCCGTTCGCAGGCACGTGGAGGCAAGGGTGTTAAGGGGGTAGATGTTAAGGAAGAGGATGAGACAACAACAATCCTGCATGTAATGAATCATGATGATCTATTGTTCTTTACGAATACTGGTCGTGTGTTTAAATTGCCAACATTCGAACTTCCACAAGGATCTAGAATTGCAAAAGGACAGGCGATTGTAAATCTTCTGCAATTACAACCAGGCGAGATAGTAACTGCTATCTTAAAATCAGATCTAGAAGACAAAACGAGCCTCTTTATGGTTACCAGAAAGGGGATTGTGAAGCGTACAGAACTTGATCAATTTGAAAACATTCGTCGTTCAGGATTAATTGCTCAGAAAATTCCGTCTGATGATGAACTTTGTTGGGTGCTAGCAACTACTGGCAAGAACGAAATTCTTTTGGTCACACAAAAAGGAAAGGCTATTCGATTCAAAGAAGAGGATGTGCGAGAGATGGGTCGTGCGGCAGCGGGTGTTCGCGGAATCAAGCTAGGATCAGGAGACAAAGTTGTAGAAGCAGCTGCTATCTTTAATCCTTCTAAGAGCAAACTTCTAGTTGTAATGGAAAATGGTTTGGGCAAGATGACACCTGTGAATGAGTATAGGTTCCAAGGTAGGGGAGGATCTGGTGTAAAAGCAGCACAGCTCACAGCAAAGACTGGCGATATTGTTGGCGGATGTGTTTTGCAAGAAGGTGACGAGGGAGATTTACTTTGTTTGAGCAGACAAGGGCAGGCTATTCGTATGCAGTTAAGTGATATTCCATCACGCGGGCGTGCGACACAAGGTGTTATAATTATGCGCTTAAAAGCTCGTGATAAGGTATCTACGATGAGTGTTGTTATGTTGGATAAACAAGAAGAGGAAGCAGTTATTCAGGCCGCAGCAGACAAGCGTACAGAAGAAGTAGAACTTATTAAGAAAGAGGAAAGACGTGTAAACCGCGCTGCAAAGAAAGTTAATGTAGCAGTAGGTTCTGGTGCTACGGCTGGAATGGGAAGTGGGGCTAGAGATGGGTCTGGGGATAGGGATAGGGATGAGAATAAAGCTCCTAAATCATCATCTGCGCCAACTCCAAAAAAGGCTGAGCCAAAACCTAAGACCAAAGCAGTTTCTAAACCAAAGCCAGTTTCTAAACCAAAAGCGAAGCCAAAGGCAAAACCTAAGAAGGCTGTAAAGAAAGTGCCTGCTAAGAAATCAATGAAGAAGCCAGCTAAGAAAACAGTAAAGACTGCTAAGAAATCTCCAGCTAAAAAGCCTGCCACGAAGAAAAAGAAGTAGATTTCTTGCAGCGCTGACCAATCTCTGTACAATCTTCCCGATATGAAAGCCGGAATCCACCCAGAACTCTTCGCCGATGCCAAAATCACATGTACCACATGTGGAACGGTTTTCACGATTCCAAGTACAACTAAGGAAATTACAGTAGAAACCTGCTCTCAGTGTCATCCAGTTTATACAGGTAAACAGCGCAAGGAGATGAAGGGAGGCCGCGTAGAGAGGTTCAGGAAGAGGATGGCCGCTGGGAAGAAGACGGAAAGCTAGCTGGTAGCTGGTAGCTTGTAGGAATCGTTAGGACCGTAGCGACTTTTTCCCTTACACAAGCTACAAGCTACAACCTACAAGCTAAGCATATTACCCCATATTTGACTAGCACTCACACCTGCGGAGTGCTACTATATTGGCATGAATGAACGCCAAAGTAAGCTTTTAGTGGCGATAATCGACCAATTCATAGAGACAGCTCTACCAGTAGGTTCCAAGAGACTTTTGGAATCTGGGGACTTTATTTGCTCCTCTGCAACAATTCGTAACGAAATGGGACTTTTGGAGGACGAAGGATTTCTTGAACAGCCTCATATTTCCTCTGGGCGTATTCCAACTGCAGAAGGTTACAGGATGTATGTTCAGGATTTTATGAAACCAAGCGTGAGAGAGAAGGCAGTGCGCAAGAAATTTGATTCACTAAGAGAGCAATATTTCCAACGTAAAGATCAGGAGCGAGTATACGAAGCTGTGGCATTACTATCACAAATGGTTCCGAATGTTGCATTCGCTTCTGTCCCTCACAAAGACCGTGTGTATTTTATGGGGCTTAGTAATGTACTTAAGCAACCAGAGTTCCAAAGTAACCCTTTACTTGCTAGTGGGGTTGCAGAGCTTCTGGAAGAAAGATTGAACGCACTCCTAAACAAGGTAGAGATAGATGAAAAGGTTCGTTACTACATTGGTGATGATCATATTCTAAGTTCAATTCAAAGTTGTTCCATGATGGTGACAGAATATAAAGTACGTGATTCAAGAGGCGCGTTTGGAATTCTGGGTCCCATGAGAATGGATTACGCGTACAATACGGTAGCAATCGATTTGGTTGCTGACCTTCTCCAATCTTATTCTTGAAACACATGCCTATTAAGTTATTAAAAGTACGACCTGCGAAGGAGGACGAACGCGAAAGGCAGACACATCGTGGTCCACTCTATATGGAACCTGCTATTGCAGCTCTTCATTCTCTTAAAGGATCGGATAAAGAAGTGAGCTTGGAGATTGGAATGGGGCGTGACGGAAAAATTGGCTTCTTTGTACGAGGAAGTGATCGTGGAGCACGATTGGCAGAGAGCCAGATATATGCTCAGTATCCAGATGTAGATATAGAGATTGTGAGAGAAGACCCTTTTGTGCCAAATGAAGATGAAGAAGTGGTAACAGTAGATCTATATCTTACAGATCCAGAAATATTTCCGATCAAACGTCATCCACAGTTTGATGATTTGCTTACAAGAACAAATGTGGATCCTATTGCAGGTATAACTTCAACTTTGTCGCGATCACTTGTTCCTGGAATGCGAGGACATGTTCAGGTAGATATTAAGCCGTTAACAGGTAGTTATAGAAGGCGTGCACTTAGATTCATTCCATTGTTACAAAAGGGCCTAGCATCCATTTCTGTGCGATATGCGGCATTCTTTACGCGCATGCAGTTAGCACGCGGATGGAAACGCATAGTGCTTTTGCCTGTGGCTTTCTTCTTGGGTGGTTTTAGAGCTTGGCCTGGGTTTAGTAAATTCTTTACTACACCAGTTAACATGACAACAGGTGAGATGATCTCATCCGATCCAGATGAAGAAGAAATGCAACGCGCGAGTGCGCGCTCACATGATCGTGAAAATTCTGTTTCTGCAGCATTAGATAAAGTGAATAGATTACTATTCTTATGTAATGTGCGGATCAGCGTCATTGCCCCAAAGGGGCATATAGAAGAAGCTCGTGCTCAGATAGATGAGATTGTTGGAGGATTTAGGCAATTTGCTTTGCCGAATTGTAATGCACTAGGAGCTGGATCTTCTAAGCAGCGCTCAAGTATTTCGTTTGGTGTTAATACATCTCCATTTATTCTATCTGTAGAAGAAGTAGTAACACTGTGGCACATACCAACAGTATTGGTACAGACTCCAAATATAGATTGGGTCCTAAGTAAAAAACTTGAACCACCTATTAATCTGCCTATCGCTAAAGACAAAGATGTAACAACGCTTGGCGAGGCAGTATTTCGCGGTGAAAGATCTCAGTTTGGTATCAAGCCAGATGATCGCAGACGACACATATATTGCATTGGAAAAACTGGAATGGGTAAATCAACTCTTTTAGAGAACATGGTCTTTAGTGATATTCATGAAGGCAAGGGGGTTGGTGTTATAGATCCGCACGGAGATTTAATTGATGCAATTTTGCAGTTTGTACCAAAACAGCGCTCCAATGATATTGTACTTATAGATCCAGCAGACCGCGATTTTCCAGTTTCCTTTAACATGCTAGAGGCAACAGGGCCAGATCAGCGCCCAATAGTTGCTTCAGGTTTGATGGGAGTATTCACAAAACTTTGGCCTGATGTTTGGAGTGAGCGAATGAAACATATTCTTCGTAATACTCTTCTGGCACTCCTGGAATATCAAGGGTCATCTATGCTTGGAATTATGCGCATGTTTGCGGACGATGCATATCGTGCAAAAGTTGTAGAAAAGATTACAGACCCACTAGTAAAAAGTTTCTGGGAAGATGAATATGCACAATGGTCCGAGAAATATCGAACAGAGGCGATTTCTGCCATTCAAAATAAAGTTGGTCAGCTGCTTTCTACTCCTATTATGCGCAACATTGTTGGGCAGACAAAAAGTAGTGTGAACATTAGGCATGCAATGGACACGGGTAAGATTGTTCTTGTTAATTTGAGTAAAGGAAAACTTGGTGAAGATGTTTCCGCTTTCTTGGGTTCTATGCTCGTAACAAAATTCCAAATTGATGCTATGAGTAGGGCGGATATTCCAGAAAGCGAACGACGTGATTTTTATTTGTATGTTGATGAGTTCCAAAACTTTGCAACAGAGTCTTTTGCTACTATTCTCTCTGAGGCTCGCAAATATCGCCTTTCTCTTACAATGGCTAATCAGTATGTTGCGCAGCTTCTTATAGATGACAAAAATACCGCTCTTAAAGATGCAGTGTTCGGAAACGTTGGTTCAATCATAAGTTTCCAAGTTGGTAGTGATGATGCCGAAGAGATGAGTTTGCAGTTTGAAGAAATGGTAACTCCAAAAGATATTCTAAGTCTGCCTAAATATCACGCATATGCACGTGTGATGATTGATGGGGTTCCATCCAAACCATTCTCTGTATCCACACTTCCGCCACCAGAATTCAAACAGGACAAAGGCCGCGTGCAAACACTGCGTAGTCTTTCTCGTGAGCGATATAGCAAATCTAGAGTAGAGGTTGAGGGAAAGATTATGAAGTGGGCACAGTCTGCTGCAGAAGGCAGAAAAGATGCCAAAAAGGCTGGTAAGGCAAAAGAGAAGGAAGAGGAAGAGCTAAAAAAAGCTCGCAAAAAGGGCATGAAGCTAGATGAATATCGCAAATGGCGTGATAGAGAAATGTGGCTGAATGATTTTAATATGATTCGTAAAAAAGACTTCATGGGCGAAGCTTTAAGTGAAGATGAAAAGAAAGAAATTGCAGAGCTAGAGAAAAAACTTAAGGATAGTGGGGGAGTTCCGGAGCCTAGTAAGACTCTTTTACAGATGAAGGAGAAGAGGGATAAGAAAAGTGAATAGTTAAAAGTTAATAGTGAAAAATGGCTTAATGGAAAATTTTGGGGGCTAAAATGATGTCTTTTCCGCTAATGTTAGCTGAGATATGCTTATATTTTCCCCGATGCATCATGAAAAATATGTTCTAATTGTAATTCTCACTCAATTAAAAAGGATGGAACAT
>JAIPIN010000027.1 GCA_021734665.1 Kiritimatiellales bacterium
AATTCTTTAGAAGGCTCATTTACAAATATTAAGTGTAAAATCAATGTACATCCTGGATTGAAAATCGAACGAAAACAAAAGCTGATTTCAGAGCTTTTAGGTGGTTTCTAGCCCCCAAAATTTTCCATTAAGCCTAAAAGTGCACAAAAAATGGGTACTGTTATGCGACGACACTATTCACTTTTAACTTTTAACTTTTCACTCCTCATCTTCTATTTTTTCTCCTTCGGTCTCCAATAGCTCTTCCTCCTCTTTCTTATTAACCGGAGGCAGCGTAGCTTGTTTTAGTGTGATGTTCTTGTTGAGCGCACGTTGTGGTTGTGGTTTGGGCTTGGTTTCGGGTTCGGGTTCGGGTTCGGGTTCGGGCTCGGGCTTGGGGGAGTTAACTTCTTCTATCTCTTTTTTCTCTGTTACTGATTTTTCTGATTTATCATCCTCTGTTTTCTCAGTCTTCTTGTCTTTTGTGTTTGGTGCGACTTCTTTTTTATTAGGCGCTGGCATTTGCGATCCTGATGGATTATCTTTATCTTCACTAATCAATTCGGCTAGGCGTTTTGATTCCTTCTTAGCCATGATGTCCTCCGGATTAGTAGAAATAACTTTAGATTCCTGAGGGCTAGCAATAATTTGAATAGCAACGTGACGGTTTCCTGCAAAGAACAGACCTTGCCCTACTTCTGATCCGAGTAACAGATATTTTTCTCCCTCTGTGAGGTAGAAGATCTTCTGCAAGTTATCTATTGCACTAGGGGATTGTTTTAGAAGTATCTGCAGAGATGCATTTGTGATAATCGGTTTACCGTACGGAGAGTTCACAAAGTCTTCTACGTCTTGGGTGATTGTAGTAACACCAAGGTAGTACTTACGTGCGCGCTTAATAAGTCCGTATAGGAATCGTGCGGAATCTTCATGTTGAATCAAACTCCATGCCTCATCTATAACCAGCATTCGCTTTTTAAAATCTGCACGGATTCTGTTCCAAATCAGGTTAATAACTACGTACATTGCGATAGGTCGCAATTGCTCCTCTAGGTCACGAATCTGGAAGACAACCATTTGGTTATCTAGTTCTACGTTTGTAGGCTGATCAAATAGTCCTGTGTAACTTCCTTCTGTATATTTAGAAAGTGTTTTAGCCATGTTCTCGCCACCATCTGTTGTAAGCAATACATCAACAAGGTCTGATAATGTTGGAACTTCTTTTCCATCTAAATTATTTGAAGCAAGTGTGACTCCTTTAAGTGCGTAAGTATCCAATATAGCCTTATCCAAAATTCCATCTTCTGCTGGAGTTAGTGTGCCTAGCATAAGCTTAAAGAGTCCATGTAGGTTAATAACAGATGCACGTAGTGTTTCACCTGCAGATGCCTCTTCTCCTCGTACAGCTTTAGGCAAATCAAATGGATTAATTCGGTTTGAACTCTCTAAAGATATAGGAATATAAGTTCCATCTACTGTTTCGCAAAGTTCACGATATTCATTCTCTGGGTCTATCACGTACATCTCTGTATCGAACATCA
The DNA here is from genome assembly GCA_021734665.1 of Kiritimatiellales bacterium. Lineage (GTDB taxonomy): Bacteria > Patescibacteriota > Gracilibacteria > Peribacterales > Peribacteraceae > UBA2144. The sequence goes on from JAIPIN010000027.1 coordinate 1,521, forward strand.
GTGACCTGAGAATTTCTAGTTTCACTGCAAAAGATTTACCAGCACCAGATGTAGCAAAGACTGTTGCATTTGCATTGGGCAAATCAAATCTATCAAATATTACCAAGCTATCATTGTGACGGTTAATACCGTAAAGGATTCCATGGTCGTCTGTTAGATCTGAGCTAGAGAATGGGAAACAAGCAGCTGCTGGCGACGTGTTCATATTTCGGTTTATTTCCAATTCGTCTATTCCAAATGGAAGAGTAGAAATCCATCCATGTTCCATCTGCATAAAGGCAGGCTTTGTAATAACAAGCTTCCCACCGAGCAGAGATTCCATGTCTGTTTGTAGCTTTTTGAGCTTCTCCTCGTCTTCTGAATACAGTGTTACATACAAACCTAGCTGGAAGAGTTTTTCGCGGCCTCGCGTGAGTAAGTCTCGCAATTCTTCTGCATCTTGTAGCGCAGCTTCAAGTGCTGGATCGCGTACAATTCCTCTTTGTTCCAACATGTGAATAGAGGATCGCATCTGGGTTACTTTCTTGCGGAGCATTCGCATAATCGTCTTATTATCTGCCGGATAGATAAATTGGCAGATGTTCATATGCGCATCAAAGTTGATCTCTTCAGATAGCCAGTTTGGATATATGTAATGTGGCCAGTTGAGTGCATAAAGTACTCGGCCATGCATATCATTTAGAATAAATTCATCTGGCTTAATCTCCATGCCTGCTGGCGCGATTATATCAAGCGTTTTTTGGAGACCTTCTTCATATTGCCTTAGTGCTTCTTGCTCTTTTGAAGTTAGCTTTGGCCTTTTAGATTGTTTTGCAACTTGCAGAGTTTTTTCGGCTCTACGCTGCAGTCCAAGCAGATCATCAATTGCTGCCACAAGCACACGAGAAAGCTTGATATTTTTTGCCTTAGTAGTTTTAGTATTTTTTGTAGCCATAAGTTCTATAAATCCTTTTATTATAGCGCAAAAACCCTGTTTCTTACAGAGGGCATACCTTGTGAAAATACAAGAGTATTACATAAATGCAATTAGCTGTTAACTGTTAGAAATTGGCTAAATTAAGCCAAAAAAGCCAATAAGCTAATTATCCAATAAGTTAAATGCTATTTGCCAATTACAATGCCAAGCTCCTCGATTCCAGGCACATCTATCACTTGTAGTCCTGCAATAAGTATTTCGAGGTTGTTTATAATAGCTTCTAGGCGCTCTTCTCCTACTTCTAGCAGGTCTTCTACAATAGAGAGCACCTTCTTGGTTTGCTTCTCATTGGACTCAGTTTCGGCCAATTTAGCTTCCAAAAGTGATAGCTCCTTCTGTTTAGGTCCGGCAGCAGTGTAGTTCTTATCTCGTAAGTCGCTTTTGATTTGACGTTCCATTTCGCGCACCTCTTTTCGCTCTTCTTTTCTTTGTGTACCAATGTCATCCAGTTTCTGATCAAGTTCAGTCTGTTTTTGAGCCATGCGTGTATTCATTCGAGATAGAGATTGAGAATATTTATCTAGTGTTTCCTCTCGATTAACTGAGCGATTAAGTGTGTCTGTAATATCCACTTGTAAAACCGTTCCATATTCTTGCAAGAGTGCGAATGTTTCATCTTCTATAACAGAGTCTGCTCGTAAGAGTTTAACTTGTGAATCTATACCTTCTAGTGCACTTGCAACTCCCATCGAATTTCTCTGTCCCAGATACATACTCACATACATACCAAGAGGGGAGCCAGGACGCACTGGCAAATCAGATTGTTTTCCACCAATTATTAATGCTGCAAAGATAGAACTTTTTGCACCGCTGACATAAAAAATTGATTCAGCAATTTCTTCATCACTATTTTTTGTACAACTAGCGAGAGGAAGGCTGATAATCACTGCAGCACATAACAAAAAGAATTTGGATTTCACCCTACTATTGTACATTTTATTGCACTTTTTCGCAATACAGAGAAAACTCTGTAACTTTATTGATCAACTATTTTGCCCCTATTACGTACATAGAATCTATGCATACAATTTGTGTTCAAAACATGAGGATAAAATTAGAGCAAGATCAAATTTTGTTTTCATGTGGAAAGGCTGTTTTTTCGTGGTACATTTCCCTTAATCTCTGAGTAGCATATTTGTTCAATGCATGAATCACTTACAACGATGGCGCAGCATATTCTCAAAAAACATTTTGATGCATCATCAATTCCTGTGAGTTGGGAACATTCTAAAGAGGAAGGTCACGGAGATTTATCTACAGCGGTTGCTCTTCAATGTGCAAAGCAACTTAAGAAAAATCCTAAAGAGATTGCAGAGATTTTGGCTAAAGAGCTCAAAAATGAGAAAGGTATTGATAATACAGAGGTTGCAGGTGCTGGCTATGTGAATGTGTGGCTATCTCCTGCGATATTAATCAAGCAGCTTAATGAAACACGCAAAGCTTGTACTGCAAAGGTTAAAAGAGAGAACGAGCCTCCTGTAATTTTTGATTATTGTGGTCCTAATATCGCTAAACCTCTTGGTATCCATCATATTCTTCCGCATGTTATTGGTCAGGCTCTAATAAATATTTATAAGCACAATGGTGATAATGTAATTGGATGGAATTACCCTGGTGATTGGGGAACACAGTTTGGAAAATTGGCAGTTGCTTATGGGAAATGGGGCGAAGGCAAACCAGTATTAGAAATGGATATAGATGAACTATTGGCACTTTATGTGCGTTTTCACTCAGAAGCAGAGAGTGATTCATCTTTAGAGGATGAAGGGAGAGCTGCATTTAAAAAATTAGAAGAAGGCGACAAAGAATTACGCGCTTTTTGGAAAGATGCAGTTACAGTTAGTAAGAGATCTCTAGAAAAATTGTACGAGAGATTGCATGTGAACATTGATAAGGAAACTGGCGAAAGTTTTTACGAAGACAAAATGGAAGAAATTATAAAAGAGGGAGAACAAAAGGGGGTATTTGTAGAAGGCGAAGAAGGTGCTTTGATTGTTAATTTCCCTGAGGAGAAAAATTTGTCTCCTTATATGATACGAAAGAGTGATGGTTCTACTTTGTATGCAACTAGAGATTTAGCACAGATTCGTTACAGGATTGATGAATGCAATCCAGAGGCAATTTATTACGTAGTTGATAGAGCACAGAGTTTACATTTTGATCAGCTATTTGAGGTATGTAATCAACTTGGGTGGGATCTGCCAGAACTTGAACACACCGTATTCGGGCGCATGAGTTTTAGAGATGCAAAGATGAGTACAAGAAAGGGGACAGTTTTAAGGCTTGAAGAAGTTATTGATGAAGCAGTAAAGCGTGCAGATAAAGTGATAGAAGAACATGGGGATAAAATACAGACAGATGATCGTGAGGATCTTGCCGAGATGATGGGGGTTGGAGCTCTCACTTATGGAGTTCTTAGCCAGAATCGCAAGATGGATATTGTATTTGATTGGGATAAGTTTTTAAGTTTTGACGGGAATTCGGCGCCCTATCTTCAGTACACACATGCTCGTGCAATGTCAGTATTAAGAAAGGCAGAAAAAGAAGAAGTGGATATACCAGAGGAGGTAGAGAGTCTCTCTGACAGAGAGAGAAGCTTAGTAAATGTTCTTCTTAAATATGAAAAAGTTTTGTTAGAGGCGCGTGATACGCGAATGCCTCATATTCTTACAAATTATCTTTTTGCGCTTTGTCAGGAGTACAACAGTTTTTATAACTCAGAGCCAATTCTAAAAGCAGAGGAACCTGATCGTACTCTGCGTCTTTGTTTAACTTCGCTCACTGCTTCTGTGCTCAAATCAGGAGCAGAAATTCTCACTATACGCGTTCCTGATCGCATGTAGTTTTCCTCCCTTTCCTATGTCCGCCGCACTCCGCCGCCGCCGCCGTTCCTCTGTGAACTCACCACGACCACTCGTGGCATTTTTACTAATCGCTTCCTTTGGAATCTTGTTTGCAGGTTGCTCTCCTAAAGAAGAAGCTCCTCCAGAGGCAGAAGACTTCACGTTTACTGCTGATGATATAGCTAAATTCAAGGATTTATCGCAGCAAGCTGAGGATGGTATAGTTACATTGGATGAAGGCGGTGGTCCACCATTATATTTAGAGGGGGAGGACGTAGGAAATGTGCCCGTGGTTGATTTATCTATGATTGATAAATTCAAAGCAATTAGATCTGGTCCTGCGGCGACAGGTGACGACCTTTTTGCTGTAACAAATGAATTTTTAAATGTTCGTGACGCTCCAAATGTTACGGCAAGTGCTACGGATAGACTTGATAAAGGAGATATTATTACTGTGATAGAATTCATAGATGCTGCGTGGGCAAAAATACAAATGCCAGGAGGCCGTGAAGGATTTGTTGCACAGAGATACATTTCTAAATTGACATCGGAAGCAAAACTTGCCGAGGAGAAGGAGGCATACAAGGATTTATACTTTGTGGACTTTGGATTCTTGAATGTTCGAAAATCTGCCGATACTCGTAGCGATAAACTAGGTGAACTACCTGGGCAATCATTTGTAAAAGTTCTTAGCAAAGATGATGTATGGGCACGAATTCCGTTTGAAGGTAAAGAGGGGTATGTAGCAGCGGAGTATCTAACTCAATTCTTACCAAACTTCTTAGTCCGTCAGGATGAATTTACGTTGCCAGTGGTGCACTATCGTTTGAGCCAAGATGACATTCTAGGCGTTATGCCAGGTCATATAAGTCGTCTAAAGGAAGAAGGATTTAATATGATTTCTTTGCGACAATTTAAAGATTTACTTATCACGCAAGAGGATCGTGATGTTCGCTTGGAGCCTAATACAGTTGCCCTTGTTGTATCCGATGTAACACCAGACAATATAGATGAAGTTTCTGATGTGCTTCGCGCGAGTAATGTACGAGCAACAGTCTTCATTGCAACTAAGTATTTGGGTCTGGATGGAATCACACAGAAGAAGATACTTACTTTGAGCGCCAATGGTCATGATGTGCAGTCGGGTGGTCACACAGGTGACGATTTGAGATCACTTACTAATGCCCAAGTTGAGTTGGAGCTAAAACAGAGTCGAAAATTGATGGAAGAGTACACAGGCAAAGAAGTCTTCTCTCTTGCATATCCTCTTGGCGGAGTTAATTCTCGTATCACAGGTAAAGCAGTTGATGCTGGGTATTTGCTTGGGGTAGGTACAGGACAAGAGAGGGTGTTTGCGCGTGATCAGTTACTTAGAATCCCAAGTTTTGTAATATCTTCATCGGCATCAGCTGATGAGGTGGTGGGATTGGTGCGGGGGGAGTAGCTTAGCTTCATTAGGTAGATTGGATGGTTGAATGGTTGGATGGCTACTAAAGTGGCAACAGACCTGATGATCGCTTGCGAACCATCCAACCATGTAGCCATTTAGCCATCATGTGCCTCTAAAGCCTATCCCCCAATCAAATCCTCAAACTTCTGCATAACAGCGCTACCTTGTTGCTCTGTAACAATGGCAGCTTGTTTGGCAGCTTGTTTTGCAATCTTTTCTAATAATTGATCACCATACTCATACATATACCACATTGAAGCTACAAGAATGATGATAGGAATCAGAGAGATCATCCCTTTTATAAATCCACCGATTGTTCGTAGTCTGTCGCGGCGATCCATTGCTGCAAGGTGACCTAGAATGGCATCTAGTTTTTCGTCAGTGTTTTTTGGTGGGGCTTCTTTAGACATAGTGAATGTGTGGTGAAAGTTCAAGCAGTAGCGTACAAGCTACTGCCTACAAGCTACAAGCTAAAATCCTCGTTGCCACTTCCTCCACGTCTCAAATGCACGTGTTGCATAATACGATGATTTTACAGGAAGATCGCAGCAGTGTTGTAGTTCAAGAAGGTCGCCTCCGAATCCTTTTTTAAAGAGTGTTACACCGCCAAATGGATGTTTTTTGGCGCCTTCAGGCGCGATTCCCCAGAAGTTGTACATGTGATCTCCACGTTTGATGGCGTCGGTAATCGCGGTCCATTGGAGTAGGTAACTGGCTGGGATTTTTGGATACTTATGAGTACTTGCTCCATGGTGGTAACTTGTTTCTCCTCCAAAGTGCATGTGTACGGATGCAGCTAATACTTCGCCCTGATATTTTGCTAGATAAAGAGTGGCTTCACCACGAGTAGAGAAATGATTAAGTTGTGAAGTGATGAAGTTGTTTGGATAGGGGACGAAGTGATGCCTCTTTCTGGTTTCGTCATATAGCTTGAAGAATTCTTTGATGTCTTCTGTTGGATTACTAGATGCGATTACTTCTACTCCTTCTTTTGCTGCGCGACGGATTAGATTTCTGTGGTTTTGGCGCATGTTCTTCATCAGTTCATCTTCGGATTTATCTTTCAGGTCTAAATACCAGATGTGTTCTGCAAGAAGATGAAGAGGAGAAAGCTTTGTGTCTTTGATCTTTTCAGTTGATGCTTTCCAAAATGGACTTAAGCGGATGAATGCACATCCATTCTCCTTACCAATTCTCTTAAGATCTTGAATTAATTGATTAATTTCGAAATTCGAATTTCGAATTTCGAAATTTAGTACTGGCCCATAAGGAACAGCCAAATGTTTACCTCGTCTTGCAGGTACTACCAAGGCCTGACAGATTCCTTTTAGCTCATTTCCTTCGCGTATCTCCAATCGCACCGGTTCTTCGCCAATATCTCTATACACCTCTCCCATAGTCCAGCTTTGGAGGAATGGGGAATATGGTTGAGCTGCAAGGAACTCGTCCCACTCTTGTTGATTTGTAGCTTGGGAAATCATCATTGGGGGTATCTTACCTTATAGATTACGAATTGTGAGAGATTCTATGCTTTCAATTCTCTTCAGTATTTTAATGACTCTTTCTGCAGTCGTTCCGTTGCTAAGGCTCAGAATAACGAGCAAATCTTGTCGTACAAGACCTATGACGTGCGTCTGCGCTCCGTTTGCTACTGTGTTTTGCACTGCTTCTAAACCATAAACAAATGCTTCAAGTGAAGCCAATGTTGGTGACTCCTTTCGTGGCATTGTGGACAACTTATTCTATTAAGAGCGAGTTAAGTTGTCTAGACATTTTAATTGTTTCATTATGTTCTTTTTTCCCTTGGATGGAAAAAAGAACCAAAAAAGATCAAGGCAAACGCAGACTCGCTCGTCGCATAGTTCTTCTATTGCGCCATAGCTCGGCAGAGACGAGTCAGTCGCTGCGGCGCCTGCTCGCCATCTGCTCGCGTTAAATATGCACAGACTGTGAGCTCCTCGCTTCAGCCTTCGCCCTTCTTGTTTGGGGCTACGGCCGACAGGCAAACAAGTGCGTTTGCCAGATTGGTAGTTTCACTATTCACTATTCACTATTCACTTTTAACTCTTAATCATTTTGTCCAAAATTTTACATAGAGTACGAGCTTGCCTCATCGTCATCGTAGGATGAGTAGGTAATGACAGGATCTGCTCACAAGTTGCTTCTGCCTCTGGATCACTTCCGGGAACATAATTTGTAGGATCCAAATAAATTGTAGAAGGGCAGACTACGCATCCGGTCCAGCCGTCATCTAAGTGAATATTTTTCTTTTTTAGTTGAGCCCGCATTTCTCCTGCATTCATAACAAATAGTGGGAACTTTTGTAGTGGGAGATCTGCAGTCACGCCTGCAAGAATTGGCCAGTTGTGTTTCTTGCCTTCTTCCAAGTAGAACTTGGTAAGTTCGCGGCGATGATTATTGATTTTATTTAGCCTGTTGAATTCTCCGAGTGCTAAATATGCGAGAGCGTTTGGAAGTTTTTTAACAATAGGGGATTGGTATCCCTCCTTTTCTTGGCTTGTAAGCACCGGAACCATCCATTTGAGTCTCTTTAGTAGGTAAAGGAATACTTTGCCCAAGAAGAGGCCATAGAATGGCTTAGCGATGGTGTATACGAATGGGTAAGTGAGGTATCTAAGAGTTGTTAAGTGACTTAGATCCACTGAGCGTTTTAATTCTTCATTAAGTTTAAGTGAGACATCACTTTTTCTAGAAAGCAAAGCTCCACCTGTAATTCCAGAGATTGCTTTATCGCGTCCAAAGCTGAAGAAAACGAAGTCGCCATGTGCGCAAATTTCTTCGGGGCCATCCTTATCTGGCATAATGTGCGCACAGTCTTCTATCAAAAGTATGCTGCGCTTTTTACATAATTCTTTTAGAGCTTTTGCAGGCGATGGAATTCCAAAGGTGTGCTGGCAAATAACTGCTTTGGTTCGTTGAGTTATAGATTCCTCTACACTTTCAGCTGTTAGATTCAAAGTCTCACGATCTATGTCAGCATAAATTGGTACGCCGCCTGCGCTGTGAATTGCATTAGATACCGCAACGCATGTGTAGCCTTGTACAATTATCTCTTCACCATTTTGTAGATTCATTGCCCTAAGCAATGAGCTAAGTGCCTCACGTCCAGATGCAAAAAGATATGCGTTAGCATTAAATCTATCTGCCAGCTCTTGTGTGAGTATCTTTTTGCTGTTTCCTGATCTCCATTTCCAAGGGACTAGAATTATTGCAAGCGTTCTAAGCAAGTAACTTGCGTCAACATGCGGGGCAAATGTGTGGTGGATGGGGGATAGAAGCATCGATTCAAAAGAATAGTTAATAGTTTTCTGGTTTACTAGTTTCTAGTTTTGGAAGCAGTTTTTTGATCATGTTCTGTGGCATTCGTCCAATACATACCAAGAGAGAGTCTTGAGACACTTTTTCTGAATGCTTTGAGAATATTTCTATATCCTTATCGTATCCTCTTGCAAAACTGCGTGCGCTTTTTTTATGAGTGAAAATTACTCGATCAAACATATTTGCAGCTAGTGTTCCAAGTTCGGTGTGAGTACGATCCTGTGATTCACCAAGTTCAATCAGCCCACTTGTAAGTAGAATCTTATGCTCAGCAGGTTGAGATTTGGCCCATGTTATTGCAGCCTTAAAGCTAGCTTGGCTTGCATTGTGAGTATCATCCAAGATTGTAACCCCGTTTTCTTCTCGTACAGAGAATGTATTTTTAGCAGGCTGATAGCTTTTAAGTTTTTCGGCAATTTCTGTTCGGCTCATGCCAAGTTTTTCTGCAACTGCAGTTGCTAGTAGCACATTTGTAACATTGTGCGTGCCATGAAGCGGAAGAGAAAATGCAGTATCACTAATACGGAATTTAATTCCTTGCGAAGTCTCTTCTATATCAAAGGCTTCTATATCAGCCACGCCACCGGTTCCAACTGTGGTGATGGGGCATGCACATACTTCCTTAAGTTCGCTGCAGAGTGTGCTGTCCATATTTAGGAATGCATCCCCGTTATCTGGGAGCGCAGCAATCAGTTCACCTTTTGCTCTACAAAGTGCTTCTTGCGATCCAAACAATGCAATATGTTGTGTTCCAATAAAGGTAACTACTCCCATTGTGGGTTGTGTGATACTGCAAAGCAGTGCGATCTCACCAGCTTGATAGGCACCCATCTCTACGATCATGATTTGTGCGTCAGGATTTTTGGGTAGTGTATTAATTATCCATTTAGAAACTCCCATCTCGGTATTTACATGGTCTGGAGTTGTAAGGGGATTCTTGTCTGCAAGTATATGTGTTAAAAGTTCTTTGGTTGTACTTTTCCCTACACTTCCTGTGATTCCAATAACAGTTATGTTTTGGTGATTTGATCGTATTTTTTGTGCTTTGTGCATGATTTTTGTTTTTAGATATTTATCCAGTGGTGACCAAAGAATCCAAGCGATAAACAAGAAAAACGGTTGAAGCAGGGGGATCATTGCGTATGACAGTTGACAGTTGACAGTTGACCAGCCTTCGCCAAGGCTACGGCCGGCGAGCAGTTGACAGTTGTAAAAACTGGCTAGGCTGGTAAGCAGAATACTTGTTGTAATTAATACAAATGCCTTCTTGGTCCACACTGGCTTAGGGTGACGATGCAGAATTATTTGGATTGCACTAATAGAAATGTATCCAGCAAGTGTTGCAATCGGCCACAAATTCATAGCAAGTAATCCGAAGAAGCCAAGTAATCCAAATAGACCAAATATTGCTGGCCTTGTTATTCCAAACAGTTGCCTAAGAATTCCTTCACTTCTTAAGTGTTCACGCAGTCTGTCGGTACGCCACTCCTTTATCTGCCATAGAGAGGCAAATGTTATAAGCGGAGAAATAGAAGCCGCAGTTGTTAGCAAAGCTAAGAAATATGGATTCATGATTGTTGCATTGTAGCGCGAATAACTTCTGCAATCTCTTTAGCTTTATCCCTATGCACACGATGACGTATTCCAGGATAAGAATGCAAAGAGCTTCCTTTAATCTCTTTGTGCATTATATGAGCGTCTTCTATTGGCGTCATAGTGTCATCTTCTCCCCAGAAAATATCTGTTGAAATATTAATGTTAGAAAGCAGTGGGCGCAGATCTTCATTCGTAACATTTTGTAGAGTCTTTTGCATAAGAGGAGATGCTCTTTCGTAATCATGTACTCGTAATAATTTATAGAGAACTTTTCTGCCAATTGGTTTAAGCAAATGTAATCCGGGAATGGATAGGATTGCATTTCCGATCTTTGCAAAAGTGAGTCCTATTGATCTCTTTAGATGCTTTTTTCTTTTAATTCCTGCTGCTGCGCAAAGGTATAGATGATCGATATTTAGATTGCCTCTTTGAACGAGCTTGATGGCAATGCGGCCGCCATGGGAATGCCCCAAGATAGCTGTTAGTTTGTAGCTTGTAGCTTGTAGCCATTCTTCAACCCATTCAGCATAATCATCCACATCCCAAGGCCGATCTGGTTCAGCTTCGTCTCCGAATCCCGGCAGATCTGGTGTAAGGATAGTAATGTCAGATCCTTCGAGTGCATTTCGAAGTTCATTGAATGATTCTTTGGAGCCACCCCACCCATGTAAGCAGATAAGAACTTGTGTCATATGCAAGAAGTAAGGAGATCAATACGTTGTGCACCAGTCTCCCGCTGAAGCGGGATACGGTGCTGGGCAAGCCCGTGTAGACATATAAGAGTCTGCATAGTGTGAGTATATCAGTATCAGCCAATTTCAAGTTTCTTTCTTGCAAGTATTTTGCTTCAATAGAGGGCAATATGTTGCGAATTTTTAAAGGACTATCCGCGCCAGTTGTAATAATTACCATTGGTATTCTTGCCATAGCTATTTTTGTAGTACTGGATAATGTCGCTTCTAAGCCTGCAATGAATGGTATGCATTCAAGCGCCCCTATTTATCAAAGCGTTGGTGATGAGGTAATCTCCAATAAAGATAAGCAGAGCTTAATGAGGCATGCATATGCAACTTTAGAATCACATTTTGGAAGATCTTTTGATGCACCAAAAAATATTCCAGAAGTAGAAGGATACGATAGGATTTATATAACGTTGCTTTCTGATAATAAGATTCGTTGTTCCCAAAGTGGTTCTGCAGATGAGGACGACAAGGCTCGAACAGCTAAAGATGTTGCCGAGGCAGTAAAGCGATGCATAGATGATGATCGATTTGGAGGAAAGCTCGAAGAGGGTGAAGTGGATGATACTCAAATTGTTTTTAATATTTTATTTGGTAGGCAGCGCGTAAGCGGTACAACAATTGCTGAGCTGGGCAGTCAAATTGAACTTGGTATCCATGCCATAGAGGTAAAAAAGGGGAGTAATCGTGCCTACTTTAAAGAGTCGGTTCCAATCAGTAAGAACTATTCGCTCTCCAAGACATTGGAACGATTATGTCTTAAGGCAAAATTAGAAGCTGCTTGTTACAAAGATCCTACGATCGAGATTTCTAAGTTCGATACGCTTGCATTTACAGGAGATCGTGATGGAAATGTGATTGATCTTTATAGATATAACACGCTTATAAATGCTGAAGCCATAGATAATGATTTGCTTAATGATCGTATTATTCTTGCCTCTTCTTGGTATCGTAACAATACAGATATTAATGGAGGGCTGGAGTATGAGTACGATCCAAGTGGTGATAAATATTCTTCAGCAAATAATCATGTTAGACAGATGGCTACATCTTGGAATGTTGGAGCCGTACGCAATTTACTTGGTGATGAATCTTTAACTCCTATTATTCACGCAACTATTAAGCGATATATAAACGAAATTAAGTGTGACGATGGATATTGTTTTGTGGAGATTGATGGTTCTGCCAAACTTGCATACAACGCTTTTATTATTATGGCCTTGTTGCAGGCACAAGATTATCCAATTGCTGATCAGTGGATTAGAATTTTAGCTAAAGGTATTTTGGCACAGCAGCAGCCAGATGGTTCTTATAATACTTATTTCCAATTAGATTTAAATTCGGGAGTGGATTTTTACCCAGGCGAGGCAATGTATGCACTAATGCAGCTTTATGAGGCAACAGGTGATGTGCGTTACTTGCAGTCGGTACAAAAGGCTTTCCCTTATTACAGAGAATATTGGAGGGGCAATAAGAACACTGCATTTGTACCGTGGCATTCGCAAACCGATTTGCTTTTGTATAAAGCCACTAAAGATCCGGAGGTAGCTGACTTTGTTTTTGAGATGAATGATTGGCTGATTGATAATCATCAAATTACCGACGGAGATAGGCTTGATTACATTGGTGGTTTTCCATTTGGAGAGCCTCGTAATTCCACATCTTCTTACATGGAGGGAATAAATGATGCATATTCTCTTGCTAAGCTTGCTGGAGATGAGGAGCACATTCGCAAATATGGAGATTCTATTAGGAGCGGGATGAGGTTTGTTTTGCTGACTCAGTACACGCCAGAAAATGCGTTTTATATAGAGAACCAAAAACGTGCCATTGGTGGATTCCGTGCCAAGTTAACAGATAATGCTCAGCGAATTGATTACACGCAGCACGCTGTATTTGCCATTATAAAGGCGATGGAGAATGGGGTGTTTGAGGATAACAATTAACAATTAACATTTGACCGGCCTTTGCTAATAGCCGTCGCCGGCCATCAAGAAGCTACGGCCGGCAGGCAATTAACAGTTAGCCATTTTACAAAACTAGGTGTTTTTGTGTAGCATTGCATGACAAGTACATTTATCATGGTTGCGCCTTTCTCCCCCCTGTTTATCATGTTATTAAAACGTTCTCTAGCTGCAGCTGCATCCGTTGCAACTTTACTAAGCTCATCTCCACTTGCTTCTGCATATTTTATGAAAGATGTAACAAGCCTTAAATTCCATTCCGAAGTGCAACACCCAAGTGCAACACCTGATTCCCTCTGAAATGCCATAGAGAGGAGGTACGGTAGAGAAGTCATTCCTACCACCTTCCCACCTCAGCTATGGCATACAGACAGCTTAATAGTT
>JAIPIN010000028.1 GCA_021734665.1 Kiritimatiellales bacterium
ATTTTGTAATCCAAACTATGTGGTATTTAAGATCAAAAACGGTATGGGAACCCTTGCGGTAGTTAAGCATGAAACAACTATATCATCCTAAAGGGATCGCCTGAAGGCGAGGGTTTTGCTCCCAAAGGGTGACAATAAACTGTGAAGGCTTCATGAATGCAAACAATGCCAAGAAGATTAGAAGTGGTGTTGTATGTAAAAGATTTTCGTGACCTGTTCCTGCCGGATTTGGATAGTGATAATTGTGAACAGAAAAAAGAATCTGCAATGCATATGCAAGGTTCATAAGAATCTTAGTTGGGCCCTGCCATACAGTCGACTCGCTTAATTCTGGATGAACTCCAACAATTATGTGACCTACTTGCAGATATTGGATAGCTATATACATAGCAGGAATGATCAAACCAAGAATAATTATTCTATGTCGCGAAATTATAGAGCCATTTTTAGGCCTCTTAACCCACAATAGAGGCAGAAGAGCTATGGCAAACGGCTTTGTAAGCATTGCCAATCCAAAAGTGACACCTGCCCACCACTTGCCCTTACATGCTCCATATATTGTAAGAAGCATAAGAACAAAAAGCCCAGAAGAGGTATATCCAATTTTAGAAATCACAGAAACAAATGGCGTCATCGTTACAATCGCCGCCAACATAAGCCCATGCCACTTAGAATTGAATAGCTCTTTACCTGCAAGGTATGCACAAGCTGGTAGCAATAATGCAAATAGAAGTTGAATTTCTATAGCTGCGATTTCTGAACTTGTGATCCAATACCAAGGCACTGCAAACAAGTTCGATCCGTGGAATCCAGGAACAGAGAAATCAAATTGGAAATCTGCAAGCTTCTGAATGAACTCTTGATAGAAATAAAAATCTCTATCGAGCGAATTGGTTGCTCCAAGCAGGCTAGCAAAAAGCCCTGCTGTCATAAGTGCAATAAATAGCCACGGACTGGTTAAACGACGAATAGACATATAAACGCACAGATCCTAACGGGATAAGGCAAGATTTGGAATAGAGAATAGAGAGAATAGACCGATATAATCCCCCAAGTAATATACAACTAGTTGCGCACATAGTTGGATAGATATAAACTCGAATTTATGAAAGATCTACAATCCTCTGAAAGAATCTTAAAAATACTCGCAAGCCAAAAACGCCTATATATCCTCCTCTATCTTCAAAAAAACGGATCTGCAACAGTTAATGAAATTGCTAAGGCCATAGGGTTCAAGCATCAAGCGACATCAAAACATCTCAGGCTCCTCGCGCTTACAAAAATGGTTAAAATGAAAAAACGAGGGCTGTTCGTTACATATAGACTTTCGCTCGAACAAGCACCATTAGTAAAACAGGTTCTGCGATCACTCTAGGCCTTTTAATAAATTTAAAAAGGCCAGTGGTTCGAACTGGCATTCCCACCTTCTAGAAAGGTGATCAATACACCACGAGGGGGAACCTCCAGTGAGAGATAGCAGCCGCGACTGCAGGCTCTAAGCCACCTTCAACAATTCCCATCCGAACCACTGGTACTACTTGTAATTTAGTATATAAATAAATTATGTCAATAAAATCTAAAACTATTTCTCCGGCACATATCCCTGCTCAAAGTACTAGTAAAAACTGATTTAGCGATTACTGTAAGCAATTTGTCGATTTTAGATTAATCGCATCAGAAATAATTCTCTTATGATCAAATGCTAGATCTACTTTTTCCCAATCAGAAATCATTACAGCTTCCGCAGCATCATCACCTGCCAACAAATCTCCACTTTCTACCGTCCCAAGAAAAGCGATAGTAATCGTATGTCCTCTGGGATCACGCTTAGAATCAGAGTAAACACCAACCAATTGCATATTGATTACATCTAATCCCGTTTCCTCTTTTACTTCCCTCTTACAAGCCTCTTCTACTGTTTCGCCTAATTCAACAATCCCTCCTGGTAATGCAAGTTCTCCTTTGAATGGCGGATTTCCGCGGCGTACAAGCACTAAGCCTCCCGCTGTAAATATAATACAATCAACAGTTAATAATGGATATTTTTGATTAGCAAATGGATCCATACAGCCACTGTAATCCTATAATTTTTAATTCTCAATTATTTTTTAAATACACAAAAAAGGCCAGTGGTTCGAACTGGCATTCCCACCTTCTAGAAAGGTGATCAATACACCACAAAGTTGCAATAATTATCACAAACGCGGCGATTATCGAATCGCCGCTACGGTTTTATGCACTTTTCACTTTTCACTTTTCACTATTCACTATTCACTTTTCACTTCTTCTCTGGCACATACCCCTGCTCAAAGTAATCTCTGCCAGATCCTACAGAATCTACCTCGTACCTCTTCCCTTCCAACACACTCTGCGCTGCTAAAATTCCCATCTCTAGCGAGTGATCCTGATTTGTATAACGGAATCTGCCCGGCCTTCCAATCGCAAAGAAGTTTTCGAACGAATCCATCCAATTTAATACGGTTGATATTCGTTCTTTGTATCCCAAGTCATAAAGAGGATATGCATTTGGTTTCTTGATGTAATGAATATTCAAAACTTCTTCTTTCTTAAGAAACTTAAGTTTCTCCAACCACTCCATTGTCATATCAAATAACTTTTCCTTGGAAGCATTCCATATATCGTCATTTTTAAAACAGAAAAATTCCACAAAAAGAGAGGTCTTACCCGGCGGGCACATCTCTTTACTAAAGTTTTTCATTTCAGAAATACGTCCGAATGGAATTTCTTTGTCCGGAAAGTACACCCAGTTGTCGTCTGTCATTTTTTCCTTATCAATCGTTAAGAAAAGATATACCTGCGCACGGAATCGAAGTGCATCGGCAGCATCTTTTACTTTGCTGGGAACTGCAGGTTCAAAGAGCTCCACCTCTCGTGAAACCGGAATGGAACTGATAACTGCCTGAGGAGAATAAGACTGTGTTCCTTGCTCTGTCTTTACATCAATCTGATTAACACGACCGTTTTCGTGCTTTATAGAAATTGGCTCTGCATTGAGCAAAAACTGCCCTCCATTATCCTCAATCTTCTTTTTCATTTCTTCATACACCAGCCCGGCGCCCAAACTTGGATAATAGAACGTATCTACCAACGACTTCGGTCCTCCTTTTTTAAATATCATTTTTTTGATCGTGGCAATAAGACTCAAACCTGCAATTCTCTGCGATGCCCAATCTACATTTATCTCGTTCGCTGGAATTCCCCAAATCTTCTCGGTGTAATTGATCATATTAAACTCCGCAAGCGTGCGGCCAAAGCGCGCCACAACAAAACTTTCAAACGAATCCATTTTGCGCGGCTTAATGCGTGCACGAATGTGCTCAATTCCATAATCGAATAAAACCCTGAAAGCTTTATAAGGACCCATCTGCAATAAAACATTTTTAAAGCGAACAGGATAGTAATAAAACTTCCCACCAACAAAGAAACGAGTAAGACGTGGAACCTGAATCCATTTCTCTCCTAACAAATCTCCAATCATGTCATATAAATATTTATTCTTACTAAAGAATCGATGCGGGCCGTTGTCTGTTCTGTATGTTCCTTCAGGCTCTTTAAATACATACGTTTTGGCCAAACCTCCTACTTCTCCATCTTTTTCTATCACCACCACCTTCTTCCCCTTGCGAGAAAGCTCCAATGCTGCAGCCATACCAGCAGGGCCGGCCCCTAATACAATAATTAAATCGGAAGAGTTCATAATTCCAAAAGACTTTAGCAGATTAGCAGTTAGCTTGTAGCCTGTAGCTTAAGAAAATTGCTAAAAGCTACTAGCTACCAGCTACAAGCTTCTTATGAGCATCAACAACATCATGCAACTAATTTAATGAAATACATACACCTTCCTCATCCCAAAATTCCAGAACAATACAATCCAAAGCACTATTATCTTTGCAATGATCGGCATTACATCTACGTATTCCACAAAAATCCACATAAGTAACTCTGTCCACATTAAACCACCAAATGCGATAAATACGACCATCAAAAATTCCAATAACCGCTTATGTTTACTCTCGAACACCCACACCACACAAAGAACATAGTTCCAAAGTAGCCCAGCCATGTACGAAAAAAATGCTGCAAGCAGATAATGAACATCGTAATATGAAACCAAAATAGCAAATACCAATAGATCCAATACCGAAGATGTGCCTCCTACAAAGATGTATCTAAGGAACTGGATATGTAGCTTAACAGATTTGCCACTGTAAAATACTGATACAACAGACCTGAGAGCTTCACGCGGAATCCGCCGTAGCTTTAGCGAAGGAGAATGAACCGATTTGGTGCGACCAAGGAATAAGTGCTTCATCGTTTGATAGTTGGTAGCTGTTAGCTTGTAGAAAAAATAATATGCGCATATTACATGCTACAAGCTACAAGCTACAAGCTCGTTCATTTTCTGTACGAATAGCATAAAAGCCATATAGACTATCTTCACAATGAATCAAATAATTGCCATCGTCGGCCTAGGCTACGTAGGACTACCACTTGCACATGCATTTGCAAAAAAGGGGTATAAGACCATAGGTTATGATGTAAATGAAACAAGGATTGCAGAGTTGGAATCAGGAAAAGACAATACAGACGAGCTCACAGAGAGCCAAATGAAAGAAGTATCTATAGAATTTACTACAGATCCTGCACAACTGAAAAAAGCAGACATAGTTATTGTTGCGCTGCCTACTCCAATTGATAAAGATAAAAAACCAGACATAAGAATTTTGAAATCTGGTACAGAAACCGTAGGTGCAAATCTGAAAGAAGGTGCGATAGTTGTTTATGAATCAACTGTTTACCCCGGAACAACTGAGGAAATTTGTGGAAAAATTCTAGAAAAAGAATCGGGTCTAAAATGCGGAGAAGGTTTTACTCTTGGTTACTCCCCGGAACGTATAAATCCCGGTGATAAGAAGCACACCGTAACAAAGATTGTTAAGATCGTATCAGGACAAGATGAGAAAACTACCGATGCCCTGTGTGAATTATATGGTTCCATAATAGAAGCTGGAATTCACCGTGCATCTTCGATCAAAGTGGCAGAGATGGCCAAAGCAATAGAGAACGCACAGCGTGATTTGAACATAGCATTCGTAAATGAAATCGCAATGATGTGTAACGAGTTAGGGATAGCTTCTAAAGATGTATTTGGTGCAGCAAAAACAAAGTGGAACTTCCTGCCATTCCAACCTGGACTAGTGGGAGGTCATTGCATAGGAGTGGACCCTTATTACTTAGTAGAAAAAGCCAAGCAACTAGGAATGGATACACAAGTAATTGCAGCTGGCCGCAGCGTGAATGACGGCATGGGAGAATTTGTAGCCAAACGTGTTAGTAGTGCACTAGGTAATCCAAATGGAAAACGCGTTCTTGTTCTTGGTCTTACATTTAAAGAAAACGTACCCGATATGCGAAACAGCAAATCTGGAAATGTTGTCCAAGCTCTAGAAGAAGCCGGATGCAAAGTGGATGTACATGACCCATACTTAAACGAAAAAGAGATTGAGAACATGGGCCACACTGCAGGAGGGCTGGAAAATGGCCCGTATGATGCCGTACTATTGCTTGTGCCACACAGTGTATATTTCGAAAACTTCCCTCAAAAAATACTCTCTAGCCTTAAAGAAGGAGGCCTATTGTATGATCTCAAATCAATCGCACATAAAGAAGATATAGAAAAGGAAGGCTATAAATATATGGCGCTTTAACTAGAATGAAGCCGACGAGAGCACCTGACTCTTTTTTGTGGGTAGCTCTAATCCAAAGTGCTTGAAATCTGACTCCATCATAATTGTTGCCAGCTCTTCTAATGTTGTTTTTGGTGCCCATCCCAATTCCCTTCTTGCTTTAGACGCATCCCCTTTAAGAGTGTCTACTTCTGCAGGCCTGTAATAGTACGGATCAACTTCTACCAATTTATTACCAGAAGTTGTATCAATGTATTTTTCGTTTAATCCTTCTCCCTGCTTTTCATAAGAAAAACCCCCAATATCCAAACATAGTTCAAGGAAAGACCTAACTGATTCTGTTCGTCCAGTTGCAAGAAGATAATCATCAGGTTCATCTTGTTGCAACATTCTCCACATTCCTTCTACATATTCTTTTGCAAAACCCCAGTCTCGCTCTGCATCCATATTGCCCAAAGGAATTACTTTCTGCCTACCTGCAGCAATAGATGCCAAACTCCATGTAATCTTTCTGGTAACAAAATTCTTTCCTCTTCGTGGGGATTCATGATTAAACAAGATTCCATTAACTGCATACATTCCATAGCTCTCACGATAATTGCGAGTTAAGTAGAACGCATAAGCTTTTGCACTAGCATAAGGACTGCGAGGATAGAATGTAGTAGTTTCTGTTTGAGGAGATTCCAAAACTTTACCGAAAAGCTCGCTACTGCTTGCCTGATAAAAACGTGCGGGCAGATCTATGCTTCTTACAAGCTCAAGAAGCCTAGTTACTCCCACGCCAGTTACATCACCTGTGTATTCTGGAATATCGAAACTGATTCCAACATGTGATTGTGCTGCGAGGTTATAAATTTCATCTGGCTGTACCTTCATAAGAATTCTTAAAAGCGAACTACTATCACCCAAATCTCCGTAATGCAGATGAATTTTCATTTTTGGATTCCAGTGATCTGGGAACAAATGATCAATTCTATCTCTTTGCAATTCAGAAACACGTCTCACAATGCCATGCACCTCGTAACCCTTTTCCATCAAAAGCTCTGCAAGATATGATCCATCTTGACCTGTTATACCTGTAACTAAAGCTTTCTTGTCCGCCATGCTCATTAGGCTAAAGGAACTACACGTACACTACAAACCGATATACAAAGAAATTCCATAGTACAACTGGAGCCATTGCAACAAATTTGGCAATTCCTGGATCCATTCCCCAATAATCAACCAGTATAAATAAAAAGCCTGTAATAAACGCCAAATTGGTCATATCTACCAAGAAATAGCGTCCCAAATGCTTTTTGAAATCAGATTTCTTTTTGAATACAAAGTATTTATTAAGCAAAAAAGCCGTAAAAAACCCGATTACCCCACTTAAAACAGACGCCAAGATATACCAAACACTCAAATGTAACATCAGCAAATAAGAGCCTAGATCAGCAACCGCAGCTGTTACACCACTCAAAAAATACATTATAAATTTAGATAAATGTGGCAGAAGTTTTTGCAACATCTAAGCAAGCATACGCTGTGAATAAGATCCTTTCTAGTGCCTGTCTTAAAAAGATCACTAATGTTTATTTCAACCATTACTTAAACCCATGAGCCGCGATTTACGAATCGCGGCTGCCGGATGCAATCACAATTTGCACCGAGATATATGAAAATACTCCATATGGCACCAGGAGATAGTCAGAGATATGATGGAAATGCATCTGCAATTGCATATACTCATGAACATGAGCACTGTGAAACGTATCGAACATAACGGCGAAACATATGCTTTAATCTTTAACCGAAACGAAGGCACCCAAAATGGTGTTAAGTTTGTAACCGAAAATTCAGACAGCATGCAGGTTGGATTCTTTGAACGTGATGAAGGCTACGAAGTAAAACCTCACAGACATAAGCCGCGCAATTTGGAATTAAAAAATATAGGTGAATTAATAATTTTAGAAAAAGGTAAAATATTAGTTTCTGTTTATGATGACGAATGGCAAAAGGTATCAGAAGAAATACTTTCGGAAGGACAGTGTGTAATATTTTTGAAGGGAGGACATTCCATAAAAATTATTGAGCCTGCTCATATAATGGAAGTTAAACAAGGACCCTACCAAGAAAATGATAAGATCTTCTTAGAATCATGAGTGATTTTGTTCCAGTTAATGAGCCAGTTATCCCCGCTTCTGCAAAGAAGTATGTAAATGATGCATTAGATACTGGATGGATTTCTTCTGCTGGCACTTACATTGGAAAGTTTGAAGAAGCCTTTGCGAAGACAATTGGGGTTAAGCACGCAATACTAACTACAAGTGGAACCACGGCTCTACACTTAGCACTAGAGGCTCTTAAAATAGGCCCAGGAGACGAGGTTATAGTCCCTGACTTTACGATGATCGCTTCTGTCTTTGCCATTATGTACACAGGGGCAAAGCCTGTATTTGTAGACATAGAACCAGACACTTACAATCTGGATCCAGCCAAATTAGAAGAAAAAATAACTCCAAAGACTAAAGCAATAATGCCAGTGCATATTTACGGACACAGTTGCGATATGGATCCTATTTTAGAAATTGCCACAAGGCATGGGATTGCCGTAGTAGAAGATGCAGCCGAAATTCACGGTGGCACTTATAAAGGAAAAATGTGTGGATCACTGGGGACCATGAGTGCCTTTAGCTTTTATGGAAACAAGATTATCTCCACAGGCGAAGGCGGAATGGTATGCACGGATGATGATGAGCTTGCCAAAAGCGCACGGTCACTTAAAGATCTGTCACATTCGGAAAATCAGAGGTTTGTTCACGAAAAACTTGGATACAACTACAGAGTTACAAACCTTCAAGCAGCACTTGGACTTGGGCAACTAGAACACTTAGATGAGTTTTTGCAGACAAAAGAGCACATGGCGAATTTTTATACGGAGAGATTAAGTGGTATCAAAGGAATAAGGACTCCTATTACAAAAGACTACGCAAAAAATGTTTATTGGATGTATGCGATCTTGATTGAAGATACATTTGGCATGAGCCGTGATGAGTTTGCAACCAAACTTAAAGAGCAAGGAGTTGATACCAGAACTTTCTTCATGCCTTGCCATGAACAGCCTGCTGTTAGCGAATTGTATCCTACGGATGAGACGTATCCCGTGACTGAATATAGTGCAAAAAGAGGTCTTTACCTTCCATCAGGACTAGCTATTACAAACGAGCAAATGAATAGAGTGTGTGATGTGATCATAGAAGTTGCTAAAGATGCGAAGGTTTCTGCCTAACAAGAAATTCATCCAGTAGTAGATTGACTTTGCACATATATATTTTATGATTAAATCATATGAATACACCGAGTCAAGAACGCCCAGAATACAAAACGGTCCCCCAAGAGGCACGTGCAGGATATTTTCTAAATTATGTCCGTGACGAACAAAGAAGGAAATATTTCGATTTCATTAGAAAAACTGCAAAGCTTAATTTAAAACCACGTGAAACGGATGAGGGGTATGTCGGCTGGAACAATGTAATGAAACATAATGTTTGCGAAGCTGCAGCAATGCGTGCTCTCTGTGAAGATTTAAAGTTGCCAAAAGATGAAGCTGAGAAACTTGAGAAGTATGCCCTCATCCATAACCCCACAATCCATCGTGATAAATATCAAGCAAAAGTTGAGTCTGGAGCAGACACTTCGGAGCTTCCTGATAGCGAAACATTTACCGACAGTGAATCACAATTGTTGGATGAAAGTTTTTATGATTTGGTCACAAATGTTGATCCTGATGGCAGCCTACGCCTAGCCACAAGTCCCGAATTCTTCGACAAGATCGCAGGAGAAGATGGAGTGTCTCCGGAGCAAGTTGAAAGAATGCCTTTCAACCAAATGCTTATGTATTACATCGATGCCTTGTTTATTGATGGAAAGTTAGTGCCTGCACACGAACGAATCCAATGGACAGAAGATAGGCGCCAAGATCTGAATCAAGATGAGGTAAGAACAGAAAGGCTGGGAATGAAATACTGGGACGCAGAAAGATTGGGCTCAACAAAAATTCAAGCGATGATTTTTGAAAGATTAAAAGCAAATGATATTGGAATTGAATCTGCTGAAGATGTTCCAGCCTATATTAAAGGAAGAGTAGCAGAAGAAATGGTGAAACTATGGAATGAATATGGTCACGATTTAGAGACTTGAGCTGATTGTTGTTTCTGATCGTGCTCAATCATTATTCTAACTAAGTCTTTGTATTTAACCTTTGGCTCGTATCCAAATATTTTATTTGCCTTGGAATAATCTGCAATTAGAGTACTTGTTTTGCCTGGGCGAATAAGTTTTGGATCAATCTCTACATAATCATCTGCATTTAGACCAACTGCCTTGAACGCTGCTTCCATAAGCTCTCTAACTGAATGTGCTTCGCCTGTTCCAATTACAAAGTCATCGGGCTTGTCTTGTTGCATTATTTTCCATGCCGTCTCCATGTATTCCTTTGCGTATCCAAAATCTATCTCTGGTTCTATATCACCCAAATAAAGCTTGTCTTGTAATCCTAAAGAAATCCTAACTGCCGCTTGTGTAATCTTGCGCGAAACATAAGAAGGAGTTCTGCGTGGAGATTCGTGATTAAAGAAGATAGCAGTAGAAGCAAAGATGTTATGCACCTGCCTGTAATAACGTGTGAGCATAAAAGCATAAGCCTTTGCACACGCGTAAGGACTCTGCGGCATCAGTTTTGTTTCTTCATTCTGAGGGCACTCCTCTGCCTGCCCAAACATATTGGATGTAAGTGGTTGGAAGAACTTAATCTTTGGATCAATCTGTCTGATAATCTCCAAAATTCTACCTGGAGCTGCACCTGTAATATCCGAAGCGTAATCAACAACGCTATAACTCCATCC
Source organism: Kiritimatiellales bacterium (assembly GCA_021734665.1). GTDB lineage: Bacteria > Patescibacteriota > Gracilibacteria > Peribacterales > Peribacteraceae > UBA2144. Next base: position 10,595 of record JAIPIN010000028.1, read on the forward strand.
TGCATGATCTTGATCTGCTTCGTTATAGATCTCGTCAGGACGAACTGTGTTGATTGCGCTGTAAAGCGATGGTGCGTCCGATAGATCTCCTCTGTGCAATTCTATGTCGTCCATTATGTGATCGATATTGCATGTGTTACCTGTTGCAGACCTTCTGATCAAACCGTGAACTTCGTAATCTTTCTCTAGCAAAACTTCCGCCAAGTAACTTCCATCTTGTCCTGTAATACCCATTATTAATGCTTTCTTTTTGCTCATGATACAACGCGGAATTCAGGTAAAGGCACTATAAATTTTCCTCCTCCGTTTCTCCACTCTTCTTCCCTCTTATAAAATTCATCAAAGAATGTGTAAGGAAGAACAAGGAAGTAGTCAGGTTTCTTTGCGCGAGCTTCTTCCTCGCTATAGATCGGAATGCCTGTACCAACAGTACACTTGCCCCACTTCTCTGGGCTTCGCTCAGAGGCGCCTTCTATCAATGTGTGATCCAAACCATAGTATTGGAGAATTGTATTGCCCTTTGTGGAAGCTCCGTATATCCAAACACTCTTTCCATTTGCAACCTCTTGTTTAATAAATTCTCTGCACTTCTTTTTATTCTCTTCGACTCTTGCAAAAAACTTCATGTGTGCTTCTTTTGATTCTAGACCGGCTTCCATATCACGATACTTTTTAACTCTTTCTGCTGCACCTTCTACTTTTGGCGGGTTACCTCCTTTTAATCCTGCATAAACTCTATAGCTGCCTCCGTTTACTTCGTTTAGTTCTATATCGATAATCTCGAATCCATTTTTATCAAACAAATACTCAAGAGAAGATAATGAATAGAACTCCAGATGCTCGTGACAAATGTTTCCGACATCATTTGCATCCAACATATTCTTAAGACACATAAGTTGAGCTACAAATATTCCATCATCCTCTAAGGCAAGTGCAGCATCACGAATAAATTCATTTGGATCTTCCATGTCGTAGAACATTCCAATCGCTGTGATCACTTTTGCCTTCTTCCCAACTGTATCCATGTAACTTTTATACTTCCAGAAATCATTAATAAAGTAATCTAGACCTTTTGCTCCCTCCTCTGCCAAATTAGAAGCAGGTTCTACTCCGACCTTAATGATTCCTTCTTTTTCAAAAGTTCTAAGCATCGTTCCATCGTTAGAACCAATATCTAAAACTATATCACCAGAATTCAATTCAATTCTATCCTCGATACTTTTGGTAATGTCCCTGAGTGCATCACGCATTGTTTGCGTTACCCCAGAACGATACCAATAGAACCTCGTATACATGAGCTCTTGAGGAGCAGTGTCTCTTAGTTGAACTAGTGAGCAATTCTCGCACATAACCATATCTAAAGGAGCTTTGATGCCATCGTCTGCTTTTTCTGGGAAGTTAGAAATATATAGGTCTCCAATACTATAGAGATCACTAATATCATCTGAACCACAAACCCTACAACGCTTAATAGTTGTATAATTTGTACCCTTTGCTGAGGTTGTAACTGTATTCATAAAGATTTATTACTGTTCCTAATCCTAATAGCTAAAACTCTGATTGCATAGGAAAATGCTTTTCATTTCACACTTTTTGAGCAACACAAAATAAATGAGCCGCGAGTATTGCTTTAAGTGGCCTTGGCAAAAATCTAAATATTACATTCGCAAAACGAATAGGTAGTATCATCCAACGCTTCTTAACCCATTGCTCAAATCCAGGATTAACAAACGTGAATCCTGTCTTAATTACTTTAAAACCTCCATCTTCCAATTCTGCGGAAAGAATTTTTGGTGTAAAAACAAACATTGATGGCATCTTTTGATCCACTACAGAATCAAAGAAAGGGTTTTTTAGATTTGGAACCGCAACAATAAACTTACCATTATCTTTAAGTACATCACGCACATTCTTTAATATTTCTTTACGATCATTATCTTCAAGAAAATGCTCATAAGTACCATCGCTAAAAACCACATCAAAAAGATCATTAACTTCTTTGAGTCTGAATATATCTCCAACCATTAATTTAAGATTAGAAACATACCGTCCACCCAGTTGCATCTGCAGCGCTTTAAGATCTTCTATGAGTTTTTGCGAAATATCTATTGCAGTTACACTCACTCCATTTGATGCAAGAACAAAACTGGAAGTGGCCCAACCACAACCTGCCTCTAATACATTATGTTCACAACAAACATTCCTTATTAGTTCCTTACAAAATTCGTACGTGTGCATCCTTCTTAATACTGATTTGAATACATTTACATCTACACTGGAATACCCCTTGTTCTCATCTATAGTCTTTATCCAATCTTCACTTTCTCTATTAATATGCTCGTTGTTATTCATAATTATTATATGGAACGCCTTCTAAATCTAATTATTAAAACTCTGGTTGCATAGGAAAATGCCAGTCTAATAAATACAAGTAGGCTGCCATCTGTTTTGGATTCTCCGCCCTTTCTTAAGCCATATCTATATGGCACTTCTATCATTTTGAAGTTCTTTTTTGTGCATCCATAAATCCATTCTACAAAATATTCTCCAAAACCATCCGAAGACAATGGCACCTGTTGCATTACCTCTTTTCTTGCTGCGGCAAACCCAGATGTCCAATCCCAGAAGTGCCTTCCTAAAATTAGTCTGGTATAAAAATTGAAAACCACACTTAAGAAAGCTCTGAACTTGTTGCGTGTATCCATCCCACCAGGAACATATCTAGATCCAACTGCCACGTCATATTCATCTAATTGTTCTACAAGTTTTGTGATGTCTTCCGGAGGAATGCCAAGGTCACAATCAAGCCAAACAATAATGTCCCCCTTTGCAGCCTGTGTCCCATCTGCCAAAGCGGATGCAAGACCTCTTTTATCTAATCTACGAATTACTCTGCAACGGGGATTGCCAAGATTTTCTATAACTTCCCATGTTCTATCTGGGCTATCATCATCAACAATGATGATTTCTAGAAGACTGCTACCCAAAGTAGAATCAATTCGGTTGATTGCTTCTACAATATTCTCCTTCTCGTTATAAGAAGGCATAACAACAGACACGCTTGAATCTTTAACAGGCATAATCGAAGTGTAACCCAATTCTGATAAAGTTAGGAAGTTAAAATTCGGCTTAATGGAAAATTTTGGGGGCTAAAATGATGTCTTTTCCGCTAATGTTAGCTGAGATATGCTTATATTTTCCCCGATGCATCATGAAAAATATGTTCTAATTGTAATTCTCACTCAATTAAAAAGGATGGAAC